>VBAX01000048.1:6681-31463 GCA_005883075.1 Candidatus Bathyarchaeota archaeon | reverse complement strand
GTGTGTAATTGAATTCGGCTCGAATCTCTTCCGGTAGGATGACCATTTGATCGAGGCATTTGTGGGCGAGCTTCTTCCACTCAGAATCGCCATAGTTGATGAACCACTGGTTCTCTAGAATGTGGACTAGACATTTTGTTCCACACCTGCAGACCACCGGCGCGTTTTTCAGTTCAAGCAGAGTCTCAATTTTCCCCCGTCTTGTCAGCTCTTGGACGATGGCTTCCCTCGCTTTCGCGACCGGCATCCCAGAATATCCGCCAGTGTTTTCTTTCATGACGCCATCATGGAACTCTTTCGAGTACAGCTCCTGAGTCGCCTGTTCGAGATGAGGATCGTTCTGGTCTTTGACCCCGAACTTCTCGATCAGATCCTTCGCTGGAAGATCGGAGAACCCTTCTACTCGAATGATCGATATTGGATTGGTTGATTGCAGAATCGCTCCCGCCTCCGCAGAGTCAGCGTTCCTCGCCTTGAGATCGATCAGGGCCTGATAGTCGTACGGAGCGTGACCTGGAACGGACATGACAACACCGGTGCCATTATCTGGTTCCACGAAGCTTCCCGGGAAGATCGGGAGCTCGTTACCTGCCACCGGGTTTCGAACGGTCTTCCACAGCAGCTCGGGCGCCTGGATCTCGCGTTCTACGGCGACTTTGTGATTCTGGTGCTGAAGCCTCTCCACCGTTTCCCTACTGACGATCCATGACTCTTCGTCCACCTTAGCTCGAACATAGGTGCCCTCTGGGTTGACCCAGAGATTGGTGACCCCGAACACAGTCTCCGGCCTCAAAGTCGAAGTAGGATAGAACACCCCATCTCTCTCGAACTTGACCAGAAAGGATTCTCCTATATCGGGTTCCACATCTCCCTGGGTATCCACGACTCCCACCGGGCTCTTGTCGTTCGGACACCATGCGACCGGATGCGTTCCCCTCGTGATCAGTCCTTTCCGGTTCAGGGTCCGAAAGTGCCATTCGATATACCGGCTATACAACGGGTCGATGGTCGTGAACTCTCGGCGCCAGTCGATGGAGAATCCGATCTCCACCATTCCCTTCTTGATATCGTCACGGAAGTACGAAGCCATCGACTTCGGATCCTTCAATTTCTCCTGTGTTGACTTTGGGATTCCGTAGATCTTCGTGAACGTCTCTATGATCTCAGGATCGCCTTCGCGCAGACGCTTGGCCATCGCGAACAAGGGAGAGCCCGTATAGTGGAAGCCCATTGGAAAGAGAGTGTTGTAGCCTTTCATCCTGTGATATCGGGCGTTGACGTCGGCGATGGTGTAGGTTCTCGCGTGACCGATGTGCTGTGGAGAGTTCGGGTAGGGATAAGCCGCCGTCACATAGTACTTGAGCTTACGAGGGTCAGAGTCCGTCTCGTGAATCTTGCGCCAGTCCCACTTCTTCTGCCACTTTCTTTCGAGCGCGTGCCAGTCAAGCTTGGCCGGCGTTACTGATTCCCTCCGCTGGGATTGCCATGTTGAGTTGTTTTGTGACAGTTTGTGACGCGACCTTCAAGGCCTCGTCCACATTATCTTTGGAAGATCCACCGCCTGTCGCGAAGAAGAGTCTGCCCCCTCCACCACCGCCCAAGACTTTCGACGCTTCTGAGACGATTTGGCCCGCGTTAACACCCGCCTTGACAGCCTCATCGCCGGCCGCGGCTACCACCTGAACGCGCTCCGATACTTCGAATATCACCACGATCATATTGGGGTCGGATTCCTTGAGCCGATTGGCGACCTCGACCGCGTCGATTCCTCTCCTCTTCGCCGTCTTTGCTAGTACGAGTCTAACGGTTCCGAGACTGATTGCTTTCTTCTCCAATTGTTTGACGTGTGTTTCCATGGCCTTTGCGTGAACTTTTCCGATTTCTTTCTCTAGAGAATCTCTCTCTGCGACTATTGCCTTGATGGACTCTGGGAGCTTGTCAGGCGTCGTTTTCAGGAGTTCGCTAGCCTTTGCGAGTGCTTCGCTCTGCTGGTTGAGCCGTTTCAGCGCGGGTTCCCCCGCGGAGAAGATGATTCGCTCGACGCCGTCCTGCAACTTGCTAACCTTCTCGATCTTGAAGACTCCCAGCTCCCCTGTTCTCTTGCAGTGTGTGCCTCCACAAGCTTCCGCGTCCCAGCCCTGGATTCTTACTACTCGGATCTTCGAGCCTGGGACCGCTCCGCCCTGGTAGAGCCTGTAACCGTACTTTGCCTCTGCCTTCTCACGAGCCATCCAGGCAACTTGAACAGGCAGGTCACGCAGAATCACTTGGTTAGATCCTTTCCCTCTCTTTCGCACTGATCTCCCGGTAGTGCGTTACGTCTAGCCTGCTCGACTCCACTTCCTTTTGCGCACCTGCTTGCCAGACATGCTCGCCGAGCACTCTCCGCGCCGCCCCGATCAGAGCGTGAGTGCCAGTGTGGTGACGCATCAGGTTCACACGGCGCTGCCAGTCAATCTCTCCCTCAACCAGCTCGATTTCTTGATCGATGGGTTGGTCAAGAAAATGAACGACGGTGTTTCCGAACTTCTGGACGTCTGTAACTTTCAATTTCTTGTCGGCAAATCGTAACTCGCCGTGATCAGCAGGCTGGCCACCTCCCTCAGGGTAGAAGCACGTTTGGTCCAGCACGACAGCGTTTTCACCGACCTTTGCTACGATCTTGGCTTGGAAGCTGGTCTGGTACGCATCGTCATAGTATATCGCTCGGGTAACAGGAAGATCCTTTAGGTTCTCCTCCCATTCAGGATTGGACGATGACGCCTCAAGGCTACTAGTCGGCTTGGAGTGTCGTTCCGCGACTAGCGTCAAGAAGTTCTCGGGAACGTCAACCTCTACTCCGACTTTCTCGGCGCTCTCCCTTACGATCTCTGGAGCCAGACCTTGGGAATCGTAGAGCAGAACAAGCTGGTCTGTGGGAATCTTTCGAATGCCTTGACCCGAGAGCTCCTTTGAAAGCCGTAGTACCGCTTCTGATCCCTTACTGATCGTCTCCTCATATTTCTCAACTTCAATCCGCAGGCCCTCCAGTATCTCTCCTCTCATCTCTCGCAGGAGGCGAAAGTCTCCACCCCACAACTTGATCTGCCCCTCGATAATGTCAGGAAGTTCCTGGAGGATTCCTAGTTGTCGCGCCAGCCTTGCGGCTCGGCGGATGATGAGCCGGGTCAGGTAGCCTTCGCCCACGTTGGACGGAACGACGCCTTCAGCTAGGAGAAAAGATATTGACTTTGTATGGTCAGTGATCGCGTATGCGGCTTCTAACGTCTGAACGACGGGGCGGAACGCCTCCTTGTCGCGGCCAGTCTGGAGTGCTGTCGCTTCAACATAGGCATCTCTAGAAGATCGACTGGAGGCCCCGTAGATTCCTGCCGCCCTCGTAAGAGATGACAACGTGCTCTCGTCAAGGTCGACCTTCGCCATTTCCACAACCTGAGTGAGCAGGGGGCCATAGACTGCGTGGAATCCGCTGGGTGAGCCTTGGGACAGCCAGGCCCATCTTTCCATCCCATAGCCTGTGTCCACTGTCCTGATTGGCAAGGGTATTAGTTCTTCTCCTTGGACTTTGTATTGCATAAAGACAAGTGTCGAGATCTCTAGTCCTGCAACGATGCCTTCGAGGTCCGGTCCCGCGTTTCCTCCCCCAGACCAGAAATGTTCTTTGTAGGTGATGGACTCAGAGGGGACACCCATCACATCGGACAAGAGTTTGTGGTGATAACGGATGGTGTCGTCTTTCCAATAGATTTCCTTGTTCGGATAATTGAACGCGTGTGCTCCACCCATCTCAAATATGGACATGTGTCGGCCCGCGGCGCCAACCTGTTCGATGTCTGTGAACCGAATGCAGGGTTGACTGATGACCAACGGGTTCGCAGGAGGGGGCATACTTCCCTCTGTCACGTAGGGTTGGAAGTCGTAGATCGACGCCCCCACGAGGTAGACATCGTTACGCCATCGTGCTACGATCGGATAGGGTTTGATCCTAGTGTGTCCTCGCTCCGCGAAGTAATCCATGAACTGAATTCTCATCTCCGCTAGAGAGTAGGGTCGTTTTGTGGGGGGTGTTCCGATGAACGAATAGGGTGCGCATGGAACTTCGCCGCAAGTCGTCTGCTCGGGGGCCGCCCAGTAGTTACTTCCGCAGGATGGACATTTTCTTCGATTGAATCCTATCTCTCTGAAATACGGGAGGGCGAATTCTTCCGGGTTTATCTCTGGCATCTATCGTATCCCTCCAGGAGTGCTCTGGAGATATAGAGGCTTAGCTGGGAAAATCGTTCTAGAGGAGTATTGTCTCGAGGAGAAGACTGTGCGGAGCTATACCGCGAACCTCCTTGCTCACTCTCTAACCGAACAGTGCCCCAAGTCCTGCTAGGGCTTCCTCTTCCTTCTTCTTCTCTTCTTCGGCTGGTTTCTTGTCTTCCTTCTTCGCCTCAGTTGGCGCTGCCGGTGCCGCTACTGGGGCTGCCAAAGCACTGGCCGACTTTAGAGCTTCGTCGATGTTGACTTCGGAGAGAGCTGCGACTAGGGCCTTGACTTGGGCTTCTTCCACTTGACTGCCCGCTGCGCTTATGACTTTTTTCACGTTTTCTTCCGTCACAGGCTGCGCTGACGAGTGTAGCAGGAGTGCAGCGTAAACATACTTCACTGGACTTTTTCCTCTTTTCTCAGGATTGATTGGGTTTTAGTCGAGCGTCAATTCCTACACTTAAGGGTTTCCGGGTGTCGCGCTGGAAATCTTCTGGTTTAGCGCGTTGGCGTTCATCACCGCGCGTTTGAGAACTGGCTCAATGGTACCACTTTCAAGGAAGCCTGCTTCGACAGCGATGGCTAGTGCTTCCCTCATTCCCTTCCCTAGTATTCTCGGGGCGTTCTCGGGAGTCACATAGCCAGCATCGATTGAGAGGCTGAACGCATTATTCACGGCTTGGAAGACGTCTTTTCGATAGGTGGCGATGTCGAGGACAAGATCCTCGGATCGGAGTATGGTTCCGTTGTCGTATGCAGTAGAAAGTGTGAGCCCGGCCTCCATTGGCTTGAGTCCAAGTTTGGAGAGTACCGAGGCCATCTTTGGCGTGATGAGATCTCCTCTTCTAGCGACCACCGAGTCTCTTGCGACCCAGATGCTTCCTCCCTCGATTCTTGTCTGGACCTTGATTTCCCCGAATTCGCTGATCACCGGGCCAGGGGGCAGTCCAGTGTTTCCTGCTGGGACCATAATCTCGCCGGTTGCAATATCTCCGGCTTTCGCGGGCACTCTGACTTTGCTCTTTTCGAGCAGTATTATCAACGAGTAAGGATTGACATCTGTGAACAATAGGATGTTCGATCCTTGGAGGTCCTTGACGAACTCCCCGACTCTCCCGTTGCTGGACTCTGATAGCTCTACTGATTTTCTCAACAAATTGTTCTTGGTCACTACCATCGCTACTCTGTCCCGTAGACGCTTACGGAGTTCGTGGATCTGCGATGACCGGACCTTAGTCAGGTCTGCGGCTGCTATGACCGGATACTTTTCCAGTAGAACCTCGAGCTGGGTTATCGCTTCTTTCTTCCAGGCTGCTACTCTCCGGGTTGTTGACATTGTCTTACGCCGCAGTGGTCAAGGGTATCTTTACTAGTGGTCCCATTGAGGCTTTGATCGAGACGCCTTTGATGTTCTTGGGACCCTTCTCCAGTTTTGCCTCCAATCGCGAGATTATCGTTTGGATGTTCTGCACTAGGACCTCATCGGGCATGTCCTCAGTTCCGACCTTCGCCTGAATTACAGGTTGATCCTTCATTTTTAGCCGGACGTTACGGCGCTGGCGCTTGATGATATCGTCAATTGGTGCTGTCGGGGGAATAGGTGTTGGCATCTTGCCTCTAGGTCCGAGAATCTGTCCAAGGGTCTTTCCGACCTGGGGCATCAGTGGGGCCTCTGCAACGAAAAAGTCGTAGCTCTGAGCTATCTTCCGCGCCTGCTTTTTCTCCCGTCCTAGCTTGTCCAAGTCCTCCCTGCCGATGACAATGTCTGCGCCAGCATTTTTTGCTCTAACAGCTAGGTCGCCGCCAGCTATCACTGCTACTTTCGAATCCTTGTCTGCAGCTGTCGGAAGCTCAAGGTTCTCGTTAATCCTCCCCTCAGGCTTTTTCAGGTCTATTTCGCGAAGCTTAACCGATAGTTCAATGGCCTGCGTGAACTTCCTCTTCGGTGTCTTGCTCCTCACGTCACTCAGTGCTTTTGTAATTGAATCCTTAGACAAGGGCATCTTAGCGTTCTCCTACTCTAACTCCTTCAGGGCAGCATCATACTGACCTGCGTCAAGGCTCTTGATGAACTCTTTTGGCTCCTTCGCGTCCACCGTTACGCCCATGCTCACGCATGCGCCGGCAACCTCCTTGACAGCCGACTTTAGGGTTCGCGCGTAGCTGTCTGTTCGTTTCATCTGGGCAATCTTCACGATTTGCTCAGGAGATAAGTTGCCGACCTTGGTGGCCTTGGGCGTTGCGGATCCCTTCTCGACTCCCAGCTCCTTAACTATCAAAGCAGAGGTGGTCGGGGTTCCGATCTCAACTTCGAAACTTTTGTCTTCCACGTTCACAAGGATCTTTACCGGGACTTTCATTCCCGCGTAAGCCTTGGTGAGCTCGTTGATCCTGTTCACGATCTGTAGAATGTTTACTCCTAAAGGTCCGAGTTGCGGACCAAGGGGAACACCTGCCGTGGCTTTGCCGCCGTCTATTATCGCGTCAACTGTTTTCTTGTCGGCCAGCTTCCTCAGCCTCCCCTCTACTCACGAGCTTCACATAGTCCGCGTGTACAGTTATTGGTAAGGTGGCAAAACCCTCCTCTAGGAGCTCGATGACGACTTCCTGCTTGACTTTGTCGACGTGTGTGATCTTGGCTTTCAGGCCTCTGAAGGGTCCACCAACAACCTCGACCAGGTTGCCTACGCTTAGCTCTTCAATAACTGGTTTGGTTACTATGAATCTTTCGATCGCAGCTAGGGAGACGACACCTTTCGTTCTGGTTCGTGCATGTCTTGTCCCAGCTATCGCCTCGTCAACAAAGTGTGGTCCCATTGCCTCGACGAAGATGTAGCCTTTGATCACTTCTGGTGCGAGTATTGCAACGATGGGTAGTTTCTTGGGTTGGATCCTGCTGGCCATGAGGTCCACAACGGTTCTCTCCTGTCCGCTAGTCGTGCGGACTGCGTATATCGAGGTCTTCTGAGTTTGGGTGGCCATGATCTTGCCCCCTATCGTCCTGCGGCAGCTTGGCTAGCCGGCAACTGGTATAGGCCGACCACCCAGAAGAGAATTCTGAGCACGAACCCTATGCCCCCGACAATAGCTACGCCAATCAGAATGATCTTGATGTTGAGTTTCGTTTCTTGCCAGTCGGGCTTTTGGGCCACGTGAAACAGGCGTCTCGCCGATTGAAGGAATGTTCCAATGCCCATGACAAGCCCTCGATTATGAACTGGAGTTTCGATGGACCGGGCCTTCCTATTTTAACCATGCTAGCGCCTTGCGTTCTTCGTATCTTTCGATCGCGGTGTTGATTGAGGCTGCGCCTCTTCGAAACCCTTGATTGCGGAACCCGAAGGGAGATTCCATTCTACGATGGTTTACAAGATGAGTGAAAGGAGTCCTTTGGCGGTATGCAACCTGTTTTCAGCTTCGTCCCAAACCGCTGATCGGGGGTCATCGATTACATCGTTCGTTATCTCTTCACCTCTATGAGCAGGCAGGCAATGAAGGAATATCGCGCCTGGCTTGGCGTGCGAGAGTAGCTCCCGGTTGACTTGGTATTTTGGAGTAAACGTCGACAGTCGAGTCTCTTTCTCTTTCTCCATGCCCATTGAAACGAACGTATCCGTATAGATCGCGTCGGCAGCCTCCACCGCTTCTAGAGGGTCCTCAACGATGCTAATTGATGCTCCAGACGTTTCACCGGCTTCTTTTGCGTGTTTGACCGCTTCTGGGTCTGGGCCGTAGCCTAGAGGCCTGGCGACAGCAATGCTGACTCCAGTCTTAGCGCATCCTATCAGGAGGCTGTTGCAGACATTGTTTCCATCTCCAATGTAAGCTAGTTTGAGACCCTTCAGGTGTTTCTTGTATTGAATCAACGTCAGGAGGTCTGCGAGTATCTGGCATGGATGGTGCTTGTCAGAGAGACCATTAACGATGGGCACATCCGCATTCTCCGCGAGAACGACTAGGTCGTCGTGCGAATAGACCCGTGCCATTATGGCGTCGACGTATCGGTTCAAAACTCTTGCAGTGTCCGAAATCGTTTCCCCTCGTCCTAGTTGCATCTCGTTCCAGCTCAGGTAAATGGGATGGCCACCGAGTTGGGCAACCGCCGTTTCGAATGAGATCCGGGTCCTTGTTGACGGTTTCTGAAATATCATGGCAACGGTTTTTCCCTTGAGTCGTTGTGGAACTCTCTTTTGCCTTGCCAAAATCGATGCGCGCTTTAGGATCAGATTGATTTCACTGGGGGATAATTCGACCAATGAGAGAATGTCTCGTCCTTTCAGACCGGCCAAGGCTTCAAAAAATCTCCGTGACTATTTATCCGTCGAGGATTCTTCTCTTATAAGAACCCGCTATGTGATGCCTCTATTCGATCTTTAACTTTGAAAGCGGGTTTAAATCTCGCTAACCACGTCCTTAACGATTGACCAAAAATGGTTGACCTAGAAATTACGTACTGCCAACCTTGCGGACATCAGCCAACAGCGGTGGACATCGTCAGTCAACTCCTCGCGATCTACGGCATGCCCCTGAACCGGAAACTGACGATCTCGCTGAAGCCAGCAGACAAAGGAGTCTTTGATGTAGTACTCGATGGTCAGATGATCTTTTCAAAGCACCAGGAAGGTCGCTTTCCGACTGTGGATGACCTCAAGAAACAACTCGACCAGAAGCTTATGATCCCGTTAGAAACCGCATAGACATGCGGAGCCCCTGATTCCGCATTATCAAGAATCCGCAGGATGCGATATCTCGTTAGTCTCCTCCAACTAGGTTTCTTACGATAGTCTGAGGCTGGAACGGTTCCAGATCGTCGTATCCTTGCCCGGTTCCGACGAGAGTCACTGGCCTGCCCATTATGTAAGACAGCGATATCGCGTTACCGCCTTTGACATCGGCGTCGAGTTTCGCTAGAATTATCCCATCGACCTTGACTGCTTGTGAAAAGACCTTGCCCTGCTCTACGGCATCGTTTCCGGTGAGCGCGTCTACGACTAGAATTGTCAAGTCAGGTTTCGTGACTCGGACGATCTTTCTCATCTCTTCCAACAAATTCTGATTTGTCTGCATTCGTCCCGCGGTGTCGATTAGAACTGCGTTGATTCCATGCGCTCGCGCATAATTGACCGCATCAAATGCTACGGCCGCTGGATCGGCCCCGTATTGATGTTTGATCAATCTCACGCCGATTCTTCTCGCGTGTTCCTCGAGTTGTTCTATTGAACCTGAGCGGTAAGTGTCGCTTGCGGCTAGGATGGATGTCCTGCCTTTTCTCTGGAGAATATGCGCCAGCTTTGCGATGCTTGTCGTCTTTCCTGTTCCGTTGATGCCTACAAATACTATTATCGCGGGCACTCCGGCCTTCTTTTTCTCCTCAACTAGCTCGAAGATGTCGAGTCTTCCGGCCCTGTCAAGTACCGATAGTAGGACGTCGCTCAGAATCGCCTTGACTCTTTCTCGGGGGTCTGAAAATCTTGCAAACTGGACATCTTTCAGTTTTTCCTTCAATTCTGTCGCTACGTAGTCTGCTACAGAGACCGCGACATCATTTTCCACTAATGAGAGCTGGAATTCGTCTAGAACCTTGTCGAGGTCTTTTCCTTGAAGCTCTGTTTTGGTCACGCGGTCGTAGAAGTTGGAGAACTGGGCCCTGAGCTTGTCAAACAATCTCTACCGGTCCACCGCCCTTCTTGCGAGCTAGGTCCTCTAGGCGGGCTCTATAGTCCTCAGTCTGATTAATGATCTGGTTCAATTGTTGTGTAACGTTGATCCGTGCCTTGTCCATATCGGATGCTCTCATGTTAAGATCCCTAATCGAGTCATCTACGGTTTTTTCAATGCAGACTCCGGCCCCGACTCCAATTATGACGTGCTGAGTATCTTCGAGCTTCGCTTTGACAAATGAGCCCGAGCCTATTGGGATCAGCATCTCAACGTTCTTTCCTGACTCCTTTGTCCCCTCAAGGGTTTGCTTAGCGGTCTGCGTTTCGGAGAGGGCGCCTGTCACAATATCAAGTCTCGACGAGAGAACTCTGGCAGACCCTTCTAGCATTCTGATCTCGACAAGTAGCTGGCGCATTTCCTCGTCTATGTTTCGAGGGGCGGCCATCTGCTTCTTCGAACTCGCCATCAAGCCGCCTCTGGTTCTGTTAGTTCCTCAATGTGTTTGACTGTTATTTCGAACCTTCGTGCTTTGTGCCGACTTCCCATATCAGAGTAGAGGTGTTGCAAAGCGTCTTCTTTCTTGACGGCTTTGATATCTTTGGTGAACGGGAGTTTGTCTCCGCCCTTTCGCAATTCACCTGTTATCTTGAATCGTCTTACCTGACTCAGTGTGGTAGCCTTGCCCTAGAATATCCGCGTTCGCGAGTGGGCGGTACTTAACTAATCCGTTTGGAAAGCGTTACTTAGAGTGATAAGTTCGGAGCCCAATGTGTGGGACCCCACGATCGCTCCTCTAGAGTTGACTACCAGTCCGGCTTTGGGGTATGGGACCCCAGAATTTACTGTCCCTTTGGACACTGGAACGCCGAGAACATTTGAGATGGTCCTGCTCTCATTGTCGGTGATTATTGGATTCGCTAAGACCCCTTTGTTTGAGGCGGTTGCCAATGCGCCAACGTGTGGAAGTCCTCCTATAGTGGAAGGTCTGACAGGGACCTCTAGTGTCTCTTCGAGTGCAGTCACTGTACTGTGATTGAGTCGTGGATCGATTATGGCGCCATGATCGTTGCAGAGTATTATGTTGCCCAGCGCGGTTCGCTTCTCTCTTACGATCTCGATATGTGCTCCTGTCGAGCGGAGTTGCTTTAGTTCATCGTCCGTGGTAATATAGGGGACTAGGACAGCGTTGGAGTTACCCGTGACATAGATTCCAACAAGTCTAGATTCTGCAATTCCAACGGAGTAGGGGTCTACGCCCAATACATCGTGGAAGCTACTTATCTTCTTGTGAGAAATGCCGGCCGGCAATATCGCTATCTTATCATTCGCGAAAGAGAAAATCCCTACGTTCGGGTCTCCAAAGATATCAGAGAGAATGATAGGCACTATTCATTTTCCCTCACCGGGAAACACGATAACTTTGCCTTCCTTGTCTTTGACAACGCGGATCCTAATCTTCCGAGGTGGTTTGCTTATTCCTCTATTCCAGAGAAGACTGTTTGTCTCTTCGCTTAACGAGACGTTATCGGTTTTCATTCTCTGAGCCGCGTATTGTCTAACGTATCTCACCGCTCTGGGTGTTCGTTTCTCTCTCGGAGCCGTCCAGATACGCCTTAGATTGAGGTCGTAGAATTTCTCCTCAACGATCTCGATCTCCTCCTCTTCTTCAGCAGCTTCTTCAACTACAGGAGCCTCTGGTGCTTCCGGTACTTTCGCCTCTGATTGGAGCCCTACCGTTTCTTCTTCTGTGAATTCTGCCTTGTCATTCTCGGGCTTAGCGAGTTCGGTGTCCTTCGATGGTTCTGCGTCAATGTCATCTTCAAGCGCGACTTCTTTTTTTGTCATCTACATCACACTTTGATCTTTGTCTCTCGCCAGTGTCGCTGTTTCGGGTTTCTCTTGACTTTGCCCTCAGTCTTGGCTACAACCCAGGAGGGAACTGCTTGGGCCTGTTTCAGAGCATGCGATAGATGCTTCTTCTTTCCCGAGGGTTTGTGGCGGGCCATCTATGCTCTCCTGATTTTGATCTCTTTTTTCTGTGATTGTAGTTGGACCAGTGTTTTCTTCAGTTGTTCGTCGGTTATCTGTGTTTGAAGCCTCCCTGATTGGGCAAGTTGAATTAGTTGCATTTCCAATTCCTCAGCGAACTCTGGTTTCACCATTCGAATATTGGCAAGCCGCTGCCTTGCCTCTGGCGTGAGAATTTGGCGAATGATTGATTGTTTCTGACGCTCCACTTGTTGCTGGGCCTGCGAACGGCGTTGTTCGTCGTAGGCTGACCTTTGCATCTCGGCCATTCTTCGCCGACGTAATGCTTCAAGCTCTTCGTCCGTGTACTCTCCATTAGACATTAACTTGGGGCCTCTTGGGGCCGGGCTTTCAATTCCTTGACAACTTCGGCTGCTGTGCGGTTGAGAAGCGCGATTCCTTCCCTAGTTAGTTTTCGACCCTTTTTCCCATCCACTGCTACGAGTTCCGCCTTCTGAAGCTGTTGCAGTGGTTCTCTAATGGCGGAACCTCCCGCGGGTACGTGATGAGCCGGCCGGTTTCCGTGACTAACTCGTCCTCCATACTGGACTCGCAACCGAGACACTCCAACGGGGCCTCGGACATACATTTTTCGGAGAAGCGAAGCACATCTGAAGTACCACCAATCCGGGTTCTGGGGGGGCCTCTCCTTGTGAGCGCCCGTCTTCGCAAATTCCGTCCAAGGCGGAGGAGTGATGTCGCTTACGCTTTCTTTCAGATGCTTGGCTAAGCTATTGATGAGTTCCTCGGCGGGGACTTCGAAAACTGTGGGCAATTCTGGTGATGTCCTCAGTGGGTTCTAGATTTTCGTCCGGAAGGCGAGGGTGGCGTAATATAAGGCTTCATCGAAAAATGAGGCCGTCTCCTAGTTTTCGATATGGATACCTTCGAATTGCGCCACAGCCAAGACATGAGATGATGATTCTTGAATTGACAGGGCGAAGTCTGATTCGCGCGTTCTTTCCGGGAACTAGGGGCTGGCCGCAGTTCTTGCAGAGGTAATGTTTTTTCTCTTGTGGAATCCTGACCTTGGTCCGCTTCGAAATCTTCTTGGCGAGTCCAGCATACCTCTTGGACAACTCAACATCCTGGGGAAAGACCTCCTCGGCCTGACGGAGAAGGATCTCTATGCGTTCACGTGCCACTGTTGCAACCGCTGATCGCATCTTTCCGTAGTTTCGTCTCATGGGCCTATTTCCCATGAAACTCATAACCTAGCCTAGGCACCGTATGATTGGTCTGCATTGGTCCTGTCACTAATCCTCGCAGAGTCATCCATAGAGCTTGTGCCTAATGAACTGGTCCACCACCCTGCCATATTGAAATGGGCGCGAAAAAAGAGAAAGGACCCTCATACGCTCGTATTGGACCAGACCTACCATCACTCGGCCATACTCCGGCTGGGACCGCGTGAAACCGCGAGAGGACGTCCAGACATTCCCCATCTCTCATTGCTACTCGCGCTTGGTTCACCACTTAACCTGTCAGGGGGACTGAAATGCTACGTGCATACTAGAGATAACAATATCATTAAAGTCGATTCGAGGGCAAGACTGCCAAGAAATACTGACCGGTTCACTTCGTTACTCGAACAACTCTATCAAGAAAAGATTGTTCCTCCAACTGGACCCCCGCTTCTGTCAATCAAGCCAGGGTCCATTGGAAATTTGGTCGACGAAATATCAGGACAAGTGATCGCACTCACAACAACGGGGCTTCCCAAAAGTATGGACCAAGTCGCTTCGAGATTGGTTAAGCATCGCAGCTCCGTATTGTTGGTAGGAGGGTTTCCAAGGGGACACTTTTCCAAAGAAACACTCTCCAAAGCCAAGGAATCCTACCGAATTCACGGTCAGCACCTGGACGCGTGGACGGTTGTCGCGAGAGCTATCTACGACTATGAGAGAGCGATTGCGTTAGGAGAACCTCATTCCAGAAACTAGCCTTATGTAGACCAGGTCGGAATTTCTCTTGAATGATCTACCAATGTCCTCGGACTTGGAACTTCAGAGACAAAAGCGAGCTCTGGAACTCCGCCGGAGGATGCTACAATCGCAGGCCAAATCGGTTGCGGCTCCACAGCCTAACCCAGCGGAACCTCCTCGCGACGTCGTCCGGAAACTCTTGGCTGGCAGGGGGCAAGAAGTGATGGAGACTGCAAGAAGATACTATCCTTCTGAGATTGAACGATTGGAGTCAAGTATCGCCGCTCTCGTTGACGATGGAAGACTGAAGGGTCCCATCTCTGGAGAAGAATTGTATGCTTTTCTCAGGCGGCTCGGGCTCGCGTTCAGCATGGACGTCAAGATCAGAATAAAGGAACACGGCGAACTCAAGAGCATCGAAGAAAAACTTCGAAAATCGTCTAGTTAACCGCTATCTCGCGACTCTTCACGGAATCTTCGTGGACAGTCCACATGGGCTGTAGTACTCTAGCACGAGTAACGTGGGCACGGAAGACATTATTTCGCTCTGCTCGTCATAAAGACCGTTCAGCCTTGGCAGCAACTGCAGGCGCCTTCAACGTCCCTCTGAAGTGCAGCCCGGAAGAAACCAAGCATTTTGTTGAGCCGGCCATGAAAGAAGCTGAAAGCTCCAACTTCGCAGGAGCATTAGAAGTAGTTAACGATGGTTTGAATGCCCATCCCGCATCTGAAGGGCTTCTATTTCTTCGATCCTACTTTTGCTACAAGATTGCAGATAGTATTAGCAGTGAGCTTAGCACGTTGCCACGACCAATTCAGCCTCTCGGAGAGGGTGTGCTGATGGTTGATGGCGCGATGACGAACCAGATGCTCGGGCGGTTCCAAGAGATAGTCAAGGTTCTAGGAGACGCTGAAGAGGCGATAAACGAGATACTGCAAGTGAATCCACGTAACAACGAGGTTACTGCGTTTAGATCCTATATTGATAGCAAACTGCAAAAGCTTGGGCAAGAGTCGGAAAATATGCGGATGACTTTCACAAACACGCCTAACATCGCTGGCAATTTCTGCGTAGGATGCAGGAAGAATATTTCATTCGACACACAAACGGTCGTCTTTCGGAAAACCTCTTCTACACAAATGGAAGTCTGGCATCTCCCCTGCTTCAAGCAGCTGGGCAACAAGAACTAGACTAACTTGGTTATTACTGTCGGCAGCGGGCCATGAGCTGATTCTATGACTAACTTGGTTCCTTCCTTGGCAAAGTCTCTCTGCGCATAACCCAAACCTACCACGGTTTTCAGTCCAGGGGAGAATGCAGCGCTAGTCACGTATCCTGCTTCTTTGCCACTTGCCTGAAGCTTCGACTTTCGGACTGGTACAAGATCGGAATAGGTTTGAAACTGGACAAGGTTCTTGTTTACCCGGCCAATGTGAGTGGCTCGAGCTACGACCTCCTGACCGAGATAGCATCCTTTGGTGAAGCTGATCGCGTCTTTGTATCCAGCTTCTAGGATTATTGTGCTCTCGTCAACATCGACCCCATACCTAGGGTATCCTGCTTCAAGCCTGAGAATCTCGATAGCATCTTGTCCAACTGGGGTGACTCCTTTGAGGAGGAAGCCTTGCCAAACTGCCTCAGCCTCGTCATTTGGAATTATCATATCGTATCCAGATTGACCGGTCCGGTTGCGGACAACGACCATAGTAGGGCCAATCATCTTGTGTTGCAATGGTTTCATGTCTGCAAATGCAAGGCCGAACAGGTCTTTCGCGGTCTCTGCAGCTTGCAGCCCCTGTAGTGTTAGGTGAACAAATTCAGAGGTGATGTCTCGGACCAGCACATCCTCCGTGATGATGAAGCGGTCGAGGATGTCTTTCACATTGGCTCCTGGAACATCACCAGTGTCGATGAGGAGATCGTCCTCTCTTGCATAGAGGTAGAGGTCGGCAAGGACTCTGGCTTTCGTGTTGAGTAGCGCCGAGCGGACGCCTGTCCCTTCGTTCAGCTTCAAGAGTTCGTTGGTGAGTAGTCCGTTGAGGAATAGTAGTCTGTCCTTGCCGGTTATTCGCAATAGACCCAGGTGTGAAAGGTCAGCTAGACCTGAACGGTTTCGAACAGCCCAGTACTCTTCAGCTGAACTTGTGTAGGATAATGGAATCCGGCTTTGTTCGAGCTGGGCACCCATCTTCTCATGATGCAGAACCAGAGGATTCGTCATGCCACCTTACTTGGTTCGAGTCCCGGGTTATAGGATTGAGCCCATGCCGCATGTCGCTGGATTGGGCTCGCGCCACCTATTATCTTGGTGGTGCGGCCGCCGGGATTTGAACTCCCGAACCGCGGTTAAGGCGGTTTCCCGGGTCGTCAGCGTTCTGCTAAGCCCATGATTGGCAGGCTGATATCATAGACCAGGCTAGACCACGGCCGCACAAAACGAACCCAAACGGCCCCAGTCATTTAAAGGCTGGCCAATCTCAGAGCCAAGCAATCGTCACGGATCGATCAGTCAGTGTTCGATCAGACAAAACTCCATTGTCTTAAATAGAAAAACCAGATGATTCGCGATCTAGAAGAGAGCTCCCTTGAGCATCCCCATCGAGAACCTTCGACGAGACCTAAGGACGCGACTAGAAAGTGACAAACAGATGTCCGGTGCTTGGGCCATAGTTCCTCTTCTGCCGGTCATAGTGGGCATAGTCGTGTTCGTCGTAGTATTCGCAGCCATCTTCTCAGCCATCGGTTCCGTAGGACCCTCCGGCATGACCGCCACGGGAACTTCGGCCTTAGGTGCGGCGTTGGTTGGATCAATATTTCTCTTGTATTTTCTCTATTTCGTGGTTTTGATTCTTGTCGGCATATTGATCTTCAAGCTTGTGAGTCGCCGTAACACTCACTTCAACCGGCAGATCCTCTTGCAGGAGGATCTCATCAGCATGGCGAAGGAGATAGCCGCAAAGAAGGGTGTTGATGTCTCGATTCTGCTTAACAACATGGAGAGGAATGTGAGGGAGGCACGACTCGAGGAGACCGAGAAAAATGCTACTCTGTATGCGCTACTCTACGGCCTCGTATGGCTATACACGGCTTATTTTCTTATGAAGGACTTTTTCAAACATGAGAGAAGAGAGGACCTATTCATCAATGACATGCTTAGGACCTTTAACGCGCTAGGTGTGCCGATAAACTTCCCCTACAGAAACCCGCCGATACCGGACAGAAGCTTTGCTCTCTACTTCGTACTGACGCTGATAACCGGAAGCATCTTCGGAGTATACTGGGTCTATGTATTGGTAACTGACCCTAACAACCATTTCCGACAACAGATGCTGATCGAGGACACGATAATGGCGCAGCTCTCTGGGACGCCATCACCACCTCCGATTCCTTCTCTTTCTCCAAGTTAGGAGGGACATTTCGTCGGTGACTGAATGACCTCTCCTCAACCAGTTAGACAGGAACCGACTCTTTCGGCCTTAGTTCAAATGAGGACGGAGACTGACGCTGAGATTCCGATCGTGTGGCTGTTGTTGCCTTTAGCAAGCTACCTCCTGTGGGCAGTCTTTGCCGTTGCTTGGTGGTCCGCGGGAGCAGGATTAGGAACAAGCGGCCTTACGCCGGTAATTAGCGGGCTGGGCATCCTCGGGATAACTGCATCAGCAGCAGGGTCCTACGTGGTGTTCAGATTGGTGAATAGGGCCAACGAGCACTCAGGAAGGACTCAGGCGTTGCTTTCAAGTGCTCTCGGCTCTCTTGCGGCCCGGTCAGGAGCATCTGGAGCACAAACCCTGCTCCCTTTGAACTCGGCCGAAGAAAGCTTCTACAAGCTGAGTCGGAGCGAACGAGAGAGAAGCGCTGTGCTTTGGGCACTCCTCTCCTTGATTCCTTTTATCGGCTGGATCTTTCTGGCGGTCTCACTGTGGCGCCTCTCACGAGACCTCGCGAAACACAGTCGCCTAGAGAGCGTGGTCTTAGAAGACGTGGACAGAACACTAAAAAGTACAGGAACCCAAGGCGTCCTTGTTCGAACTACTCCAGTTCGTACACACGATACTTTGGGCTTCGCTCTCGTCATCCTTTCAATAGTCGAACTCTTCTCTGCATTTGTGCTTGGTCTCGCTGGCTCCCTCATCATGATCTACTTGACGGTCGGTGCGTTCTCCCTATTCTTGATCGACCTATCCATCAGGGATCCAACTGATCATTTCCTTTACCATTCTCAGCTCGAAGCTGAGATGCTCCGGGCTCTGCCGGATTCTACCAGTGGTGCGATGGGATTTGGCTAGATGTCAAGAAACGCTTTTCTCGGTTTGAAAAGAGTCTTCTTCGACAGGATCTTTGAGAGGTCCTATTGGACTTGGAGGAAACACCCCGCGATCATGATTCCCTCAATGCTGCAAGCCGCGCTATCACTTATTCTCCAAAGCGTTGTAACTCTCGCTGTAATGCTACTCCTAATCAATGACCCTGCCAACCCACAACTTGCACTACTCCTAGCCTCAATTCTGTCCCCCAATTCGGGATTGGTCGGCGTTCTTCTAAACCCCGCGTTTTGGCTCACGAACATTCCCCTGTCCACAGCAGTGGTTGTCACACTCCTTCTCGTTGCGGTTTTGGGGGGAGGTTGGGTGTACTCTTCCGAGTACGGCATGTACCAAGAGGCTTGGAACAGCGAGAACGTCCCAATGTCTTCGGTTTTATCCAATGGCTCCAAAAGGTGGAAGTCAATGGCGTGGACCCTGCTGCTGTCGAACCTCGTTACCTGGGGTCCAGCGTCGATAGGGTTCTTGTTGATAATAGCCTCAGCTGCGAACGTAAACAGTTCTGTAGGGTTGGTCGCTCGGCTAGCGGCCTCTAGCGTGTTTCAACCACTTCTCTTTGCGTCCTTGGTCCTGTCGATGTTTACCGTCTACTCGTATCCCGCAGTTGCTGTGGATGGGGCGTCTGGCATAGGAGCCATCCGGCGAAGCTTCAGAGTTGCGAGCCACAATCTCGGGCTCACCTTGACTTACTCGATGGTTCGACTAGTATTCCAAGCCCTCCTGCTAGTTCTCGTATTTCTGGCGAGGGGGTTAGGGGTGACGCTCGCTGCAGCGTTCCTCACGGTGACACTGAGCTTCCTACTCACACCGATGCTTCACTTGACAAAATCGATGATCTACTACCACGCCGGACTATCGGTTGCGGAGATGCCGTTCCAGATATCCAACCCGATTTGGGAAGATGTAGTCCACAAACTGCCGCGTGCGATCTGGCTCAAGATAAGAACTGGGCTGGGAGAAGGGATGGGGTTTGTGATTGGACCTAGAAACCTTCCCTTTCATGCTACCTCTCTCGCGGCTTTTGTGATCGGAATCTATCTCGGCTACAACGTGTCTGTTAGCGGGGTAGGGAGCAGTTTGTTGAGCCTTGGTGCTCAGCCGGGACACGGCAATCCTGACTTCCGACAATTTAGCGCTGCGACGCCCGTTCTAGGCCTCGCTATTTTTCTCAACAATTGGTTTGTCTCTTTTGCTACTGCGCTTTCGGGGTTGGGATTTGCGGCTCCAAGCTTCCTTTCCATACTGTTCACTGGTTTCACCCTCGGGGTGCTGGTGGGACCGCAACTCTCGCCGAGCCTGACGATGTTTCTGGCGGCGATCTTGCCGCACGGGATTATTGAGATTCCCGCGTTTGTCCTGTCGGGATCGGTTGGGATGAGGCTGGGTTACGCTGCCTGGAAGGCGAGGTTCCGGCGTGGCCCGGAGAATGATGAATATCTCTCAAAGACTCTGAGGTTAGCAGTGTACGTTGTTGTCGGTCTCGCGCCTCTCTTCTTCATTGCGGGCTTGATCGAGGCGGATGTTACGCCGTGGATCATGCGGATGTTCGGCTGGACCTTCTAACCAGGTCGTTCTAGGCCGGAATAGATATGCCAGTCTACTATATCGATGGACAGAGTCAGGGAAACGAGCAGAACAGCCTGCCTCGAAAGGCGAAAATTGCAATTGCCTACGCAGAGTCCGATACGGTCGACCATGGAAAATTCAGAATCTACTGGCAACCGATCGGAGACAGAACTAACAACGAGGCAGAGTACTACGCGTTGCTCAAGGCACTAGAACTGATCGCGGAGAAGGCGACCGGAAAATCTCTAGGTAACATCGGTGAGGCGCTGGTTCGTTCGGACTCAAAGCTTGTAGTAAACCAGGTCAATGGAGAGTGGCGGGTCGAGGATGAGAGGCTAATGGAGCTGAGCAGCCAGGCGAGGGAGATGATCGAGAAGCTAGGCTCTGTCCGACTAGAGTGGGTTCCGCGGGAAGAGAATTGTGCTGGTCTCTGGCTGGAGGGGAAGCTGAAGCCCTTCAGTGTCGAGCGATTACGCTAGTAATTCAGCCATACTTGCAAGTTTTTCTTGACGCGTCCATGAGTCCGACTCTGCCTCGAAAAAAGGGTTCTGTGACCGCGATGGTGAGGGGAACACCATTCTGATATTGCCGGCTGGGTTAGTCGTTATGTGAGGCGAGCGCGACCGGGTCTGTCGAGCTGTTTTCTAGGCTCGTAGATTGCTTTGTGGAGTGTGACTGTGTATGGACAAGTTTTCTACGATTCGGAGCATTAAGCTGTCTTACAAAATTGACCAGGTGGAGAACGGCTGGACTGTGACGACTATGGACGGGACTGTTTTCGTCTTTCCTGATGCGAGGGAGATGGCTGAGTGGTTCTGTATGGTGGTCGGTGTTCCGTTTCTGTACAAGAAGATGGAGCTTGATCCGTTGGAAGAGGAGATCCGGAAATTGACGAAAGCTACGGCTAGTCTTCTCGCTTGACCTGTCATGGCTTCTAGTCGGGTACTGGAAAATAGATATTGTCGATAGCCATTCACGATTGCTGGAGGGTCGTAGTATTGGCGAATGTTCCTTCTGACATTGTTCGTATTCTCGGTCCTGGTGAGCAGGTTGAATTGTATATTCAACAGAAGATCTATCACCCGAAGATCAATGTTGACTCTGTGATCTTGACCACGCAGCGGATCATTCTGCGTCACCCGCATGAGCTGGGGTTGAAGAAGGATTTTACAGATTTCAATTATACGGATGTTGCGAACGCGATTCTTGACAAGGGAATACTCCGATCTACGGTGAAGATCGTGTTGAGGTTTGGCGGTGACCCGTTGAGTCTGAACGATCTCCCGAACGGTGATGCGGAGAAGGCTTACGGGATCATTCGATCATATATTTCGCGGTTCCAGACACCGTTCTCAACAGGCTACGCGGGAATGGTGCCGATGTTGGGGATGGGAGGTATGGTCCAGCAGCAACCTCCTCAGATCCAAGCGATTGTCTGTGGTAAGTGTGGTGCGCGGAGTGTGGCTGGGACTAGGTTCTGCGGGTCCTGCGGCAAACCTTTCTAGACAATATCCTAACTCTGCTTTGGTCTTCCGTAGTCTTTCGGGCGGGATTGGTCTGCCCGCTCGATCACTCTGAGTGCTCTGGCGAGAAGCGCTTGCTCTTCCATGTCCGGTGACAATAGTATCATCCAGTGAACTCTCTCTTTTTCATGGCATAATCCGCAGAGGTAGAGGTTGGAGCCGTCGGCTTTGACGACGTCTTCGAGGTCTCTCCTACACTCTGCGCACATCATTACTAGATCGTAATTGGCTGTCGGGGATAAGTGGAGTAGAGCGAGGAGAAAGCATGACGGACTCGCTGCTTTATTATTGTAAAGAAGAAAAAGGGGGTTTGCGAATGGTTTCTGGTAGTGGCTTGTCCTACAGTTTTACGCAGCGGCCTAGCAGTATGTCGTCGCTGACTGGCTGGCCGCGTCCGTCGAGGAATGTGAGGAATATCCATGGATTTCCTCCTACTCCTCCGAGTGACGGTTGTTTGGCGAACTGAATTGTCTGTCCTGCTGGGATGAGTACGACGTTTACGCTGGTGGGTTGCGTGTTCTGGTGGGGTCCACCGACTGGGTTGTCATTGTTGGCGAAGATGATGTTGGCGTTGATTCCGGTGAGTGACATTTGTCCGCTGAGGCTTATGGTTGAGCCGTGGTTGTCGCAGCTTCCGGCTGAGACTTGAGCTGTGGCGGTTGCTGGGATGGATAGGTCAACGGATGTGGTGAGGAGTCCTTGGACGCAGCGTCCGAGGAGGATTGTGCTGGACAATGGATTGTTGTGGTTGTCGACGAACTGGATTGAGATGAATGGGTTTCCGCCGGTTCCGCCTAGGACTGGTTGTTTGGGTATTGTCACGCTTTGTCCCGCAGGAATTACTACTGCACTGGCGGTGGATTCGATGGTGAAGGTGTGGGTTCCGGCTAGGTTGTTTTCGAAGAGGAGTTGGAAGCCGAGTCCTCCGACGGTCATTGCTCCTTGAAGGGTTATTTGTGGTCCGGGGGAGTTGTCGCAGCCGGATGCGGTCATGGAGGTCTGTACGTGTACAGGTGTCTGGAACGTTGTGCTGGCTGTTGTTGTTGCATGGGCGACGCTGGTTAGGCCGAGGACGGCTAGCACCAATGCCGCCATTGTTGTCTTCTTCATCATGTTTTTCGCAAAAGGGCTTGCCTTGGATTTTCCTATTTCATTCAACAGTTTTGAACGGCTCGAAAGATTGAGGGAGATGAAGACAGATCTCTGAGGCTTGCTGCGGATATTCCAGCATGTCTGCGTTGGGAACGTTTAGGGCATGTTTGTTGGGTCCCAGGAGTTGCGGAAGTTCTCGTCGAGCGAGTCGAGTATTCGTATATCTTCTGTTGTGAGGTTGTAGTCGAAGACTTGGCTGTTCTCCTTGATTCTCTCTTCCCTGACTGATTTTGGTATGGTTACGAGGTTGTGTTGGAGACTCCAGCGTATCAATACCTGAGCGGGGGTCTTGTTGTGTTTCTTAGCGATCTCTTGGATCTTTGGATGGTTGAGCTTCTCGCCCTGGGTCAGTGGACTGTATGCTTCGAGCTGGATCTTGTTCTTCTCGCAGTAGTCTAGGAGTTGTTTCTGGTAGAGGAACGGGCTGAACTCCACCTGATTCACCATCGGGACGATATCCGATTGTTCCAACAGCTCTGTTAGGTGCTGGATTGTGTAGTTGCTGACACCGATCGAACGGCATTTTCCATCTTTCAACAATTGGACTAGAGCTTTCCAGCTCTTGTCTCTGGTTTCTTGTACCGGCCAGTGGATGAGATAGAGATCGAGATATTTCAGTCCGAGCCGTTTCAGGCTCGCGTCGCAGGCCTTCAACGCTGTCTCGTATCCCTGGTCGCTGTTCCAGAGCTTGGTCGTTACGAACACGTCTTCTCGCTTGACGCCGCTGTTGCGGAGTGCGCTGCCAACGTCGGATTCGTTGTTGTAGATTCGCGCGGTGTCAATGTGTCGATATCCTACCTTCAATGCGTATTCTACTGCTTTCTGGGTTGCTTGTCCTGGTGGCGACTGGTATACTCCGAGGCCGAGGCGCGGAATCATGACTCCATTGTTGAGCTTCACAACCGGTTCGACCGTAGTCTGCATAGGCTCGGTAGATTGATCCAGGTCCCACTTCAACCTTAATCCCTCTTGTACAAAAGCCGATTACTTTCGTGAGCCTGTCCGGACTCGTCTCTCATGCGGCGCGAGGGTCGGTCGCTAAGACCCCCTATTTTCTAGAAACTATTTCCTGTCTGGCAGTGATAATGGGTGAAACGAGCGGTTCAGAGCCTAATCCGGGCTTTGAGGTCAGGGGAAACAGCGGGGAGTCTAGGGCGTTCTCCGAACGATTTACGCGGTGAGATGGGGGCGTGGTACCAGATCAGGGATCCGGGCCGAAAACGGGGGATTTTCGCGAACAGGACTCTTCCAGTCAACCACTCTTGCGTCGCGAGGTGCGCTGTGCAAGACCCCCCCTTCCCAAGGGAAAAATTCCGTGTCTGGCTGTGATTCTGGGCGAGACAGGCTGATCAGGGCACAGTCCAGGCTTGGATGGCTAGGCGATTCTAGGGGTCTTGCTGAACGATTAGATGGAGAATAAGCGACTCTCTCCCATTTCCGAGATCAGGGCTGATAATAGGCGATTTCACAATCTTCTTGCCTCCTTAAGCACCGCTCTCTCGCACAAAGGGCTCTGCATAAGTTATAGGAATTTCTTGTCGAGATGCTCTTCCTGTCCAAGTAGGATTCCGGGCTAGTTTCATTGAGACGGGTGCATTATCAGCTTGTCTTGCGTTTTGCGATGTCCGTGTCTTCCCCTTGGGATCAACGTGGAAATCCCGGTTCTAGAAATCGCGAGCTTAGATTTTGGATCTGGGCTGAAAATGGGCTTGTCTGGGATACTAGGCTTTGCGTGGAACGAATCTCGTCATGTCAATAGCCGAGGTGCCTTTCCCGCTGCAAACGTCCTTGTGAATCTTCTCATAGAAGAACCGGTCAAAGGTTTCTCCACACTTGTCACAGGTCACCTTTCGAGACTGGTGGGTGGACTTGAAGGGGGACTTCTTCATAGGAGCGTTGCCCATTGTCAATCAACTTACTCATAGACCAAGTCTCCTCTAAAATCTTCTTCTAGCCCACCATCGTCAACGAAAGAGCTGCTGGAACAAAGCCCGGGTTGTTAAGATTGAACGGTAATGACTACATTTCCAGTTTTTTGGCCCGACTCGACATACCGGTTGGCTTCAACAATTTGTTCTAACGGATAGCGTCTATCTATTACCGACCTTATCTTTCCCGTCTCCGCAAGTTCTTTCAGAAAAACCAGATCTTCCGCATGATACGATATCATTCCGCCGATTATTCTCTTGCTACTTGTCATTGAAGTCCAAAGCCCTCGAACCTGCTGTGACAGCCCAGGGTTACCCAAGAGATAGACTCCCTTCTTCTTTAGAGACTTCACGCAAGCTGAGAACGAACTCTTGCCTACCACGTCAAAAATAACATCGTAGGTCTCCCCGTTTTTGGAGAAATC
>VBAX01000048.1:2830-6653 GCA_005883075.1 Candidatus Bathyarchaeota archaeon | reverse complement strand
ATGACGTGGTCAGCACCGATGGAACGCAGCATACCTAGCTTCAACGCCGTGTCGACGCCGGTTATTTCTGCTCCGAAGGATTTGGCAAGCTGCACCGCAATAGTGCCTACTGTTCCGCCTGCACCTATGATCAAGACCTGTTGTCCGGTCAGGATATTGGCTTTCCTGAGAAGATGTAATGCGTGAAGCCCGCCGACGGGCAGGGTGGCGGTTTCCTCGTAGCTCAGGTTGGCCGGCTTTATCGCGATGAGCCCCTTCTCAGGCAAACAGGCGTACTCCACCCAGGCACCAAGACGAAGACCAGTCGCTGCGAATACTGGGTCACCCTTCTTGAACATCTTTACAGCGCTACCTACAGATTCGATCTCCCCGGCTAGCTCTTGCCCCAGTATCTTCTTTCTTGGCCGCCTGAGACCGAAGCCTATTCGCACCATGAGCTGCCAGGCTAGCGGGAGGTGGAGGCCTCGGAATTCGCAGTCCCCTGTTGTCACTGTTGTCGCGTGCACTTTTACCAGCACTTCATTGTCCTTGGGAGTAGGTTTCTCAACTTCTTTGAACTGAAGGACGTCTGGAGGCCCGTATCTTGGGCAGACAATCGCTCTCATGCATGGTCCCAAGGAACTAGGGGTCTGTAGGCGTTTTTTAGGATCGATCATCCATCCGCTTGACCGAGAACAATTGGCAAGAAGGAAAAGCCGCGCCGAAATGCTAGCAGCCATAGTCATCAACCGTAGATATTTCAGAGACTGTTGACCAAGAGAGAGAAAGATGAGTTCTGTCTCTCAGATCCAAATAAGGGCGCGGCTGGCCAAGCCCCCAGACTATCTTCTGGGAAAATTCCCGCGTTATGAGCGAGAGTTCTTTCACGGCTATGCGAAATTCATCCTTGGACTGATACTTTCTCAGGAGATCAGGGGGATGTTGAGTGTTCTGGTTTCTTCAGAGGGGATTCGTTCGGATCGATCGATTGATCTTCGTGTGATGACCTTTCCGGCTAAACAATTGAGACGACAACCGTCCAGAATACTATACGGAAGCTACAGTCACTCTCTGGCCCAAATCAGCCTCTATCCGCTGAGAATTAGCAAAGACAGGATTCGAAGGGAGGGGGCAAAACTGTTCGTGACTCATCTTAACGATCTTTCTGTTGCGCAGAGGAAGCTTATCGGCGAGATCGCGACCGCGGCAATCTCCACTCTCATCCACGAAGTCTTGCATGTGAAGTTCCAGCAGCGAAGCCTTGTCCGGTATATCGAGGAGGGAATGGTCCAGAGGCTGGAGAAAACGTACATGAGACAGTGGGAGGACAAACTCGACGGGGTCCTAAGATCACAATTCTCGTCTGGTATCGACAATGTGATGAATGCAGTATAGGCCAATGATGCTCGGCGAGTAAAGTCCAAGTGACCTCACCCGAATAGGATTGTTAATTCGCGGGGGAACCTGCCCGAGGCTAAATCGTCTAATCATGAATAGTCGTCATGATGTAGGTTCCTCCCGCTAGGACGGCTCCGCTAATTGCAGCAAACACCAACCGAATAAGCAGGCCCGGGCCTACGCATTGTACGACCCCTTGCGAATCCGTGCAACCGGCAGAGGGTATGGCGGTGAATGATAGGATTAGGGAAACAAGTCCAGTCAGTATCATAAATATGGCAACGAAACTCTTCGCATCTTTGCTGACCATTACCTTCTCGGAACCAGAACGAGCATTTAAGCGGGGTCGATTGGTTGAACTCAGAAGTTCGCTGGGGGAGTTGTGAACATGCTTCTAGAAATGAGTGAGGAAAAAGCGAGACACATGCTCGAACTCTCCCGCACACTACGCTGGGAGTTCCCCACTTCCCAAGGCACCCCGATCATCAGAGGCCAAGCTGCGAGCCAGGATGTTGAGCAAGCTACCAAAGAACGAGAATCCTATGCGAACGCAGCGCGCGTCCTCTTGGAGAACGGAAACGAAGAGGGGGCGATCGAGATCGCTGCCAATGCTTGGCGGCTTTGGATAATGGCTCGTGACCTCGACGGCGGACGGGCGTTTCTGGCCTCAGTGCTGGAAAAGGGCGAGAAGAAACCATCACGAGCCAGATCACTGGCACTGTATGGTGATGCTTTGTTGGCTTTCAGGCAGGGAAGGAGTGAGGAATCAAGGCAAAGGAGCCAGGCCGCGCTGGACGCGGCACTTGCGGTAGATGATCGCGAGGCGTTGACACTCGCATACCTTGCGGTGAGCCGAATAGCATTCGAGGACGGCGAGTATGCCAAATCTGCCAGCCTTGCCGTCAAAGCCAGAGAGTTCGCGCGTGACCTTGGTTTGGCGATGGGACAAGCACCCCTATTCCTTCATGCCAGCGCGACCCGGCTCATAGGTGACTACGATCAAGCAGCGGCACTTTTTGAACAGAGCCTCGAACTCAACCGGAAGATCCGGGATCAAGGAATGGTGGCGGCGGAACTTCAAAATCTAGGCTTTGTCGAGATTCACCGTGGAAACGTCGACGCGGCCGAACGCTACTTCACCGAAGGCGAGAAAATTGCACCGGCAAGTGATCCATATAGCACCGCGATGAGTATCATCAACAAAGCCGTCATAGCATTCCTGCGAGAGAACTTGGACGAATCGCGCAGTCTACTGCAGCGTGCTCAATCAGTATTCAAAGAGGCCGGGATAGACCCCGGAGCAGATGACCAGTTCGAGATCAACTGGCTTCATGGGCAGTTGACCACCAAGAAGGCTAGATGACGAGATCTAGCCCGTACTGCTAAAATAGGAACTTGTCGCGAACGGTCGTCATGGTCTTGGTTGTTTCAAACAGGATACCGGTGGCGAAGGGTTGGGAAGAAGACTTTGAGCGCCGATGGAAGCAGAGAAAGTGGTCGATCGCACAATCCCCAGGGTTCATCAGAACAGAGGTCTTACGACCGATGAAGGCGGACCACTATGTTGTGATGACGTATTGGAGGTCGAAGGAGGATTTCGAGCGGTGGACTGAGAGCCAGGCGTTCATGGAAGCGCACGCGAACACGCCGCCGAAAGAGGCGTTTGCTGGTCCTAGCCAGTTAGAGGTCCACGAGGTCATAGCCGAGAGTCCCGCTGCTGCTAGCACGGGCTAGTGTATCTCCAAACCTTTTTCTTACCGTAATTCAACCACCCTTTAGCGAAGTGTTTAGGTGTTGAAGGCAGCCGAGAAATCGGATACTTGGTGGGAGCGGGCTAACAAGAAGCTCGAAGAGTCGACACTCAAGACCCGGTTCACATTGAACAAGGATGGAAGAGTCGAGGTCAACCCTCCAGTCCTTCCGGCTGACTATGAGGAGACGCGATTGCTCTTCGAGATTGTGGACGATGTTTTCGCGATGCTCGAAGAGGAAGCTGAAGAAGCAGAACTAGACCAGCCTGACAGCTAGAAAGTTTCCGCTGAAATCTCTTCACTTCTGTCTGAGAGTTGGTGCAATGCTGACTCCAAGGCCGAATATAGCCAAGTTTACCTTGGGATTCCTACGGAAAGCCTCTTCTGGGGGAGACTGCCCGCTCTGCCTAAATATGGGGACCTCCTACTGCTTCTTCGAATCTCATGCTCAGCCGTGTCCGATTTACCATTTTCTTTTGTTTCGCGCTTGTTGCCCTGATGCTTTCTCCGTCGACGCTCTCTGCACACGCAACTTCGACCTATGCGCCGGCTGTTGCGCCGGGAAACCTTGTCCAGTACAAGGTTCTCTATGATTCATGCCAATCTACTGATCCTTCAGTTTGCCAGTCGATGGGGAGTAGTTTCAACGACACGACATATGCAGCGCTTCAAGTGATAGCAGTATCAGGACCGGC
>VBAX01000048.1:0-2738 GCA_005883075.1 Candidatus Bathyarchaeota archaeon | reverse complement strand
AGCCTTGCGGGGGGAGCTCCAGGCGACTATTTTGTCCTTGCAGGAAACCTCCAAGCATCCGACCACATCTGGGATAAAGCGTCTGCACCAACATTCAACTCGACAAGCGTCGAGATGGTCTTGGGTTCATCTAGATCAGTAAACTTCCTGAACTACTCGTCGTCGTTCTCTTACACTGGGTCGAGTTTCTCTACCTCTTCGGGCTTTGCTTTCGACCAAGTATCGGGTGTCCTGATCGAAGTCTCATTCTCAATTACTACCACCGGATATGCGGGCGATACTCAGATAAGCTTCGCATTGGGCATGGTTGACAACAACATCTGGGGCACTGCAATTCTGCCAGATTTTGACTTGAGCGCCAATCCGACGACCGTAGAAATTGTTGGAAGCGCAACCGGAACCTCTACGATAACCCAACAGTTTCTCGGCGACCGTCAAGCTTACAGCCACTCCATCCTCGTCCAGTATCACATGCTCTTTTTCTTCGAACAGTCTGGCGAACGGCGGATCGGACACATCGACTCTCTCTTGCACGGGCTCACCTGGAACGTACACGGTCACGATTGATGGGAACGGTGGATATTCAATCCACAGTGCATCCGTCTCTGTGAGCATCATTGCGAGTCCTGACTTCCAAATATCTCATAGCGGACCGATTAGCTTCCAGACCGGAAGCTCGGGAACGGCGACGATTACGATTACGGCGCAGAACGGCTACACTTCTGCGACGACCCTCGAAGTTAGTAGCGCACCCTCAGGTCTCACCTGCAACCTCAACAACAATAGTGTATCGGCATACGGATCTGTGACCCTGACCTGCTCTGGTCAGCCAGGGAGTTACACGGTGACCGTCAAAGCTACTGGAGGCGGCACATCGCATTCTACCGACACTCCTGTAACGGTTAGTGCTGCTCCAGCGTCGACTCAACCGGCCAGCAGTCTCCCTATGCCTCTAGTCTACGGTGGAATAGGAATAGCCGTGATTGTCGCAGCACTGGTTGCCTTCCTCTTTATCCGAAGAAAACCCAGCGGGGTAGTAGTCGCACCCGGCGACGCGTCGGCTCCCGCGACCCAAGCATAGATTCACTCTTCCGTGAGACCGGGCGACGGTCACACGCGATTAAAGACCCAGAGCAGACAACACCAACGAAAAGCGAATCGTCTTGGCCTCTACTGGACGCTTTGGCTGGTTCCTTATCGGCGTGATACTCGGCGCGATAATACTGGAACTCTACAACGTGACAGTTAGATTTGTTCCTCGCTGGCTAGGCGCTGCGACAGCGGTTGTTGGTTTCCTGATCCATCTCGTCGCCTGGTTCGGCCTAATGCTCGCGGTAGCCGGGGTCCTAGGATCGCGTATCATAAGAAAAGATCAGTTGAGCTATGGCCTGGTCGGGTTTGGCGCGATCATCGTGACCCTAGAATTATGGTTGTCCACGCCGTTCGGTTTCGGGTAAGACGCTATTCGAGCTGGCCCTATCAGGCGGGGCTTGGTTGTCCGACGTGCTGGTCTAGGAATCTTGCTGCTCTCTTGATCGAGTCTATCTCATTCTCCCTCCGTACGAACCCGTGTCCTTCGTTTTCGTAGATCTTGACCTCAACCGCTACCCCGTTCTTCCTGGCTGCTTCAGCCATCTGTTGTGTCTCTTCTACGGGGCATCGGATGTCGTGTTGTCCTGCGAGTAGGAGGAGGGGTGCGCGGATCTGCTCTGCAAAGAATATTGGTGAGCGGTCGCGCCAGAGCTCGCGATCGGTAATTGGATTGCCCATCAACCATTCGTCGTTCTTCTGCAGTACAGGATCCTCGTTCTCGTGGGCTGTGAACCAGTTGGCTAGTGGGACTATGCCGACTCCTGCAGCCCATATCTCTGGTGTCTTAGTCAATGCCATCAGTGTGAGGTATCCTCCCCAGGACCCGCCCATTATCGCGATTCTCTTCGGATCAACATAACCGGTGGTTTTGAGGTAGTCGACTGCTGCGACGAGGTCGTTGAGGTCGCCTCTACCCGCGTCTTTCCGTAAGGATTCCATGTATTCGCGTCCGAATCCTGTTGATCCCCGGTAGTTTGGCGCGATGACCACGTAGCCATGGCTTGTGAGGTATTGGATGTTGGGGTACCAGCTGTTGAAGTGTTGCCATTGGGGTCCGCCGTGCGGATAGACGATGGCAGGATGGGATCGATCGGGCTTGATGTTAGCGGGGACGTAGAGGAAGCTGGACATAGGAGTTTGATCTTGAGCAGAGTAGACGATCAGGTGTGGTTGGATGAAGTTGTCCTGGTTTAATCCACCAACAAGCGAGTAGGTGATTTGTTTGAGGGTGCGGGCTTTGAGATCGTAGACCCAGATGTCGTGGGGGCTGTCGCCTGAGGCGTGTATTATGGCGAGCTGTTTACCGTCGGGAGAGAAGCGGGCGGCTCGTATGACTCCGTGGCCGGGCGGTATCTCTTCCTGTTCCCCTTTCAGATCACGGATGTAGAGATGGAGGTTCCCCGCTTGGTTGACGACGTAGGCGTACTTGTCTTCTGTCGGGCAGACGTCTACGAGAGAACTGTCCCAGTCCTGAAGAGTAAGCCACTGGAATTCGGTGTTTTCTTTTTGATCGAGTAAGGCGACTGCGTCTATTCCTTTCTCGTTGGCATTGCTGGTGACATAGACTCGTTTGTTATCGCGTGTCCAGCCTCCGACAATGCTGGTGGAGCGATCGTCTATTGGGGCGAGAACTGTCTCGCGTCCCG
>VBAX01000078.1 GCA_005883075.1 Candidatus Bathyarchaeota archaeon | reverse complement strand
TTGTTGCAGCGATAGCCGCTTGCTTCAGCTTGGGATGGTTAGCCAATCCAAGATAGTTGTTTGAACAGAAAACTATGACGTTCTTGCCATCGACTTTGGCATGCGGCGCAGATGGGCTTTGAAGGGTCCTGATGCGCCACATTAATTCCTGCTCATCCAGTCCTCTAAGCTCTTCCCGCAATGCCTCTAGAAGCGGTGCTCTCTGCAAACCGGACTCTTGGCTCATACTCTCGAGATCGATAATTTTGTTCCTAATCTAAAACGTTTTACAGCGCTCTCTGCGCGGCTAACACCCAGTTTCGAGGAAATCTGTTGAAAGAAATGATGCACGCTGTTGTGAAGGCGTCGTCGGGTCCCGGCGCGGTCTTCGAACAATGGCCAACACCCAAGCCCGGTCTTCGGGACATTCTCGTCCGGATCGAAGCCACCTCAATCTGCGGAACGGACATGCACATCTACGATTGGCATGAATCGATTAGAGACAAGGTCAAGCCTCCAATGGTCATGGGACACGAGTTCGCCGGAAAAATCATGGAAGTAGGCAAGGAGGTCTCGGACCTCCGCGAAGGCGATATTGTCTCCGGCGAGACCCACATTTTCTGCGGCAAATGCTTCCAGTGTCGGACTGGTAACGCTCACATCTGCGAGCGAATGCTCCTCAGAGGCGTAGACACGGACGGTTGTTTCGCCAAGTACCACGTCCTCAACGAGCAGCATGCATGGTTGAACGATCGCAAGATTCCGATAGAAGTTGCGTCAGCGCAAGAACCTCTCGGTAACGCCGTTCACGCAGCCTCCGCTGCAGAGATCTCGGGCAATACTGTCGCCGTTTTTGGCTGCGGTCCAATCGGTGCTTGCCTTATCGGGCTCTGTAAGTCCTTCGGCGCGACCAAGATTTTCGGCATCGATATTGTCGATTACCGGTTGAAGCTGGCGAAGGATATGGGTGGAGACGTCCTGATCGATGGGTCTCAACAGGACCCTGTGAAGGAGATCATGCGCTTGACAGACGGGCGCGGAGTTGACGCGTTTTTTGAGATGTCAGGCGCGCAACCCTCTTTCGAAGAAGGATTCAAGGCTCTTCGTCCAGGAGGGACCGCCATCCTCTTCGGTCTGCCCTCGAAAAAGATTGAGCTAGACGTAGCCAACTGGATTGTCTTCAAAGACGCGCACGTTCGAGGTGTCTTCGGCCGTCGGCTCTTCGGAACATGGTACAAGACAGCAGAGGTATTGAAAGCAGGCCAGGTCGATCTGTCTAAGTTGATAACTCACCGATTCGATCTCGAAGAGTTCTCCAAAGCATTCGCGTTGATGAAATCGGGACGATCGGGAAAAATCATCATGTACCCGAACAAGAAACACGCCTAGGCGGGTCTATCGCCGGTCTTTCTTCGGCTCGGCGGCTTGGGCCTCTTTCTGCCGGATCTTCACGATCTCCCCGGCAATCGATTTCAGCATTGCAACTTTTGGTGCCGTCTTCTTCACCGTAACATATCCTGCCTTTTCCCAGTGAAGGCTGGGCATTGCCGATTTTTCCTTCGGTTCTGGAACATAGCCTAGGATTGTCGCTGCCTGCACAATTTCTCTGAGGTTTGGCTGTTTTATTGCTCGCGCTATCGGAAGTTTTCTTCCCTGGCCCCTGGTCTTCGTACTGTCTATGTGGAATGGCCAGATGATAACGTGACCCGGGTTTTTCACCCTGGTTTCACCGTTCTATCTTAGGACTTGCCAGCTTGGGATACGAGGACTGCGTTGATGACCCCGTCTTGTCCCGGACGAGAGGTCACGCGCGCCTGACCCAGTTCGGTATCGACGATCGCACCCTTCGTGATTACTCCCCGCCTCTGATAGTCAACGTTCGCCGGATTCTTAACAACCCGCAGAAGCTTCGATTTCGACGACTTACCCGTCGACTTGTCCGTGACAACAGCCCAGTCAGCCGACGCTAGTCTTATTTTCGTAGCCCCACCTCGGATTCCAACTCTTCTCTGCTTAACCTTGCCAAGGGTCGTCTCGACCGGTTCTCCGCCAGCCTCGAAGGCGCGTTTTCCCCGCCAGTTACGCTTGACCCCACCAGTGGGTTTCTTCTTGTGCTGGTTGCCATGATATCGAGGCAATCGAATCGAATTCTGGCCGATGTACTCGGCATATTAACCGTTCCCTGACCGACAAGATTTTCGCTATTCCTAGACTGATTTTTCGTTTTTGCCCTTCGAGTAACCGAATCATTACCCGGTGAAATTACATCTATTTTTGTTGTTTCGCCGGTTCGCGTCAATCCGCTGCGCAATTGGCCTCACAAGCTGGGCTCGTGTGATTCACGACAGACATGTACACCTTTGGCTCAGCCATCAAAAGGGGGGGAGAATGAAGCAAGAGTAGGGAATTCTTACGAGCAGGGTATCCCGTACGCAGCTACATCGGCATGCTCAAAGCTACCCTGAGTTGTGAATCTACCTACTGGATATGGTTGCATAGCCCAGATAGAGCATGTCCCGAATGTCGTGGGGTCGAAAGCGATCGCCTCAACCCAACTCTTAGGGTCGAGCTGCGCAATTGGGAAGCTAGATACCACGTTGCCACTAGCGTCTACTTTGTCGATCAGCCCAAATCCTCGGGTGGGACTCGTGGGCTCGCATCGATCAGCCACGTACAGGTTCCCGTTAGCGACCGCAACGCCGCTCACTCCGAATGGGAACTGAATTTTCCTGATCAGGTTTCCATTTGTGTCAATGTTGTACGCGAAGCCTATTGAGCATATGTTACTTGCGAAAAAGTTGCAACCTACGTCGGGGCTGACCCAGAGGGTTCCTGTGCTGGGATCAAAGGCAAGTCCGTCGATTACGCCGCACTCTTGGTCGACATCGAATATCGCGGTCAAGTTCAGCGATTTCAACAGGGTACCGCTACCGGCGGTGCTAACCTGGAAGACGAAGGGTTGCGGGGTGACTGAACCGGATTCACCAGCGAAACTGGCTATCCACAGGTCGGTGCCATCCCATGCAATAGCACCTTTGGTATTTGGGAGTGTTATTGAAAGGGTGCGTACTAACTTCCCGGTAGGGGTTACGAGGAATAGGTCCGGGCTTGCTGTGGATGGCTGTGAATACCAAAGGTTCTTTCCATTAAAAGTCACGCCAATGGGCCAGTACACTGGCTTGTCGGCGAACGCTTTGACATCAAAGTGGCCTAGAGAAGTTCCTTGTGCCAAAACGGGTGCAGTTGACAGCAGAGACATTACGAGCATTAGTATAGCTAATATCAGTGCGTGTCGAATTCTTAGAGGAGACTTCACTTAGATCTCCCTTCCAGGAGCACGGGTTTCAAACATTTAGCTTTATCCACCTTGTTCATCGCAAACGCACCGCAATTCAAAGGTAAGATGGCAGGCATGAAGAGCACTCTCAAGGGGTTCCTCTGAACAGCCTTTCCTTAGCTTCGACCGCCATGCTCTTGCCTGAGGCTTGTTCTTGCAATCTGATTCTTCTGAGACCCTCTGGTGATTGGGACTAGAATGGCTTCTCTTAAAGTCAGAAGCGGTTCAGAAAGAAGGTAGGACTTGGCTGCAGATGGCTTGACATTGTTAAGCCACTAACTCGTACCGCTTCGCGTCGCTCACACATCCGTTACAACGGCACGTACACGGTCATATCTTTCCGGGATTGTTCATTCGCGAAACTTCTCGGAGTAACCGAATCTTTATCTGGTTCGCGAGCCAAATTTTCTCTTGAGGAGAAGTTTGCCTAACTATTGCTTGGAGTGCGGTGGAAATCTAAGTTATGACCCTGCGATCAAGTCCTACGCGTGTAAGAGCTGCGGCCTAACCTTCACCCAGCAAAACCTTCTCGAAGGTCGAGAGAAGATGCTTCGCACCGAAGAGTCCGCGGACGAAGAGAAGAAACGCCGCCACAAAGACTACCTCAAATGGTGGCTCAGTGATAAGAAAAAGTAAGCTATACGATTTTTCCGTGAAAAACTTTTTGACAATATCTGCCGTAGCAGATGTTCTTCTTATTTGGTCAACTCAAGCTCGAGCTCTAGCTCATCCCTGATCGGAATACCGTTCGCCGCCTTCATTGAAATCTGAGGCTTTAGCTTTCTGGAAGCCTCGATTGCATTTGGGTAGAGGGCTATGAGACGGAAGCCTCTCTTCTGGTAGAACCCGAGAGCGTTTAGATTGTCGTTGGTGGTTATGAGCCAAAGTCTTCTACAACCTTTCAACTTGGCTCTTTCCCTAACTGCATCAATGAGCGCTGTTCCTATTCCCTCGCCTTGCGCGTTGCTGTCAATTGTGACTATCTCGCAGTCAGGACCCTCTATCCGGTAGCTTAGCAAGCCGACAGGATTTTTTCTTTTGAAAACGGCAAAACCATCAAGTGCCGCTGGACGAAGGACTCGGCCCTTTGCAACGACAATCTCGGAGCCGCAGTGTGATTTGACGAAGGACTCGACCCAATTGCGATCGGACGCCTGAATAGACCTAACCAGCAGATCGTTCACGAAGCTCTCTCCTCTTGCCAGACTCGGCAGAGCGGGTTGTATGATTTCTATCTGTTGCCAAGCGCGTGAAGGAACCTTGCTCATTTCTTGGGAAGAGTTAACTTTCCATCTGCCAGATCGGACTGGCCGTCGGATCTTATGCTTGGGGAGATGTTGGACAAATGGCGTCGGGGGGCGAGAGGTCCCCTACCCCAACTAACTCCTGTCCAGCTTCTAAATGCTCTAGTCCTCATCGACCAAGAGGGTCCCGTCGGACGCCGCGCCCTGGCTCAGGCTCTTCAGATCAATGATGGTGTCACTCGTGGTTTGTTGGAGAGGCTCGCTGAACAGGGCTTGGTTGAGGTTAGTGAGGGAACGGGCGTCAAGCTTTCCGGGCAAGGACGAGAAACCCTGCAGAGGTATTTCAAGGAGATAGCCGTGCGCAAAATCAGGAAACTGGATGAGACAGAGCTCGTCCCCGGCAAAGTATCTGTAGGAATCCATCTCGCCAAAAGGTACAAGCCTGGAATCACAGGTGTCTTGCAAAGAGACGAGGCCGTCAAGGTAGGCGCGGAAGGGACCCTAACAATAGCAGTTGTCAACGGAAAGCTTTCGATGCCACCCGATAACAAGAAAGTTGCCGAATTGTCACCCCGCGAAGACGCTCGAATTCGAGAGCTCTTCCATCCCTCCGAAAACGACCTTGTGATCATAGGATTTGGGAAGAACGCGAACCGCGCTCTCTCTGGAGCACTGGCTGCTGTTCTCTCATTGGAGAAGCATTAGTTCTGCATTTTCAGGGGTCCGACCTAGTGAAGAAATCTCCGACAGCAGAGATAATCTCTGTGGGCAATGAGCTATTGATCGGACACACGCTGGATACTAATTCTCACTGGATCGCGAAACGTCTGACAAAGTTCGGGTGGACCCTTCAGAGGATCACCGTTCTTCGCGACTCTCTCGGGGCCATAAAGGATGGTGTTGCGGGAGCGCTCGGAAGGAAGCCGGATCTTTTGATTACTTTAGGGGGTCTTGGACCGACTCATGATGATATGACTCTGAAGGGGGTCGCCCTTGCTCTGAACAAGCGGCTCGTGTTGAACTCGGAGGCGTTTGCCATGGTCAAGGCCCGGTACAGTGCCCTGGAAGCTTCTACGGGTCTAACCCGGTTTCGCAGAAAGATGGCTACTTTGCCGGAAGGTGCTGAGCCTCTGCCCAATCCTGTCGGAACCGCTCCCGGGGTCACCGTCAAGATTGGTACGACAATGATAGTCTCGCTACCAGGGGTTCCATCTGAGATGAAAGCCATTTTCACCGCGTCCGTCATTTCGATGCTGAGAGCGTCAAAGCGAGAAGCGCCCGAGGAGGTCTCTATCGGGCTGGTGGGGATTATCGAGTCAGCGTTGGCGCCCGCGCTAGACCGCACGCGCAAGGCGTTTCCGGGGCTCTATTTCAAATCCCATCCGCGGGGCCGGGAAGGCGGAATCCGAAGCCTAATTCAACTCCACGTTTACAGCGTCGACCCCGATTCTCGCGTGAAGCTGGACGATGCCATTGCATATCTGCTTCGCGAACTATCGAAGACAGCCTAATCCGACCGAAAAATCAAGAAGAGCCCGGCAATAAAATGCCTTCCAACTTTCCTTTACCCTAACTATTTTTTCACGGGTCAAAAATTAAGCATTCTTTTCTCGACCCCCCGGGGGGTCTGTTTTTCCCGCGCCCCGCCCTTCGTGAAACGCCGAGAATTCCACGTTCACTAGCTCCTGCCATTGGCTCCTTCCTTCGTGGCCATGAACGGGTCCTGGACCCTAGTCCAAGGTCCCCTTCGGCCCGTTCGCTGAACATGCTATTCCGCCCTTCGTGAAACGGTCCTGGAACCCAAAGCCGAACCTTGGTTAGCCTCAGCTACCAGTGGACACTTGCCAGGAGAAGCTTGTTGCAAACCCCGGTCCCTCCATGTACCCTGCTAGCGCCTTCGCCAGTGAAGCTCGGTGTCCAAACCCGACTACCGCTAAGACCTGCCCTGTCGTCGAGCTCATGACCATCTTCAAACGGTTGATCATGTACTCCTCCCGCGTATCGATCAACATCCTACTCAACACCGGGTATCTTTTCCGGAAAGCCCCGATCTGCGAGTCTATGTCCTCAGTAACCTTCGACCAGTTTATCCTGCTGAACGGCAGAACCACAAGGCTCGCCAGTGCATCAACAACCAGCCTCGCCTTTTCCCTCCTCGGCAGCTTCCTCAACGCCGTACCCGTATTCGTGATAGGAAGATCAATGAATTCTACTCTGGACCCGACTGCCTTTGCTGCTTTCGCGGCCTCCAGCATCTCTGTTCCAGGAGGCGACCCGGTCATCTGGCCAGCAAACCTCTCCAGCAAAGCCATCGTAAGAAATGATACTCCCGCTCCCCTTCCACTCTGAGCCTTCGGATTCTCAAGAGCCATCATCCGGCCTTCATCTAGCTCCAAGGCCACGACCTCCGGCTTCATTGCAACAATCGTATCTCTGACGGTCGTAGCGCTGGCAGGGTCCACGTGGACTGTCCCGATCAAGGACAAACGACTCCCAACCCGCTCCAACGCCAGCTATACCTACCCACTGATATCGCGAGTTGAACGTCTATAAGGCGGCTTCCCCTACTCAACAATCAGAACCCGTCAACTATCAAACGGGATCCAGCTATGACCAATCTCGAAACGCTCGCGGACGAGCGCCAGCGGATCAAAACCGACGAACGCAAACTCCTGGGAGCACTCTCCGAGGTGAGAAGCAAGCTCGACGCTACACGCACTGAACTCCAAGAAAGCCGGAAGACCCGCGACGAACTCAATGAGACAGTCAGAGCCCTCAAGAAGACCCGCGACAATCTCCGAGACAAAGCAAAACAGAACATCACAAAACTGAAGACTCTCCAGAAAACAGCACCAAAGCTCCTCCAGTCAGTAACAGCCGAGCACGAGCTACAACAGCTCGAGTGGCAAGTACAATCCGCCCCACTAGGCAAAGAAGAAGAAAAGCGTCTGATGATAAAAATCCGAGCCCTTGAGATCCAGGTCACAGCGGCCAAGAAGATCCTCAAGCTACGGGACGATGTTGCCAAAGCCAACAAGGAAGCAGACGAGCTCCATGTCAAGATCCAGGAGCTCGCAGAGGAAAGCCAGAAACACCACGAGGAGACCGTAATACTATCCGAACGGTTCGAAGCACTCAAGATAAAACAGGAAGATGTAAGAAAATCCCTAAACCAGCTCCGCGGAGAATACAAGGACGCAGACGAGCAATACCAAGTAGTCAGAAAATCTATCGATCTAGCTGATAAGATGAGCCAGCGCCAAAAAGAAGAAACTCACAAGCAGAACCTGAAGGAGGCTGCGAAGAAGAAGCTCAGCCAAGGCGCAAAGCTCTCGCTACACGAGCTGAGCGCGCTCTACGAGGAAGATGAATGAGACCGCCCATCGCAATAATCGGCGGCTCAGGAGTCAAATCCATCATCAAAGGCGAAGAAAAGATCGTCGGCACACCTTACGGGCCAACTCCAACTCTGACGATTGGACAAGTCAAGGGACGAGAAGCAATCTATCTCCCGCGACACGGTGAAGGACACACCGCTCCACCTCACAAGGTAAACTATCGAGCCAACATCTGGGGACTCAAAAGTCTCGGCGTCGAACGAATAATCGCAACCAATGCCGTCGGCGCAATAGACACCACCCTCACACCAGGCGAGATAGTCGTACCATCAGACCTGATCGATTTCACCAAATCTCGACGAGGAACCTTCTACGACGACCCCCCTGTCACCCACGTCGACGTGTCCGAGCCATACTGTCCAACCCTGAGAAACGCGATAACCAGCGGTGGCTCTGACAACAAGAGAACTATTCGAAACGATATTGTAATGGCCGCCACCGAGGGTCCAAGATACGAGACACCCGCGGAGATCCGAATGCTCAAGATACTCGGCGGCGCGATCGTAGGCATGACAGGCGCTCCCGAAGCCTTCCTCGCGAGAGAACTCCAGATCTGCTACGCATCAATCAGCTTCGTCTCCAACATGGCAGCCGGCCTCCAGAGAACACTCTCCGCAAGAGAGGTGGAAGAGAAAGGGAAAGAGACCAATCAGATCCTGAACAAGATTCTCATAGAAGCTATAGGCAAGATACCTGACACGAGAGAGGGCTGCTCCTGCGCAAGAGCGCTCGCCCAAGCCCAACTCAACAAACCGGAGGTCAAAGAACAAACCTGTTAGACAGCCTACTCAGAATAGCAGGAGTATACACCGCGTACGAAAAATGGCTGACCGAACAAGTCAAAGGAAAACCGCTACCCGAGCACATTGGAATCATACTAGATGGCAACAGAAGATGGGCCGTGGAAAAAGCCCTCCGGCCCAACGACGGACACACTATCGGCGCCAAGGTCGGAGAAGAAGTGCTGGACTGGTGTCTCGAATACGGAATCAAAACCCTAACACTCTACACGTTCTCAACCGAGAACTTCGACCGGCCAGTCGAAGAGGTAAACGCCGTCCTCAAACTCGTTGAAGAAGAGGCCCGAAAGCTCGGAAGAGACAATCGTCTCCACACTCAAAAGGTCCGAGTCAAAGCTCTCGGCAGAACAGACCTCCTCCCAGAAAGTCTCCAAGACGCGCTGAAGAAACTTGAAGACGACACAAGCGAGTACACAGGACACTTCCTAAACATCGCAATCGCGTACACAGGACGAGCAGAAATCGTCGACGCCACCAAAAAGATCGTTGACGACGTCTACCAAGGAAACCTAAGACCCCAAGACATTGATGAGGGAATATTCCACAAATACCTCTACACCGCACACCTCCCCAACCCTAACCCGGACCTGGTAATACGGACATCAGGCGAAGAGCGCCTGAGCGGCTTCCTTCTCTGGCAATCCGCATACAGCGAACTGGTCTTTGTCGACGTCTACTGGCCCGAGTTTCGAAGAATCGATTTCTTAAGGGCCATCAGACTCTACCAGAGGCGCTACAGAAGATACGGCCGATGAGAACACGTCCCACCTGCGAGTGAGAGTCCAGGGCCCCAGCCTTGGTGTTCATCAAAAGAATTGACCTCCGAGGATTCAAGACCTTCAACAAGAAGGTCTCCGTCAACCTCGACACAGGATTCACAGTCATAACCGGACCCAACGGCTCGGGCAAGTCCAACATCCTTGATGCTCTAAAGTTCGCGCTCGGCGAGCTCAGCCCCAGAGAACTCCGAGGCAGAAGCCTATCCGACCTCGTCCATAAGTCGCAGGGTGAAGGAGCACGTTCCGCCTATGTGGCGGTACAGTTCGACAACAGTGACCGAAAGCTACCCGTAGATTCTGACCTCGTAACAATATCCAGAGAGTTCTCGAAGGGCGGCGAAGGAATCTACCGGCTCAACGGGCGACGCCTCTCCAGAAAACAAGTCCAGGATGTAATGAGTTCAGCCGACATCCAAGTTACCGGGTTCAACCTCATCTCACAACACGCCGTCACTCGTCTCGCAGAGATCAGCACAGAAGAACGAAGAAAGATTCTGGAAAGCCTAATCGGAATCGGAACCTTCGAGACCAAAAAAGCCGAAGCAAGAGTGCAGCTGCAGGAGGCCGATCTGAACCTCAAAGTCGCCGCTGCTAGGGTTGACGAGGTTAGACAGAGAATAGAACAGCTGGAAAGAGAAAGAAACGACCTTCTCCGGTCCAATCTTCTCAAGACCGAGATAAACAGCCAACAAGCCCGCATCCTCTCCGCCCAAATACTAGCACTCGAAAACCGCCATCAGGAAATGTCACAGACCCTAGAGCATGAACAGATTAAACTCGATCAAGTGAGACATGAAAGAGAAGACCTGCTCCAACAGCGAGCGAAGATCGAACAAGACCGACGCAGCTTCGAGGAGAAGACAGTCACCCAAGGAAACCAAGAACTCTTCGATCTCGAAAGACGCATCGCAGAAGCCAGCAAGGGCATCGTCGAAGCAAAGTCCGCCGCAGAAACAGCGAAGAACCTTGTTGCAACCCGGACTAAACAACGCGAAGCCTTCACAAAACAAGCAGAAGAGATGGAAACATCCATCAAACCACTAGCCAGCTCGATCAAAAGCCTCCAGTCACACAAGAAAATCCTCGAAGAAAAGCTAGAAGATTCCATATCCAAGGTCGAGAAAATCAGCCAAAAGCTCACAGCCGCGAGATCGTCCATCGACTCGGACGCCAAGAAGCTGCGCGAAGTTCAGGACGAGATCGACGGCCTGGGAAAAGAACTCTCAAACCTGACAGCTCAAAGCAAGGGCAGTTCGACAAAACTCGACCTAACCGCCAGCCATCTGCAAACCCTCGAAGCCCGCCAGAAAGAGTTCGCCCAGCTCTCAGAAGAGCTGAAGACTAGAATCCGTGAAATGGAGAAACTTCAGAAGGAGGAAGAAAAACGGCTCGAATCAATCGAGCAGAAAACAAGGGAATACGGCGAACTCAAGGACCAGCGCAGAAAAGAGATAGACGAAGCTCTCGACGTCGCAAAGAAGGCAAGAGTCACCGTAGTCGAATTCAACACCCAAAAGGCCCTAGCAGACAACATGGGGGCGGAAGACAAAGCCATCGAGAAGATCGAAGAGATGGCTGATGAAGGCGCTCTGAAAGGCGTCTACGGCCGTCTCGAAGACCTCGTCAAGTTCCCGGAAGAATACCGCAAGGCAATACAGGCCGCCAGCGCCGGTTGGATGAAAGCTCTAGTTGTGAAGAACCTCGAGGTGGCAATCCGGTGCGTCGAAAGCCTGAAGCGAACCAAGCTTGGACGCGTCAAGATCGTTCCTCTAGAAGATCTTGAACTTTCAGATCTGGAACTGGACGCTGATAACGTCTCTGGAATAATCGGTCCTCTTTCGAAGGTAATACGGTCCGACAAGTCAATTACCCCCGCTGTCAAATTCGTCTTCGGCGATACCTTACTCGCCACAACGCAAAGAGCAGCCTTCCTGACAGCATCCAAGGGGCAAAGATGCGTCGTAACCAGTGGAGACCTTTACGAGCCGGGAGGAGGCCTCGAGAGCGGCTACTACAGGGCCCCACTCGAGATTTCAAACCTAATTCCCCGATCCACTGCACTTGAAAGCCTCGAGAAAACAGTAAAATCGCTGGAGACAGTTGTGCAGCGCTCACGGTCCGACGTTGACCGTATCGAGACGGAACTAAACGAACTCTTGGAAGACCGAGTGTCTGCAAGCAAGACCCGCGAAACCTTGGCAAGAGACGTAGAACTTGCCAAGAAAAGCTTCGAGAGAACAAGAACCTTCCTGCAACAGACGACCCGGCGAATTGACAATCTCCAGAACTCCATGGCGAAAGAACGAGTCCTGTTGGAGGAGACCGCGGAGAAACAGGCGGAGATGAAGAGGCGGCTCGCGGTTATAGAAGAGGAAAGAACGAGACTCAGAATTGATTCCAGAAGGTCAGCGCTCTCTCAACTCGAAACGGAACGAGACCAAGCTGCCGCCGAGAACCAAGTAATTCTTCGAGAGAAGCTCGAACTAGAAACACGTCTCTCCTCCCAACAGTCCACTCTCGAAACCTTGAGACCGGGGATCGACCAGATCCGAATACAACTACGCTCGCTTGACTCTGAGATTCACCGCGAAGAGGCCCGGGCTGGCGAAGCGCATGAGCGACTCGAAACGTTAGAGAAAGAGATGAAACAGTTCAACGAAGAGAAGCATCGTCTAGTTGGAGATTTGGACAGCGTTGGGGATGAGAGGAAGAAGTACGAAGAACAGTTTGTGGAAGTCGAAAAAGCAACTCGGAAACTTTTGCAAATGATGGATCCGCTCAATGCAGGCGTCACCGATCTAAAGGCGGGCCTGAGAGAAGTCGAGGCTCAATTAACAATCTTCAAAGGACAACTTAGAGGTCTCGGATTCGAGACTCCTTTCGAGACTCACCCGGACCTCATCAAGGAGGCTGAGGAGATGAAACGGGTCCTCGAACAGGAACGGGACGAGATAGGTGCTATCAACCAGCTCGCTGCCCAACAGTACGAATCACAGAAAGAAGGATACAAACACCTCTCTGTTAGGATTGGAGAACTCGAACGGGAGAAACTGGCTATCCTCGACTTCATGAACGAACTCGAAAGGAGGAAGCTTGACACCTTCATGAGCGCATTCAACAAGGTCAACGAGACATTCCAGAGCATTTTTCGCGAGATGACCGGTGAGGGAAACGGAAGAATGGTCCTCGACAATCCTGAAAACCCGTTCGAAGGCGGACTCGACGTCCTGCTTCAGTTCCCCGGAAAAACAGAGCTCACAATTGGGAGCGCAAGCGGAGGAGAAAAATCCGTCTCGACAGTCTGCTATCTCCTCGCACTGCAACAAATCCATCCAATGCCCTTCTACGTGATGGACGAGATCGACGCCCACTTGGACGTGTTAAACGCAAAACGCCTGGCAACTCTCCTACGGTCGAGGAGTAGCATGTCCCAGTTCATTGTAATCTCGCTCAAGGACACCACAATATCGAGAGCAGAGAGAGTATTCGGCGTCTTCATCGACAAAGGCAGCAGTCAGATCGTGTCCCTGCCCTCGAGGGGAGAGAACAATTGACAGCTAACCAAGAGGCATACTGGCTCAAGGCACCGTATGCCGTCCTCTTTGATCTGATCCATCTTCATCGCGTAAAACCATGGGACGTAAACCTCGCAAATCTGTTGGATGAGCTTCTCCATGAGATGAGGGGTCGAGGATTCATCGACTTCTCCGTTTCCGGCACGGCCCTCCTCTCCTCTGCAATTCTGCTTCGTATGAAATCAGAACTCATCCTCAAGATGGAAGAACCGCCGAAGGCTCCGCTGGAGAGGCCGACAGACTTCGTCCCGCCTCCCCTATCTTTTCCCCTACGCTATGAATCGACAACCACATCTGTCGAGGAAGTCATCAAAGGACTCCTCGAGGTGTTGACCGCAGAGAGAATGCTTCCGGCAAGCGCACAACTGGTTCTCAGAACCCCCGAGGTGTTCGAACAAGTTGACGATTTCCTTGTCAAGATAGAAGAGAATATCAAAGCCTTTCTCCAGAGACTGCTATCAAAAGCTGGATCCACGCGAACCAAACTGTCCTTCCTAGCCCTCCTAGGAAAAGGAGACCCTCTCGACGCGGTCAGAATGTTCATCATGTTGCTATTCCTAGCCGTAGAGGGAAGAGTGGGCCTCGCCCAGTCCTTAGAGTTCGGTGATATCGAAATCGAGCTGAAAGACGATGGAAGCTCAAGTTTCGACTAACACGGCTCAGCAGAAAACTGCTGACCTGCAGCAGCAGCTCTGCGAGGCAGCACTATACGTCTCTGGAAGGCCCCTAGACCTGAAGATGATCGGGTCCGTCATAGGCGCCAGATCAGAGGACAAGATACGCGGAATCGCAACGGCAGTTTCGGAACGGTACCGATCGAGTGGTAGTCCGATTCAAGTCGTGGAACTTCCCGACGGACGCTTTGTCATGCAACTAAGAGCAGAATTTGCTAAGCACGTTCGAAAACTGGCGAGCAGACCGCTTCTAACACCAGGACCTCTTCGAACTCTATCCTTCATAGCTTTGAAGCAGCCTGTCACCCAGTCCTACGTGGTACGTGTTCGCGGAAAACTGGCCTACGGCCATGTGAAACAGCTGAAGGATATGGATCTGATTAATGACGAGAGGATCGGAAGAACCAGAATGCTGAGGACGACTACAACGTTCGCAGACTACTTCAATCTCAACCATGACCCGTCGCTCATGAAAAAGGAGCTTAAGAAAGTACTCCAGCTCGGGGAAGACGCTCCACTATCGGTGGAAGCAGCCAAGCAAGACAGTTAACTATCTGATTCGTACACTGAGCGTTCGAAGAACGCTAAGCGACAGGAGATGTATTCACAGGCGAGGTGGCTATCGGAGCCAGTGTAGGGCCTGCTATTCCAATTGTCTCCAGCAAATGGCGATAGGTGGGGATCGGATTTCGTTGTCGGAACAGATATGAGAAGTGAACACCATTCGCTTCTCCACGTAGAGCCTCGTAGGCCTCGGCGGCGACAGCGAGACTTCCTCCAGTCGCGTCGTCCAGCAGTTTCTTCCTGACGTGAGCCGGGACGGGTATGTCGAATTTCTGGCTTACAAATAACAAATTGTCTAGGCTGAGCGGAATAGAGACTTGAACGAATAGTGGCACGTTTAACCCCGCTTCAAGCAGGGAATCCCTGTGTTCAAGTACACTCTCCGAGTCGAAGGCGACGTTTGTAACAATGAAATCCGCGCCCGCCTCGACTCGTGATATTGTTCGGGAGATTTCGCTTTCTCTCTTGTCAGCGTGCTGGTTGGTCACGGCCCCAATGCATGGATCGTTTCCATCGTTTAGCGAGGATATCTCCCGAATTAACTCGCTCGTTTTGGTGAACTCATAGGTCCCGGGACGAGGCTCCGGATAAGGGTCTCCGTAAACGATCAGTACGTTTCCAAGCCCTTGTTCCACTTGGTTCGAGATAGCTGCCAAGTCCGACCTGCTGCAATCGCGACATGTAAGCGAGGGAACAGCCGTTATCCCAGCCCTATTGATGATAGACGCGGAAGCAAGACTTCTGCGCTGGGGTGTTATGGAAAAAGACTTTGGATAACTTGGGTCATCATGGCCATTCCGCAAAGCCGGAACCGTGATAGCGTCAACTCTTCCCCTCAGGAGAGCCAAATCGTTAGGAACAACTCTGTCCGGAATGAGCTCAACAGTAACGAGGTTGTGATGCCTTGCCTGATCACTCAGTCTCATTAGTATGCCTCCCTTGCTAGTTCGGCTCCCTTCGTGATGTTCGCGAGCTTCGCGAAAGCTACATCCCAAGTTCTTGTCCGCAGTCCGCAGTCTGGGTTTGCCCAGATTTTCGCTGGATCCCCTATGATCTTGGTGGCGAACAGAAGACGGTCCCGCACTAGCTCCGGAGACTCAATCAGGTCTCGTCCCACGGATTGTCCGGCGCCGGAGGACACGTTTCCTGTAAAGTCGTGGACATGTGCGACACCGAGCCCAAATTCTCCGCTGAAACCAGCATCGACGAAATGTTTGAGGTCGCTGTAGCCTTCCCGTGAGTCCTCATCGATTCCGAGACGCGAAGTGTCTCTGTTGGCGAACTCTAACGCGAGCTGGTCGCACTTGTCCAGCTTTGGTGCGTACTCTGCGAGAACTTTGTATCCTATCTCGGACGGGTAGCAGGTGTGGTCGCTGAATTTGCAATTGAACCCTTTGACCGTTTCATTCCACGCCTCTACGAAGAGTTCCATTTCTTGGGGTTCTGGGTGGGTGGTCACTGCCGGCTCATCGATCTGTATCCAAGTTGCTCCCGCGTCGACTAGGTCTCGGATCTCTGGTCGTATAATTTCCTCTACGATATCGAGGAGGAATTCGCGTTTTGCTTCGATCTTACGTGTCTTGGCAGAGGAGGCGTCTTGCTTCTGAACGTAGTATCCGCTGAAAGACCAATCTACTAGTGTGTAGGGTCCGGTAATTGGAACTTTCACGGCCCGGTGGGCGTATTTCTTGACATCGAGGAATTCTGGCACGTAGATGGGGTGTTTTCTGGAGATTTTCGATTCTGCGACTCCTTTGTTGAAGTACTTGTTGTCAAAGGAGTGGACGTGGCCGAGGAGGTTCATTCCCTGTACGGCCTTGATTACGTGTTCGTACATTTCGACTCGTTGCTGCTCTCCCCCTACACCGTCATTGTCTACGCCACTGGTTTCGAAGAGGCGGAGGCCATACAAGGTCGAAAGTTCAAGAATTGCTTTGACTCGTTCCTTCTCATTAGCGGTCTTGAGAATGCTCTTGGCTCGGTCATGGAAGTCCTGAATTCCTAGCTTCGCAGCCCATTCTTCAGCCTCGGAGAGGTCTTGTGAGGAGAGTTGTTGTCGAAGCCCCTTAGTTCTCCATTTGGGCTTAGCGAGACTCCCTATTTCTTGAACAGGAAAGAGCTTGGACATCTACCCGCTTCCCTCAAGCAGTTCGGATGCCTTTGACAGCGCTTCCAACTTCTGGTTCGCGATCCCTTGCGGTACAAATTTCAGGTCTGAATTGGAAGCAAGAACCAGTTGACGGGCATCTACTTTTTCGGAGAATTTTCGGGCTGTGTCAGCGATCCAGTTAGCATCCTCCACAAAGGATTCCCGTGAGTCGACAACGCCCAACACGAATGCTTTCGATGTCTTTTCCTGTTCGTTGAACGAGGAAATGTCAGTTTCGAACAGGTCAATTCCAACACCGAAGATTGGTAGGTTTAGAAGGGCAGGGAGTAACGGGGCAGCGTCGCCAAAATAGGTCTGGACCACAAAATCTCCCGGGCTATCTTTTACTAAGGAACGGATTGCTCCAAGGGCGAGGTCAACCTCTGACTGGTCCCTAAAGCTCTCCCTGTAGGGTTGATAGACCAAACAGGGTTCCGATAGTTGGAAGAGTGTAACGCCTTCATTCTTGAGTCTCCGGATAATCTCGCGCTCGGCAGTTGCAATGTCGAAGAGCAAATCAGCATAATTCTTGTAGTGCTTGTTCTCCGACAGTTGAGAGAATGTGTACGGTCCAGGGAGAGTGACTTTTCGATCCCTCTCTTTTGTCAAGAGATCGGCTCGAAGAAAGTTCTTGGGGTCGATGTTGCCGGCGGAGATCTTGCCTACGATGATGGGTTTTTGGTAGAACGTATTAGTGTCAAACCATCTCGAGTATCGGGTGCCCGATTCCACTCCTTGCAGAGCTCGCGTGACAGGTCTAAGCTGATCCTGCCAGCCTAAGGCTCCGTCGGAAAAATGCTTGAAGCCGAGGCTCTCTTGGAGCTTGATGACTTCCCTTGTCTCCTGCTCAAGTTGGACTTCCACTTGGCTCCAGCTGGCTTTTGCCCGCTCGTACGAACGGGTGAGTTCAATTAGCTTCTCGGACCGCGGGTGAATTCCCGCAAGCTGGATTTCCAGAGACATGTTTTCGTTGCAGTCTCGTTATTCTAATTATATAAGTTCTATCGTACTCATATTCCGTTAGGAATAGCTCCTAACGTATTCCGACAGGAATAAGAGCATCGTTCAACATGTTTGGGATATGCTACCGTCGTTGGGGGAGATTCCGAAGAAGAGGAAAGATCTCGGACTAACGCAGTCGAGACTCGCTGTCTCCGCTGGAGTAAGTCAATCGATAATCGCTAAGATAGAAGCGGGTTCCGTGGACCCGTCTTATTCGATAGTTCAAAGACTATTCAGCGCCTTGGAAAGAGCTGGGGTTGAAAACCCTGCGCGTCGGGTGGATGAGCTGATTAGTCGTCCCGTTGTCTCTGTGGCGAGAACGCAGCTTGTAAGGGATGCTGTTGACTTGATGAGGCGTAGGGGCTATTCGCAGCTTCCGGTTTTCGAAAGCGGAAGATGTGTCGGAAGTATTTCGGAGAAGACGATTCTTGATCGGGCTGCTCGCGGTGAGTCCCTAGATTCCGTCCTTGGCCTCAAGGTTCGTGAGATTATGGATTCGCCGTTGCCCGTGGTCAATAGTGACACTCCGCTCGATCTGGTTCTGGGATTGTTGCAGAACAACTATGGCGTCCTCGTTTCGAAGGGTGAGAACCTTGTTGGTATTCTGACAAAGTCGGATATTCTGAAGACAAGGAGATAGTTCTGGGATGAATAACATTGCAGTGCGTGAGGTACCCAGCCTGTTTCCGATGACCATTCACTAAGGTAACATCACTCCTATCCAAGAACAACTCAGGCTGTGTTCTCCTGTTCGAGATACTACGGGAGAGACAATGAGTCCCTTGGATGAGAGTGAACGATCACTAGGTATGGGTTGAACGAATGCTAGTCCAACTTGCCAGTCTAGATCCCATCTGGACTCTCTTCACAGTCATAGGAATACTCACCATGTTCGGACGCAAGAAGAAAGACGAGAAAGAAGGCCAAGAAACCGAAGATGTGTCCACATCAATGTCAACGTTGGTGCCTACTCCTCCTGTCACGTCAACTCCGGTCCAAGCTCCTCCTATTTCCTCAAGTTCACCTACTCCTCCGAGCCCTCCATCTATGAGCACTTCCAGTTTCTATCAGCCTCCCAGAAGCTCCCCAGCTCCTACCCAGGCAGACGAGGATAGTTCGCTAAGCAGACTGCTACAATCTCTGCTGAAAGACTTGCCGACTGACGCGAGCACGTTTGGCGGGGAACAGCCGAGAGGGTTCGCCATGCAGAGTAATCCAGAATGGGTGCCGCCGAGAGCGACGCCCACAAGCAGGCCGATGACGATCGTCCCAGGCGGAAAGAAGGGCCTTGAGCTAGAGAAACCAAGTATTGCGCCTCTCCTGCCAGCGACTTCCGCTCGCTCCATGAAACTTCCCGAGCCTGGGGAGCAGCCTGCAAAGGAAACAGTCCAGCCCAAATTCTATCCGCCACCATCAGCGGACAAACCGGAGAAACCGGCTCGAGAAGAAGCTCAGAAACGTCCCAGCGCTCCAAGGGTCTCTCAGAGTTTCGACCATATCTTCGAGCTTACGCAAGGAAACCTCGAATCTCCCGGTCTCGTTGTCGTGAATGGCAGCCCAGGTTCAGGGAAGACGACTCTGTGCTCCGGGCTCGCGAGCAGTTTTCTGAAGCAGGGAAACCCGTGCATGTACGTAACCTACGATAAAGCGCCTGGTGCGCTCAGGGAACAGATGAAGAAGATGAGCGCGGATCCTTCGGAGGCCGAGTCCCAGTACAGGTTCTTGCTAGTGGACGGGTTTTCGTCCCAGTCCGACTCGTTCAGTTTTGAGCCATACTATGTTGAGAAGGCGTTTGACTTCGATTCTATACAGGACGCGCTGGTCAAGAACAGTTCCATGTTTATCGGCGAGAAGACCAAGATTCTGTTCGACTCGATCGATCCGGTTGTCGCGAAGGTTGCGTCCAAGGATTTTGTCAAGCGATTAGGCGAGACGTTGGACAAGCTGAGAGACTCGAACGTGACACTGGTCTTGACAGTGGATCTATCGAAGGCGCCTAAGGATGTGGT
>VBAX01000077.1 GCA_005883075.1 Candidatus Bathyarchaeota archaeon | reverse complement strand
AGGTCTTCACAATGTCTTCAGAGGTTCGTGCTTGCCAGAGTGCGACTATGTCGAACTGTCCGGGTACCGTAGATGCTTCTACGAAGCCTGGGATAGTGCTGAGCTGCTTAATGACGTTCTCGCTGGTAGTGTGCTCACAAGTTAACAAAGAAACGCCGAAAGCCATTTGGCTCTCGAATTTCTTGGTCGGCTGAATACCGTCGAAGCCGGTGTGAGTGTCGGTAGTGACTACGTCGCTGATGTTGCGGATTTCTTTGACTGTCTGGTAGATGTTGTGTGGAGTGTTCGGTTTCAGGCGTAGAACTAGGTCGTATCGGCCTGTGACTGGTGCGATGATGTCAATCTGGCTGTTTCGCTTTAGCTCCTCAACCACGTTGGTGCTGCGGCCCGGATTGACGGTCGCGAACACGTAGGTCGGGAAATTCATATTGGTTTGCATTGTTGTTTTTTCTACTGCATTTTATTGCAACATAGTAACACTTGTTACTTGCATATAAGGCTTTAATTATGGATCCAACGATATATTACAGTGAGGGGTCACAGAGACTTGACAGCCCAAAGGAGCACTGTTAGCGTCCCAGAAGCGGTACGCGAGATTCTGACCAGAAACTACCCCATCTATCAATGCTTGAAGATGAAACTCATGAACTTCCACTCCCTCGCAGAACTCATCCAACCTCAGGTCAAACAAATGAGCGGAAGAGAGGCAACAATCAACACGCTAGTCGTAACGATCAAGCGATTCTCCGACACCCTATCCAACACGAAGAGCCCTGATGCTTCAAGAGTTCTCAAGGACGCAAGGATCTCCCTTTCAAGCGGCATAGTAGACGTGACAATAAGAACGCCCAGGACAAAATTCTCAACTATAATCAGAGAATTGTCAGAAGTCTGGAGCGATCTATCCGAGTTCCCACACATCTTCCCGCTTTCAAGCTCGATCAAACTGATTCTGCCCGGCGAGGACTACGCTCTAGTCCGGGGAAAACTGGCACACTTTCGGGAGGCGACAACACAAGCAAATGTGGCCAAGCTGACACTCAACCTCTCACCCCACGCTGAGATGACCCCTGGAATAGCATCCTATATCACCGAACTACTGTTCAGAAACGGCGTCAACATCCTAGACGCGTTTCTGGGCTACGGAGACATCATAATGGTCGTCGACGACAGAGATGGACCACTGGCCTACGACGTTCTACAAGGGGAAATCCATGGCTCCACCAAATGGAGAGGTGGAAATCATGAGCCCTCACGTTGAGGCCTTACAGATCTCATAACTAGGCAAACTTTCTTCAACAAGAAGGACACTGTAGATTTCTATGCCTATTGTTAGGGTTTTGATGTATCCAGGGAGAACGCAGCAGCAGAAAGACGATCTAGCCAAGGCGATCACGGATGCTGTGGAGACGATTGCGAAAGCGAAACGGGACCAGACAATCGTCATCATACAAGAAGTCCGTAAGGAAGAATATTACGTCGGGGCAAACAGGGCAGCATGAAAATGAGCTATCTGCGGGTTCGCGGAGGAAATCTGTACTACGAGACTGCCGGCGAAGGGCCTCCTCTTGTGCTGATTCACGCTGGTTTTCTTGATAGCAGAATGTGGGACGACCAGTTCCAAGTCTTCCCGAAAGGCGCGCGAGTCATACGATATGACGTGAGAGGTTACGGGAAGTCAAGCCAGCCCGGTGAAGAGTATTCAGACACAGAAGACCTATTCGCTCTACTCAAGCACCTCAACATTGAGAGCGCTAGCATTCTTGGGGTCTCCAACGGAGGCAGAATCGCACTTGACTTCGTTTCTGTCCACCCTTCTATGGTAAACAGTCTGATTCTCGTCTCGCCTGGGATAGGCGGCTACAAGAGCTCGGGTCCAGAGGAAGATAGAGAATGGGAAGAGCTTGACAAGAAGGGCGATCTACAGGATCTTGCAATTAGCGAAAATCGAATAGACGACGCTATTAATATGGATCTCGAAATTTGGGCCTCCGCTCAAAGCGCGACGAGCAAGAGTCGTATTCTTGAGATAGCAAAGGCTAACTCTCACATTCACAAGAATCCGCCGAACAAGTTACAAAAGTCGCCTAAGCCACCGGCCTTCACAAAGCTGAATCAGATTCACATACCCACGATCCTAATCGTGGGAGACCGGGATGTGAAAGGCATGCAGCTGATGACCAAGAGGTTACACGAGCTAATACCTGGATCGAAACTCAGCGTCATAATAGGCGCGGACCATATTGCCAACATGTCCAGACCAGAAGAGTTCAATGCCATCGTATCTTCGTTCCTACAACAATCGGGTCAGGTGTCTCTTGTATCGTCTCATGTCTAGCCTATTTGCCGTCATGTCCCCATCCACATAACAAAGACGAGGACGGCCCAACGAAGCTACTTGATTAGTCCAACATTTCTCGCAATATAATGTTCGAGCAGAGAGCCCCCGACCAGCACGGCAAGCAGGTTCTGATTCCCAACCCAGACCACTGCGCCTATGACCTCCGATATCGTCAGTACGAGTAGTCCGACGAAAACAGCCCTTGTGCTGGAGAGCTTGAAGAAGGAGAGTCCCTTCTTTACGTTGTCAGCGATATGGTGCTCCACAAACAGAGCCACGAGGAAAAAGGTGATCGCGAGAATCCCGTTGACGGGTATCAGTTCCAGCCATACAAGCCAGATCACCGATTCGAGACTACTGAAAGTCAAAATCTCCACAAGTTGCTTTCCTGACGCGAATCGTCCCGTCGCGTCCACCTGGGTAATGATATGCTCGACTAGTAGGAATACGGCGAGGACTATCGCGGCAAAACCTGTCATTCCTATTTGGGACGAGATGGCTCCCAGTTGCAGGACCGGGTAGGATTGGCCGAGAACGGCAGTATGGTTCTCTCCGTTCGAGATCGCTAGCCACTCGATCAACCCGACGATCTCTATCCCAGTAAATATCACCACCACAAGGAAATGCCCGAGCCCCGGGAAGTGTAATAGTCCTGGCTGCTTCTTGCTAACCTCTGGGCTAGTCAACAATTCACCTCCACGTGTTCAACAGCAACGATTTCCCTTGTCAAGCGGGCCTAGCTTCTCACCGCTTGGGAAGCCTTCAAAAGACTTCTCTATTGGTTAATCCAGAAAGACTTCGGGCTAGGCTGGGAATCTTAGGCTAGGAGTTGTCGGATGTAGCCGATCCGCTACTACTCTCTCTTTGAGATAGACAAATCTGTCTGGCAGTGAATCGTCGTATTCGAAGTTCGGGGGCAGGGCGAACTCCTTGTACAGCTCAACCACTGTCCTGTAAGCGATAACACGCGCACTCGACCCCAATCTCTCCATCAATGTCTTCACAACATCCTCAAATCTGCCAGGAATATCCTCCCGGCTAATGCCTTTCTTGTTCAGGAAATCGTAGATCCATTCTCGTATGGGTCCGCCCATTCCTTGCAGGACACGGTCGAACCAGTAGTCGACAGCCAGTTGAAACCCCGGCATCAAGGTCGTTCGCATAGATCGCCCAGACACGTGACCAAACAAGCATCGGAACGACCGGATACGCGTAGCGTTTCCAACAATCGAACCGAGCGGTAACCCTTTCTGCCATGCCTTAAACCCGGCTCTAGACGAGTCTTTGCTAGACAGGTAACGCTATCTGCTGCTTAATAGAAGTCATTCCTTGACCGCTCCCTTCTGAATTCTCAGGATTCCTGCCCAATTCTGAAACTCCTCGAAAGGGGATGGGTTGCCGATATTTGCCTCTCTTCAAGTTCAATCGTGGCGTCCTGTAAGCTTGATCTAGAATGAGACGGAGGCGCTCCTTTGGAGGCATCTTCTACCGTTGCTTTGTGTAGCAAGGCACCAACTTGGGACCCGACCAATGGCTACCGGTCACTAAGATAAGATGCTTGGGGTAAGCTAACTAGTCGCGTGGCCTACCAGAGACTAGTATGGCGCGCATCAAATACTAAGTATTCTAGTGGACTAGTTCTGAACGTTTGGGACGGCCATTGATCCGGCGGCGTCGCTTCGAACGTTCTTCGAAAACTCGTTGACTAACAATCCGTCTTTTACCTATCCACTCCGGTATGACGCGCTCCTTGAGCAGATCCTCGACGCTGGTTCCTTTTTTCCGGGCTATACTTTCCAGTTGGTCAACCAATTCGTTTCCAAGCACCAGTACCAACCTATGGTTCCGTTTACCCAACGATCACCCTGAGACTTAGAATTAATTCGGGTAATCTCGAACTTAGGTATGGAGTTTACAAAGAAACACATTTGGATATTTCCAATGGAGGGTGTGTGTTCATGAACTAGACTTCATTGGTGAGTTCATGCTTCTTGATCTGCGCTGTGATAAGCTGATGAATCTTGCAATATGCGAATCCGGGGTTTGTTTTCAGCACGATTCGACACGTGGCGAATTTTAATCTGGTAGAGCTAGACGATTTCCGTCAAGGACAATCTAGGGTAACCCCGTTCAAAGCCGAATTTCACACCGTGAACGTTAGTAATCGGTTTGACCCCATAGATGAGTAGTGATCCGTTGACCGTTTGCATCTTCAAGTGGTAGTCAACAGCTCTCAGAAGTTCCTCCCTAAGGTTGGTTGGTCGCGAGATTACGCCGACGCTGAGCGCCCTTGAGTCACGAATGCCTGCCCCTATTTCGGCAATGCCGGGCAGACCTAGAGTTTCGCCGTAAAGCTGTACTGTCTTGTCGAAATCGTATTTCAGCGCCCTCGCGGATGAGATAGCTCCGAGCTCGTTCCATGCGTTATTGAAAGCGGCTAGGTCTTCCTGTAGCCTGCCTGTGAGCTTCACCCTCCATTTTTCATCGCGAAGAACCTGGTTGAACTCTGCGATACGAACCCTCTCATTCAGCACAGTGTCTCCAACGTAGGTCTTCAGAGACTCAGCAATGTTTTGTGAACTGAATATGCTGTAGGGAATGATGAAAGCTGTCCCTCCCTGATTGATGAAGTTCGCAGCCATGATGTCGAGAAGGAGCTTCACGGAATGGGGTGAGACGGTACTGTTGACATCCAATAGAAGCGAAGAACCTTTCCGGACTCCACCATCCAACAACGCATCAAGGTCCGGACTACCGGTCGAATAGGAGGACTCAGAATTACGCACGGGGCTAATCAGTTTTGGATTGACCGATCTGTCAATGTCAAAGTGAAATTCAACCCTTGGTAAGAGGGTGAACTTGCCCCCATCGAGCGAAAACAGCGCCCGTTGTGTGTGAAGCCGGAACCCGCGAAGCTTGTTGACAACTACACTTCTCACAGTCCTATCTTCCAAGTGGGATAGCGAAAGTGTAACGATGCCATCAACAAGATAGTCGAGCTTAGGAGAATTTTCGCTTTCGCTCACAATTACCGCGCTTAACTTGCTCTCTTCCAAGTCCTGAAAAATCGCCGTTTCCATTGCATTACGTTGTTCCTCCGTCGCGTTCGCTATTGCGCCTTCCCAGCTGTCCACAACGATGATGCCTTTCTGTTTGGCCCGTTTCAACGTAAGAATCCTGCCAACAATGTTCGCCGCTCCTGCTATTCGGCTATCTCCTCCCAGCCGCGTCTCGCTGCCCGCTGCCTCTTTTCCAGACATAGAATCGAGCACTTCATGAACCCCGGGGAAATGTCGGTGCAGTTTCGAAGAAGAGACCCGGCTTGACACATACACCTTGTTGGCAGAAATTGTGTGAGGACCGATGCGAGTTCCTTTCATCTCGTTGAGAAGTTCAAGGGCGAGCGTTGTTTTCCCGGTGCCTGGGGCACCTTGTATGAGCAGGACGTTTCCCGGCGATTCTAGGAATCTTGACATAAGGTCCAAGAGGTCGCTAGGTTTAGATTTCCCAACACTTGTTTGCTCCACTTGAACGCGGGGTTCTAGCCCTGTTTCCTGTTCGCCGGAGTTATCATCAGCCATCATGTAATTCTCGCGTCAAGACCATTCTTCTCCCCCGACAAGCATTGTGTAACCAGACAAAGGATTCCACGGTTGAACACAATAGACCGCTATGGACGTCGATTGAAGTGAGTCGCCCGAGCTCTTCGGGTAACTTTTCGAACGCAACCCAGCGGAAAACGAGTAGGTATACGCGGCAATAGGCATATTTCCAGAACAAAGGGAAGGCGGTTTCTGAAAGAGGAATCTAGACCGGATCGACTTCCCGGTGCGGTCCCCATTTTCACGGGTCCTCTGTTACATCACGCTTAACCCGAGACCAAGAAAAATGCGGCCCTCAGGAGGTCATTCCACGCGGACCAAGATAGAAGAAACGTTTCAAATGACAATGAACCAATGTTTCTCCACTGTCCTTGAAGACATACTTGGCCGAACCGTCAGGGAAGAGATCTTCCAATTACTGGAGAAGAACGGGATCAAACCGTCGGAAATCTCCAGCAGGTTCGACGAAGTGATTGAAGTCCTCACAAGAGTCTTCGGAACCAGTGCCCAGCTTCTTGTCTACAAGACCGTGGCAGAACTCTACAAAGAATATTCTCTAAGGACTGGCTCCTCTTTCGGCGAATCTTCGAGAGACCAAGTTGCCCAACTAAGGGAGAAGGTGGTCAGCGACCTCCTGAAGCCTAAGCACTATACTAGTATCGACCCTTGACGTAAATCACACTTGGGAAATCTCAGGAGGTCACTAGCAGGATGACTCTGGGGGAATCTTTGACATAAGACTCGTCAATCAGTTAGTCTATAAATAGCGCCAGAAGAGAGTGCTTTGTAATGTTAGTTCTTTCTGAGAAGGAGGGATGTTTCCTTTAAGGCCAGTTTGATGCAACCAGGCAAAAGGAGAAGGATGTGGAAATTGGAGAACAAGGGTGCGGTACGAAAAAGCAGCAAACGATCGTCGAAAACGAACAAGATTACAAAGACAGTTGATTCTGTTCTGGGACCAGGGAAACTGGCCCCTAACTTTTCTCTTAACAGTACACCGGACCAGAAAGTGTCCCTGAACGATTTCCGGGGACAACCTGTAATTCTTGCTTTCTACCCTGCAGACTGGAGTCCCGTCTGCACCGACCAGTTATCATTGTACGCGATGGTAATGCCAGAGTTCAAAAAGTTCAACGCAGAACTCCTCGCTATTTCAGTTGACAATATCTGGTCCCACCTTGCTTTCGTCAAGGATCGGAAGCTCAACTTCCCCGTCCTAGCAGATTTCGAGCCAAAAGGGGGAGTCTCTAGAAAGTATGGTGCCTACAAGGAGAAGATCGGCGAGTCGGCTCGCGCCCTCTTCGTGATTGACAACAAGGGAATTATCAGATGGAGCCACCTCTCCCCCGACGGAATCAACCCAGGAGCCGACGGCATTCTATCAGCCCTAGAAAATCTGAACAAGGCTCAGGCAACTGAGAAGAGCTGACCGCGAGAAATGTCCGGGACAACAACGGTCGCACGAAAGAGAACCAAAGGCAAGACACTGCTAGAGCCAACCAGCAAGGAACCCGCGGGAAAGTATGAGGCTCCGAGACTCGCAGTTCCTGTGACGCCTGAACGCGACCACATAGAAGGAGCCTTGAAAGCCGCTCTCACACTAGTCGAGTATGGAGACTATCAATGTCCGTATTGTGGCGCGGCATATCCTGAAGTGAAAAAGGTCCAGAAGGAACTCGGCTCCGAACTACGGTTCGTGTTTCGCAACTTTCCCCTGACAAATATACATGAGCATGCCATGAACGCCGCTGAAACAGCAGAGGCAGCCTCTGCTCAGGGAAAGTTCTGGCCCATGCACGACTTTCTCTACGAACACCAAGCAACCCTCGGAGACCCGAGCGTCGCTCTCGCCTACGCAAAGAAGCTGGGCCTGGATGGTCAAAAGTTTGAGCGTGAAATTGCTCAGCACTTGTATCAGAAAAGGATCAAGGACGACTTCATGGGTGGAGTAAGAAGCGGTGTCAATGGAACCCCGACATTCTACGTCAACGGGGTCAGACACGACGGAGACGCAATCGCCAAAGCCCTAATTGAAAGCTTGAATCAAACCAAAAAGTAATTTCTGTAGAAAATAGGAAGTAGGAAATGGAGGCCAGGGGACTATACGTCCATCTGGGCTCATGAACGGCGCTTGTTCCTATCTTTCCATGTGGAGGCTGAACATGTATAGTCGCCGAAGCTGAGAAAATCTCACGCCGATTGTTATTGACATGATTGTCTAGTGCCTTGAAGGGGATTCAACGCGCTTTCTGCACGCACTTGGCGTGCCCAACTCTCCGAACGCTATCCGGGTTTTCTAGGTTACAAGAGTCTTTAGTTGCTCGGTCATGCGATAGCCATGAAGTGAGCATTGCTGGTATGGTCCAACCAGCAGCGAGGCTAGGGCGGTGTTCCATCAGAGGGCTCGAACCTTCCTGTTGTTCCTCATGGTGAGCCTCATACTCGTCACAGCCATCAGCGTACCAGTTCGCGCCCCCGCGGGCGAGACCTATTCTCTATCAGCCTCACCCAGCCGGATCCAGGAAGGAAGCACAACTACGCTATCTCTGGCAGTAACTAACGCGTCATTGTTCACGAACTACAACTTTGCCTGGAAAGTAACAGACCCATCAGGCGCGAACAGCACCCTCGCCAAGACTACTAACTCGGGCTTTGGCGCCAACTTTGTTCAGACAGTAAACTATCCTCAAGACCTCTCTGCTGGCACCGCAAAATACGTTGGAACCTATACTGTGCGAGTTAACGAGACCACGCCAGCGAACAAGCCCAATGTTGCCACGATCACCTTTCAGGTCGGCCTAACCGATGCGAATACGTATCAACGGACATCGAAAGCAAGCATCCAAGCAAGCTCCTACCTTCCCGGCGAGAGAATCACCGTCAACATAGCTCAAGGCTCAATCTCTATACCTGGGTTTCCAGCTCAGGGAACCGCGGACGCGACCGGCATCTTTACCTACACTTGGCAGTCCGCCCCAAGCACGTCTACAGGCTCTTACATCATCAGTCTCCGGGGAATGACTACAACTAAGATGCCCCCCGACACTGAAACCATAATTCTCTTTCCTGCAAACATCACAATCTCTCAGGCCGCTCTTACTCGAACATCTATTCCCAGAAGCGAAAGGGAAGAGCTCCGAATCACCGCGAACTACCAGAGCAGTGTTTCTGTGCAATCAGGCACTCTCCCAGTAACATTTGTTGAAGCTGATTCTACAACATTCCATGCTGTAAACGCGATTTACAATTCTACACTCAATCTGTTCCTTGCTACCTATAGGATTCCTCTAAGCGGACAGGCGGGTAGCTGGGCCGTTCGCATTGACCCTAACACGTTCAGTGATGGTTACGGCAATGGAGGACCCGGTCAGGGTACGACTATCGCGTTCACCGTTCAGCAGGCCGTGTTAGCCGTCTCTGTCTCCTTGGTTAACAAGACCTACACCTCAGGTGACGTATTTCCAATCTACGCGACGGTTCTGAGCCCGGATGGAACTCCCTTCGGCGCGGGAACAGTGACAGCCACGGTCGACCTGTCTAGCACGGGAGAACCGATCGGCAGTCCAATTTCTCTCTCTTACGTACAGGGTCAAGGCCGGTGGGTTGGGAGCAACCTGTTGAACTCAACTGACAAAGCCGGGATCTGGATAGTGGACGTAAAGGCATCCGACTCTTACGGAAACTCTGGCGAAGGTGGCGGTGCGCTTCTAGTAAACATAGGACCTGCTCCAGGAGGTAGCCAATCTGTCAGTCTCCTCTACTTCGTCTTGGCCGCCGTCCTCGTCGGCGCGGGGGCGACGGGCGGTCTCCTTTTCATGCGGTTCAACAAAATGGACGCCCCCTTTTCAGAACTCTCGAAGTTAATGGGTGGTGAGTTCCAGCCACCAACTACTCTGATGATTCGGGGAGAGTCGGGTTCCGGAACGACCATGATAGGTCTCGAGCTCATCTATCAGCAGTTGATGCAGGGCAAGCATTGTGCCATTCTCACCTACAATTCCTCTCCTTCTGAGATCCAGAAGAAAATGGAGGGGTTGGGATGGAACGTTGACCAGTATGTTCAGGATGGACATCTCAAGTTTCTCGATTGCTACTCAGCACTGGTTGGGGAACAGGCTCTGATAAAGGACCCGGTTGATTTTACGGAAGTGAGCATTCAAGTCAGCCTAATGATGAGCAGCGCTCAAGAACCCGTGACGGTTCTTCTCGATTCGTTCACCCCCATTTTCAACTCCGCCCAAACCCGTCACGGCATCAACTTCCTTCGAGTGCTGGGAGCCAAGATCAAGAACGATGGCGGCTTCTTCATTCTTACCGGGACAAGAGGCTCTCTACCTGACCCCATAGAGAGCAACCTCGAATCGATTGTGGATGGAATCATAGATCTCAAGCTCGTCCGGAAGGGTAAGTCTATGATCAGGACGCTTGCAGTGAGAAAGGTGGCAGGACGTCAGATTGATTTCGCCGAGACAGAGTTCAAGATTATAAGGGGAAAGGGAGTCATGTTTGTGGAACCACGTTTCCAGGTAGGTCTTCCCGCCATCACTAGAACCCTAGACTCTGCGATAAGACAAGCGCGGTCATCCCTCAAGACCCTCGAAAAAGAGCTGGAAAGGCGCTAGAGAACGGAACCGGACGCAGAACAGACCCCGGAACCGGACGGGGAATTAAATTAGAACCCGTTCCCAGGAACACTCCCCCTGGATACCCCAGATTTCGCGGACTCAATTCTTTCACATTTCCTGTCATAATTTCCCCCAACCGACCTTATTCACGCTCCTTTCCGTGTGCGGAAGGTGACGATTTCACTCCTTTTGGGAAATCCTTGCTTGAAAGAGCAAAAGAAGAGGGAGCCACGAAGAAGCAAAGCCGTGCTCTGTTAAACCGCTGGAACCTTCTCTGCTTGAGTCTTGGTTGTTAGAGTTACGCCGAGCTGTTTCAACAGTCCTACCAAGTCGTAGAAGAGTTTCTCTTCGACAATCTCGTTGTTCTTCCACTGGGCAACCGTGCAGAACTCAAGCTCGAATCTCATGTTGGTGGCAGGGATCATGCTTCCATCCGGACCCATGAACGGCCCTATGTTCTTGCCTGTCCATCTGGCCACTGAACATGTGTAATCGCCGTAGCCGAAAAGGACCTTGTATGGATTGTTGTCCAGATGATTGTCAAAAGCTTTGAAGAATTCAACAGATTCGCTATGATGTGCGTGGCGTCCCCTCGTTGGCTCAGGCTGGCCTGGCCAGTACACCGCAACGTTCTCAGAGTGACGCTTCATGAACGTTTCCCAGTCTTTGGCATTCCAAGCATTGTCTAATGTTTGCATAAGTCGCAGGTTTTCTTCAACACCCATTCCGAAAATTCACCTCGTAGATTACGATTGTTCGGCGGTTCAGTTATTATTGGTATTCTTCCCGCAGTCTCTCCTTAGGCTTCTCAAAGTCCACCCAACAATTTGGTTCACATTTCCTGCCATCTCTTCTTTAATCGCTCCCGCTCGTTTCCCCTCATCATGCGGTCGGTGATAGTCAAGGAGGTCATGTGGTGTTGGACTTGCAACAAGGTCATGGAACACGATGTTAGCAATCACCCTGGCTCAGCAGGTGGATGGGTCACCATCGTCTGCAAGGGTTGCAGAGCAACCCAAGTAGAACAGTTATGGAAAGATG
>VBAX01000003.1 GCA_005883075.1 Candidatus Bathyarchaeota archaeon | reverse complement strand
GAGCTACGACCCAAAAACATGTTGGCGGCCTGGCGTACCGTCCTGCAATTGCCTGAACAACTCGACGACCTCATCACGATGAATCGCGTGAGCAAGGTCTTCACTCTTCCGTCAATTATATCAGGTCAGATTCAGCGCTTTTCCGATCTTGATGAAGAACTTTACCTAGGCTGGCGGCAAGATCTATCAACAGCGTTTCGGGTGATTAACTTTAATGCGCAATTTAACGAGTTCAGTCAGCGATTGTCTGATTCGCTGCTAATCAGTATTCGATTTTGTGCGCACGAACTAGACAAACGAGCGCCGGAGAAGGATGTCTCGAGCGAGGAACTTGATTCTCTGCGAGAATCCGCCTGGTCGTTGTATGAAGAAGTGGTCAAGGCCGATTTGCCTAATGAGATCTCTCGTTACTTACTGGATTATCTTTACTTAATCATCGAGGCCATTGATGACTATGCTGTCACGGGGGCGGTTGGGATGGAGCGGGCACTGAACGCCGTGCTCGGAACGATTATTACAGATTCGGCACGTGCTGAAAATGTAAGGAAATCCCAGTTCGGTGAGAAGTTTTGGATCGTTGTTACCAAAGTAGGAGTTGTCCTCAAGCTTGCCAAAACAGCAACAGAGCTAGCGGAAGGCGTTCGGAAACTATTGATCAGCCCCTAACGACTTGTTGGATAAGCCCCAAGCACTCGGGCTATCGAATTACATGCATGACATTCCGAGCTTTCAAAGGCGGATTATCTTTGTGAACTGTAATACTCGTAGTTAAATCGCGATGATTAGATTCAAAAAATGGAACATCTAATCTGGCCCGGAGCGTTCGTCGCAATTGGTTTGTTTGCGATCTGGATTCTGCGTCATCCTCTTGGCCGATTAGTTGATCGGATTACTCAGATCGATAAGACGGGAATCCGCGCGGCGGCTCAGGACGCGGCAACGGCAAAGATCGAACAAAAGCAGATGATCCCATCCCGGGACCTCATGGAAGTAGCGTTCAACCCCGTTATCAAGGACCAGGAAGCACTTTTGAAAAATTATCTGGCAAACATTCAGTTTGATTCACAAGAAGAGCGAGAAGCCCTGCTACTGCGAACACTCGCACGCTCGCAAGTCTACGCGCAATTCGATCGGATAGGTATGCTCATTTACGGTTCACAACTTGAATTACTGGTCGAAGCAAGTTCACGACTAACAGGAATCGATGAAAAGACAGTGAGAGAAAAATTCGATCAGGTTAAAGCTGCGGACCCGATTTTTCACGAGCAGACAACACTGGACTCCTATCGGGGCTTTCTCGTGAACAGTAACCTGTTCGTTGTCGAAGGTGATCGGCTTAAGATCACACCTTTTGGTAAAGAATTTCTAAAATTCCTCGTCGACAACGGACTTACGCATCGGAGGCGAGGATAGTTCTCTTTCGCCTTATTTAGCTTGGTGGCCGGAAATGGGGTCGCGTCTTTTTAAGCGCCGACCCATTCCCCTTTTGCATTGGTGCTGACGTGTTAGTGATCACCGGCGTTTTTGCGGTTCTGGTTTAGGCGCTTCTGCTGAATTCATCGAAGAACTTCCGATCAACCTCGAACGTCCGGCGGGGGAGCAAACCCAATTCAAGGTCTTCGAATAGCTTCACCAAGTCCTCGCCTGCGACGAGCTCGATTGGCGTTGCGCCATCGCGCCTGGCCTCCTTCTTCGCCTCGACCGTGAATGTGCCTGTCGTCAACATATTACCCTTGTCCGCACGGCCTGCCATGGCACCGCGAAAATCGCGGACTTGGGAGGGAGTAACCGAACCTTGGTAGCGTTTGCACTGAAATAAAACGTTAAAGCTGACGAATGGATTGACTTGCAGCACCCCAATTCCATCGATGCCACCATCGCCGGTTTTTCCAGTAACGGTCACCTCCTGAAAACCCGACTCACGAAGAACCCTCTGACACAAGCGCTCGAATCCGCCCGGTGGCAACGATTTGATCACTGCTAGCAATTCCGATTTATAATCAGCGGTCTCGGCGGTGCTTTCGTCACGCTCGTCGATAAAAGGTTCTTCCAGTTCCTTCTTTTCCTTTTTTTCTGTTCGCAGTCCTTTTTGAACTCGTTGGAACACTTCATTCCGCTTGAGCGCCCTTGTCCGTGAGACTCCAGACGCCGCGTCGCGATGACTCAAGATAGCCAGCTCGCACCAAGTAATGGCGGCTCCATTGAACCTGATTGCGAACGCGAGACTGACCGTTCTTGAGCGTGACCTCTTGTTCCGACTCCGGGATTTGCAGAAGCTCAATTGCACGATCGATGACTTCGGAGGTTGTTCCTGAACCGCCGGACTCCCTCAGAATCTGCAAAACTGGTTTAAAGAACCGAATGAATTCTGGGCCCTTTGCTTTCACTCAGCAGAAAGTAGTAGATTAAATTGCGGCAGCCAAGATCAGAAAGGATTCCCAGTTATCGCAGGACCCGCCGATGGCGGCCGGGAAAACTTTTAGCTTCGGCAAACCGTCCTTCATCCGCAGAATGGTTTGATTCGTGCGCTCCCGCGCAGCTCACCTGCGGCCCCCGCAGGTCACCATCTATCCGCCGGCTCCCAGCCGGACTGTATTCCGCGGAACCCGAACCGGGGGAACCCGAACCGGGGGGAACCCGAACCGGGGTCGTATCTAAACATTCAAGATTTGACCACTGATTTTGATATTGGCGCTCGGCAGCGAACCGTCAATCTCCAGGTATGCGCCCGATATTCTCACTCTTTGTCATCTGCGGTTTCCTAATCTCGAGCGGAGCCACGTGCGCGGCGGCAGACGCCATGAATGCTGTCGCCGAGCGGTACGTGCATCTCGTGCTGGCTTTGGGGCAACATGATCCCGATTACGTTGATGCGTTTTACGGACCGGCTGAGTGGAAGGCGCAGGCGGAGAAGGAAAAGAAGTCGCTGGACGCGATCGGTGCCGAAGCCGCCGAACTGAGCCCGACCCTGGCGAAAACTCCTGACGCAGCAACGTCAGGCGACGAGATGTTCAAATTGCGGCGCGAATATTTGCAGAAACAAATTTCCGCGCTGGCGGCGCGGGTCCGGATGTTGAAGGGCGAAAAATTAAAGTTCGATAACGAGTCGCGCGCGCTTTACGACGCCGTTGCACTGACTTTTCCGGATTCGCACTTTGATCAGATCATTGCCCAACTAGACGCAAAGATTCCGGGAAAGGGTCCGAGCTCGCCACGGGACGAGTCCGTCCGATCGGCGGACCGGACTGGCGGTTCGTTGTGGGAGCGCTACGAGATGTGGCGGAAGCCGTTTCTGATTCCGAAGGAAAAACTCGATACGGTTTTTCAACTCGCGATCAAGGAATGCCGCGCCCGGACGCTTGCGCACCTTGCGCTTCCGCCTAACGAAAGTTTCACCGTCGAGTACGTGACCAATAAACCGTGGGGTGGTTACAATTGGTACAAAGGAAATTTCCACAGCGTGATTCAGGTGAATACTGATCTGCCCATCTTCATCGATCGCGCGGTCGATCTCGCGGCGCACGAAGGTTATCCCGGTCATCATGTTTACAATTCGCTGCTGGAAAAGAACCTGGTCCGCGATCGCGGCTGGCTGGAGTTTTCGGTTTACGCACTGTTCTCACCGCAATCGCTCGTCGCCGAAGGGACGGCGAATTTCGGCAGGGACGTTGCGTTTCCGACTAAGACCGAGCGAATAAAGTTCGAGCAGGAAGTTTTGTTTCCCGCCGCGGGAATTGATGCATCACGCGCAGACGAATATTACGCCGTGCAGGATTTGATGAAGGATCTCAGTTATGCCGGAAACGAGGCCGCGCGGAGATTGATCAATGGTGAGATCGACGAGAACGCTGCGGCGCAATGGTTGCAAAAATATGCGGTGATGGAACCAGCTCGCGCTCAGCAGCGGGTAAAATTTATCCAGCGTTATCGAAGTTACGTGATCAACTACAATCTCGGGGAAGACATGGTGCGCCGTTACATCGAGAAACGCAGCGGCACCGATCCCGAGAAACGGTGGAGCGAATTTGGCAAGCTTCTCGCGTCGCCGCGATTACCGAGCGGGTTGCAAGAAAAATGACGTGATAAGCGATGAGCAGCGCAACGAAGCGGAGCTCGTCGCGGTTTCACCCTCTATGTTCCTCATCCCATTCGCTTCATTCTCTATGAATGGATTGAATCGTTCAGAATCCTGTTAATTCTGTCTAATGAACCGAATACCGATTCTTGGGAAATTGACGCCGGGCAAAACGCAGCGGCATTTGATCAAGTTGCCGGGCGCGGCGTTGGCGAAGGATGAACCGCGGCCGGTAATTTCAATCACCGGCGCGAAACCGGGACCAGTGTTGTTTGTGAACGCCGGTGTGCACGGTGGCGAGTATCCGGCGGTCGAAGCGGTGATTCGTTTAAGCAACACCTTGGATCCAAAAAAGATCGCGGGCGCGGTGATCTTGATGCCGGTGATGAATCTACCGGCGTTTCGGACACGAACGCCGTTCGTGTGTCCGATCGATAACGTAAATCCGAATCGCGTTTTCCCTGGCGATCCGACGGGAAGTTATTCCGAGCAAATGACTCACGCGTTGATCAACGAGTTCGTCGTTCACGCCGATGCGTATGTCGATCTTCACGGCGGTGACATTCCGGAAGCGCTCGTGCCGTTCGTGATTTGCAGGCACGGCCATGATGACGTGTCAGTGAAGTCGAAACAGATGGCACTGGCGTTCGAGTTGCCCTATGTGCTGACGGTCAGTAAACCGGTTCAGCCAGGCAAAGGTTCGTCTAGTTACGCGGCGGCGGCGGCAAAGGGAGTTCCATCCATCCTCGCGGAAGCGGGGGGAGTTGGGCAGATGCAGGAGGACGCGGTCGCGTTGCTGGTCCAGGGCGTGGTCAACGTCATGAGACATCTGGGCATGATCGACGGAGATGGAGCCCGTCAGAACAAGAAATCTGCCGGCGCGAAGCCGGCAGGTACAACGGTTCTGACGAATTTTGAGTGGCTCTACGCGAACCACGAGGGAATGTGGTACCCGAAAGTCGGGCCGGGTGATCTCGTGAAGAAAGCGCAAGAGATTGGGACGATCGGAGATTTGTTCGGCGACACGCTCGAGAAA
>VBAX01000002.1 GCA_005883075.1 Candidatus Bathyarchaeota archaeon | reverse complement strand
CGTTCAAGAACTTAGGTTTGCGATTTGAATGTCGACTCGCGAGGGTGCCCTTTGTCAGATTCAGTTCTCTACTTGAGATTTGAATCTGACTAGATGAAGAATAGGCGGAGGTTGCCTTGCAAAAACCCCGCTGTCTGGCCAAAATCATATTCACCCTTGGTGGAAGTGTCTGCGTCAATCCTGATACGTGCGCTGTTGGAACCGCCGTATGCGTCTCGCTTCAGCCAGATGGCGGTTAGCCCTCACGTACATTAGCATCGCGGTAAGAAGGAATCCGAAAAATCCCCCAGCTACGAAGAGCCAGAGGCGAGCTCCAACAATCGGAATCGTATTGCACCATGAACACGACCCGGATCCTGGTTGCTGTGTAGACGGCGGAGACGATGCAGCTGTTTCCACGCTGATAGGCACGCTACCGAATGCTGACATTGGCGGTGACCCGTTGTCGGTAACAGTGAAAGTCACAGTGTACGAGCCAACATCGTTCGCTGACGGCGTCCAGGAGAAGTGGCCCGTTGCAGGGTCAAACGCGGAGCTGGATGGGAGGCCTGCAGCGACGAGAGTCACAACCTCCCCGAGGTCGAGGTCGCTCGTGTTTACAGCAAACACTAGTGTCGACCCGACGATCGCAGACCTGGGTCCAGGCAGTGAGAGGGATGGGGGATGATTCAGCAAGCCGTGGACTGCAACACTGAACACTTGTTCAGCGGTCTGTCCTATCGCGTCAGTTACTGTTAATGTGGCCGTGTAAGTTCCTGCTGACGAGTACGAGTGGCTGGCGGTACGGCCGGTCCCGGTTGAACTGTCACCGAAAATCCACGCGTAACTATAGGAGGGCGTGCCGCCTGAAGCTGAGCCAGTGAAAGATACCGGCTGTCCTACCTGTGGACCTGAAGGGCTGAAGACAAACGAGCCTACCAGAGACGAGGTACTTGTCGTTAACTGTACCGTGTAGAAGTTGACGTCCAGTTCTTGGAACCCGAAGCCCTCGGTGCCGATCTCTATTCCTGCAAGCTGGCAAGGAGTAGTCGGGTTCAGTCCCCAAGCTGTAAGGTCCTGCTGGCATTGGTTCGCAACGTCTGCGGTTAGAGTGTAAGTCTGGCCAGCATTGACCTGGTCCAAGGTCACTTGGTCCCAGCCGAAAGAGTCTCCGGGATCATACGTGCCTGTGGATCCGACGCTGCTGAACGTACCGCCGATATTCTCAACCCGGACCTGGGTGTCTAGACAGCGGTATGTCGAACCGCTCGCCGACACAGCGCCGTCGGGAAGCCAGTAATAGAGTGCGATGTAGATGTGGTACCTCATCCCCGAGGACATCGAGGGGACCATCAAGGGGGTGAAGGTTGAACTGACACTCGTTGTACCTGTTGGAACTGCGCCGGATACAGGCGCTTGGCAGGGTGACCATGGAAAGACTCCCTTCTGGGATGTGGAATAGTAGTAGCTGTTGTCGTTTCCAACTCCGGGGTTGGCCTCGACCGTTTCAAGCACACCGCCGACAATGTTGACAGAACTACTGCCTAGTCCATTGGTGTTCCCACAGCTCCAGCCTTGGGGAAGAGACGTGCATGTGCCAAAGTTTCCCGAGAGCACTGCTGATACCGTTATGGTTGAAGTGCTCGTGGCCGTCTGTTGTGGTGAAGACGAGTCCTTTGCTGTCTCGGTCACTGTGAAAGCTTGAGCTGTGGTATAAGTGTGGGTTGCAGATGCGCCGCTGCCAGTAGAACCGTCTCCGAAGTTCCAAGAGACCGTATAGGGCCCCGTTCCACCTGTGGTCGTTGAAAGGAAGGTCGCAGGCAAGTTGACAACAGGGTTTGACGAGACAGTGAAGGTTGTGGCGAGCGGCAAGGCGGTAAGAACGGTTAGTGGGTTGGAGCTGGTCGCTGTCTGTTGTGATGTGGACGAATCTTTCGCAGTCTCTGTCACGGTGAAGGACTGAGCACTTGTGTAGGTATGGGTAACAACGGTTCCGGTTGCTGTTGAACCGTCACCGAAGATCCAGCTGACGGTGTAAGGGGATACTCCACCTGTGGGTAGGGCGGTGAACGTGACCAGGGAGTTGACCAGTGGACTGGTTGGAAGGAATGTGAAGCTTGTGGAGAGAGGTAGAGGGGTTGAGGCGCCGAAGAGGTCGCTCATGGCTGGATCATTGGCGGCGGCGGCCAGAGGTGTAAGACCCCAGTTTGCCTCTATCATGTGAAGAGTTGAGTACTCGTCATAGTTAGCGGCTTGTGATATGTAGCCTTGCTGGATCATTTTCCCGTATTGGAGGTTTGGCGAGGGATCATATTCGTCCCACCAGATGTAGAGTAAGGTGTGAAACGCGGAGTTGGTGAAAAGGCCGGTGGCGAGCACCGAGCCTGGTGCGGGAGAGTTGATCGTCCCGCTTCCCACGAGTAGTTGCTGGGCATAGGCATCTCCTGACGAGACGGAGTTGTCGTGCATGTTGTGGCTGTCGGTAGGCGTGAGCCAGATGTAGTTGGCAGGACTCGCGGAGTTCATTTCCGAGTAGATTGGATCGGTTGGGTCAGTGAAGTCGGTGCTTGTTATGATACTGTTCGGGCTCTGGTAGGTACTCGCGTACTGCAGTGATGGATAGTGGTCCCCGCCTCTCGGACAACCGTTCTCGCAGAATCCTTTCCACGTGAGACCAGCAGCACTCAGTTGGTCGAATATGCTCGTCTGGGAAACACTGCCGCTGCCAACCCCGTCAGAGACACCCCATGTCCCACCTGACGAAACCGCCGTGTAGCAGGCGGCTGAGCAGCCGCTGATGCCTTCTCCATAACTGTGATAATTGGGAATAGTCGAACTATACGGAAGCATACCTGATAGGAAAGGTGCCGTTGAAGAGCCTGTACCCGAGCCGAAGACACTAGAATAATCCTGGTTCTCCATCGCAAGAATGACAATATGGTCGAACTGCCCCGTGCCAGCAGCCCGCCCGGGAGGGACGGAAACTACGACCATCGCTCCAGCCATCAGGCAGATTAGTGCGAATACGGAGAGTCTTCGAACGGCCGAAGCCGAGGCGTCCCTTGCGCCCGATCCCCATCTTTCGGTCTGTTTGTTCAACCGCAATTTTATTGGTCCCTCCAACTTCTAACCAGTAGACTAGGTACGTGCAGATGCAGATCTAACGATGATTGTTCTCTACCCATTCTCAACCTGTTTCACATCCTCGGGCAGACACACAACAGCCTGACCCGAACGCTGATCGCTTTGCCGAACTAGAACCAGACTCTGTTTGTGAGCGAGTTCTCGGCAAAATACTGTAGTGTCGTACCCGGGGTATAGGCTGAGCCGAACTAGCACACGCAGATTCCTGGTTTTAGAGCCTAGTCTAGCGTGGACTCTCAGCCCGAAAGGATGGGGAGCTGGGGTCAGCTATGATCCAGATAGGGCATCTGACCGGTATCATAGGACAGATGGTGCGTCCCGAGACGATGATCGAGCCTCTGGACCGGGTTGAGGCATCGTATGATAGGAGAACGGATAGATGGCAGGGCTTTCGAGGCGTTAGACTTAATGATCGGAGAGTATGTTTTTGACGAGGAACTCGTTCGATGGAAGATGAGCTAGGTTCAGAATTCTATGCAATTGGTTTAGGTTACTCTGACCGAGATAGTGATGGAGTGGGACAGTGTCCCGCTCGTCGCGGTGACTGTAACAACATAATTGCCGATAGATGTCTTCTTCAGAGCCTTGACGGTCATGACAGCGTTGGTTGACCCTCCAGACACCAATGTGACTGAGGTGGGGCTCGACGATGTCTTTGGACCGGAAGGTGATACTGTTGCCGAGAGGTTGACGATTCCGCTGAACCCATTCATGCTTGTCAGGGTCAGGTTGGATGTTCCTGACGAACTCTGCGAGATGGTGATTGAGGAGGGGTTGGCGGCGACAGAGAAATCGGGCGAAAGTCTCACTGAAACGTGGACGATGGTGGAATGAGAGATGGAGCCACTGTTGCCGGCCACAGTCACAGTGTAGTCTCCTAGCGGAGTTGAGGATTGTGTTGACACGGTCAGTCTTGAGGTCTCACTCCCCCCGGCAACAAGGGTCACACTTGAAGGATTTACTGAAATGGTGGGACCGTTCGGCGAAATGGATGGAGACAGGGTGACTGTTCCAGTGAAAGATCCGAGGCTAGTAAGTGTGATCGTAGAAGTACCAGATGCGCCCGGTGGAACCGAAAATGAGGAAGGGCTAGACGATATGCTAAAGTCTGGCGTTTGGTTTGACTGGTGCTGACGCCACGCTGTTAGTGGATGAATCTCCCATCCGCTGAAGCTGTGCCATTGCACGGTGAGATGATCTGGATCCCAGTAGACGAAGCCCTGAACATCTATGAGGGTCGAGGTTGTAGTCTGAGACCCCAACGCCATATCATCACAGGTGGTGGAGGATCCACAGTAGTGCGCGGCTTTCCAATCATGATCGATCTCCGAATGAATTCTACCATAACAGGTAGGGTCCGAAGAGCTCGTGCATGAGATCGAATAGTTCGGAACAAATGCAGGGTCGTAAATGTTGAAAGTTGAATCGCAATATGACCCACCGTTTGAGGTTCCGCCATTAATCGCGTCGTAGCTACCCGTACAGTCCTCGTTGACAATGCCTTCTCGCTTCACACCATCAATCTCAACGAAAACAGCCACAGTCCCGTGAGAGTTAGTCATAGTGCAAGGTGGCCCCGGGGAGACCCAGCCGGGGGGCGTGGCGCCAGGAGTTAGCCACCTCTTATTCGGGCTTCCGGGGCTGAAGGAGCTACTCGTCTGCGATGCTGACCCGGTCTTATTGTCGGTAATATCGGTGACCCTTACAATCCAGGGTGAGGAACATGGAACACGGGCGTTCCAAGAACCCGAACCTACGGGAAACTGGGCCGATGTCGCGCTAGTCCAATAGTTGGTCGCGCCCATAATCGATGAGAGAAGGATCCCGGTTATCAGAAACATCGCAATTTTTCCTATGTGAATGTTACCTTTCATAATTCTCGACCCGCCTTAAAGGAGAGAGTTGCTAATTCCACTCGTGTTGAGTCTAGGCATGTTCGGCTCAAGGGAGTTTGTCAACGTCCTGACACGTATTTATTCTTGAGATATTTCGGATATAGATTGATATATTCAGCTATATATGGGGGAAGAAAGCTGATCCATGAGGTTGGGATTGGACCGGCAAGTCTCGTCACAGACCGCGACGGGGGTTACGAGGCGTCATCGTTGACCAAAGCCTTCTCAACATTTTTCAGGATCGTCTTCCGTGTTTGATTTGGAGTATGTCGGTAACCGCCACGAAATAAGTCGAGGCCCGTCGGGTTCTTATGGCAGAAGAGACGAGGTTAGATACAAGTAGGTCAAAGATGCCCCGTTTAACGTAGGGATGGAAACTTGGACAACACTTCTAGTTCAAAGTCAAGAGCCGACTCAACCGTCAGATTCTATGTTGTGTTGAGTGTTGTATTCTTCGTTCTGGCAATAATCTCTCTCAGCATCCTGACGCTTTATCTGATAACCGACTTCATTGTGCTCGCCCTTGGGGCAATGGACATCGCAACGATCCTGAATGCGGTAAGTCGAATGATATACTTACGCACCATCCCGGATCCAAATGAACGCAGAGCTAAGGCAGCTAGCACCGTGAAGTTCTTCCACATCGTAAGCTATGCATGCTTTGGAATTGCCGCAATAGTTTTCGCTATCGCTCTAAATGACTTAGCAACTGACTTTGGAGTCATGGGGTTAGAGCTTACAGGTTGTGGAACAATCTTGCGGGCGGTGTCTCGCGACATTCAGCTAGAGGGCGTCTAGTTGTTTGGTCGAGCTATGGAAACTAAACAACATATTCAAACTGTTTCTCCTCTCATTCACAGCAGTCTTTCTATTCTTGATCTTTGTCCTGAGTGAGATCCAAGTCTCTCAGTACTTACTCATCGTACTTGCCGCAGGAACAATTGTCTATCTTGTCATCAGTTTTCGCGCTATCCCAGGGTCCCAAGGACCACCCACAACACCCCAGCACCTACACCTCCCATCACGTACCCATCTTCTTGCGATAATATTGACCTTCTCGCTTTTCGTATCATCCTATGTAATAGCTCGCACGCTCACAACTCCCTCGCCTTTTCAACTCGTGAACTTCCAGTATCTTGTTCTTCCAAATGGCGAAGTTGTCTCGATGAGCCCATTGCAACCAAGCAATGAATGCGCTTGGCTGGAAAGCATGAACGTTACGACCCAGCAAAGGGCCAGGCAGCTGGGACTGCCCGATTGCGATTATGTCGCGTGGTATCACCGAACGAGTCCTCCCACACTGTTTCTTGAGTTTCAGAACTTCACGGAGCTAACCTACAATCTCAGCAACACTACTGCTAGATCGACTGGCTCGGAACTCCTCTGCTTCTCACTCTCTTCGCAAAGTTTTCAGTGCTGGGTGCCGCCTGCAAGGGTCTCTCA
>VBAX01000061.1 GCA_005883075.1 Candidatus Bathyarchaeota archaeon | reverse complement strand
GATCAACTGCAACTCCAGTTGCTTGGGACTGCATGGGGGCTTTTCGGGACTGACAATCATGGAAGAGACATCTGGAGCGAAGTCGTTTATGGATCCAGAATCAGCCTACTTGTAGGGCTCACAGCGGCCGGAATCGGCATAGGTCTCGGCCTTCTGATCGGGATGATGGCGGGGTTCCTAGGCAAGGTCGTTGATCAAGCACTAATGCGGTTCACCGATATGATGCTCGTCATACCCGGCCTTCCCCTACTCATCGTCCTTGTCGCCGTTCTAGGCCAGCGTCTGATCAACCTCATCATAATCATCGGCTTTCTGGGGTGGATGGGCTTCGCGAGGATCGTCCGATCACAGGTTCTCTCCTTGAAGGAGAGGCCCTACGTTGAGGCGGCCAGGGCATCTGGTGCCGGGTCCGGGCGAATAATGTATAGGCATATCTTTCCAAACATTGTTTCCTTGACATACGTAAACCTCGCCCTCGCTGTTCCCGGAGCAATCCTTACAGAGGCTGCACTTGCCTTCCTCGGCCTAAGCGACCCCTCAGTCCCCTCCTGGGGAAACATGTTTTCTGACGTCCAACAATCTCAGGCTCTCTCGTCGTTTCATCCGAGTCCTTGGTGGTGGGTTATTCCTCCAGGGATAGCCATCGCCCTGATATCCCTCTCCTTCGTGCTGGTTGGATACGCTCTTGACGAGATCTTCAACCCGAAGCTCCGGCGCCGCCGCTAGTCCGACAGCCTAGCTAGAGATAGTGCTCTTCTAGTGCCCCGCCTAGGATTCCTCCGAGAAGGAGGACAAAGATGGGCAAAGGAAAAAGCACGCGGAACGTCAAGTCAAGTGAAATTTTGTCAAGCCCTTGACGAGTCAAGTACAGCCGTAGGCCACTCAGTGTAGCATCCGACAGGTTTGGTGCCGATAGAACCAAGAAGACTATAATCCCTCCCAACAAATAGGATCCTGCAAATCCACCTATCGTCTTTCCCAGATCCGCTATCAACACTCCGGAGAGAACCGACAGACCCAGCACTGTCGAGTAGTATAATGCAAGCCTCATCGTTTCAGTCTGTTGGACCTCAGGAGGAGGTCCGGTTGTGAAGTTCGGGAGCAAGAGGCCCTGAAAGATCGCCCACAAGGTGATGGCACCGAAGGAGGTTCCCCACCCCAAGGTCACAAGCAGCGTACGCCAATAGGGAGCAAGACGCTCTTTCAAATAGGCCGTTTGCGTTCACCATCCTGTTTCCGCCTGATCTAAATGAAGCTAACTATCCGAACAGCGCTTGCAATGATCTTCGTAGGCATCAGCCTATTGTCCCTAGGGGGCATTCTATCTGAATCATCAAACTATGATAATTACTATTGGCAAGGTCGGTCCGCAATCCTAGACTCGGAGAGCAACAACACTCTGGTTAATGCTGTTAGAGTAACCAAAGACTTCACTACGGGCGCGATCGTCGTTCGAGTTAGCGTGTCGGCGACAAATCCAACGAACTATCTAGGGTTCACCCTACAAGCTTTTGATATAGGCCTTTACTTTGTTCATGCCGGATACGTGAACGAGTCCGTTTTTAGGTCCCTCGATCAGCATCTTCTAGCCAACACTCGGCTTGACAAACATATAGGCCCAAAATCTACTGTTGGTACAGATCTCGTTCTAACCCTAAGCTCGACACAGTCTAGTTCCTACCAAGAGTTCAATCAGACATACAGCGGTAAAGTAGACGCGATTGTGGAACTGCTCACGGTCGTAAACTCCTTCCTAGACCCGGTCTATGGTGTAATGACGACTCTAAAGCAACAGGAGATTCCTGTATCGTAACCCTCAAAAGCCCCAAAGCTTAATTCGAACGCGGCACGCTCCACCTTTACAAGGTACGGCGTCTCAATGGCTGTCCTCAGTGTAGAAGGGCTAACCACTAACTACAAGACTCTCAGAGGCTGGGTAAGAGCGGCCGAAGACATTTCATTCGAAGTTGAGCAAGGAGAGGCCATGGGGCTGGCTGGCGAATCTGGTTGCGGCAAGAGCACCGTCGCACTCTCTTTACTGAAGATTCTTCCACCTGGTGGCAAGATAAGGAAAGGAAAAATACTCCTCTCTGGTCAAGACCTTGTTCCTCTATCCGAGAAGGAAATGCGGAAGATCCGTTGGAAGGGTATATCGATAGTGTTTCAGGGAGCGATGAATGCGCTTAACCCTGTCTTCAAAGTAGGCGACCAGATCGCTGAAGCAATAAAGACACACGAGCCCAAGGTTGCAGACTCCGAGGTCAGAGAGCGCGTAGCTAAGCTTCTCGAAACGGTGGGAATAGAACCGTCAAGAGCCAACAACTATCCCCACGAGTTTAGCGGAGGAATGAGACAGCGAGCCCTCATCGCAATGGCCCTGGCCGCGGATCCAAGCGTGGTCGTCGCAGACGAGCCAGGAACAGCACTCGATGTTATCGTCCAAGCTCAGATCCTCAGACTTCTCAGAGACCTGAAGGACAGGCTTGGGTTGTCTATGATACTCATTAGTCACGACCTCTCGATCATCGCAGAGACTTGCGAGAAGGTTGCGATCATGTACGCGGGGAGAATAGTAGAGTATGGCGACGCTGTGACGATTTTCAAGGATCCTAAACATCCTTACACTCAAGGACTCATCAAGGCATTCCCGAGCATCAAAGGGGAAAAGGTGCGTTTGACCTCTATACCAGGTTCGCCCCCTGACCTGTTGAATCCTCCAGCTGGCTGTAGGTTCAACCCGAGATGCCCCTTCGTCATGGACGTTTGCAAGAGAGTCGAACCAATACTGGAAGAGCATGGCGACAAAGGACACACTGTCTCCTGCCATCTCTACCACTGATAGGTGAAATTGAAAAGATGGACTCCAAAATTTCCACGATCGACCAGAACGATACTTCATCAGAGCTACCGCCTCAGATGGGAGCGGATGAGGTGTTGCGAGTGGAGAATCTGCGTAAATGGTACCCTCTTCGAAGGGGATTCGTTGAAACTCTCTTCTCCAAGAACGAAATGAACGTGAAAGCAGTTGACCTGGTGAGTTTTTCGCTGAAGAGGGGGGAGATTTTCGCCCTCGCTGGCGAGAGTGGGAGTGGAAAGACGACTCTGGGGAAGGTTCTGCTGAGGCTAGTCGACCCCACAAGTGGGAGCATCTTCTTTCATGGGAAGGATATCACCAAGCTTACGCAGAGAGAGTTGAAGCCTTTGAGGCGTGAGATGCAGATAATTTTTCAGGATCCGTTCGAATCTCTCAACCCTCGGATGATTATCAAAGAGATCGTAGCGGAGCCACTTCGAGTTCAGAAAGTGGCTAAGAGTGAGGCAGAGGTGGAAGAGAGGGTCAAACAAGTGTTGACGGAGGTAGAGATTGTTCCTCCCGAAGAGTTCCTTTATCGGTTTCCACATGAGTTGAGCGGAGGGCAAAGGCAAAGGGTGGCCGTTGCTAGAGCGTTCATCCTAAACCCTAGCTTCGTAGTTGCAGACGAGCCCGTCTCGATGCTGGATGTGTCGATCAGAGCCGAGGTTGTCAACTTGATGATCGACATGGTTAAGAAACATTCTGCATCGATCATTTTCATCTCGCACGATCTCGCACTGGCCAAACATATTGCGGACCGAGTAGCTGTAATGTATCTGGGAAAGGTGATGGAACTATCCACGTCAGAAAAAGTCGTCGATGGGCCGCTTCATCCCTATACCCAGGCCCTGATTGCCGCGGTTCCTGTCCCGGACCCCGAGTCAAAGAGGACAAAAGACGTGATCAGCGGAGAGATTCCTAGCCCAGTTGATCCCCCGTCAGGATGCAGGTTCCGGACCAGATGCCCCTACGCCCATGAAAGATGTTCGACCGAGGAACCGCCCCTAATAGAGGCTGAGAAGGATCACTTCGTCGCCTGCCACCTTTATACCTAGCCAGTCACATGCTTCCTCTTCTGGGGAGCGATTGGCTGCAAGATCCAAAAAAAGGGATAGATTGAAAGGGCTATCCTTTTCGTTTCTTCTTGTATTGTCCCACTGGCTTGACCAATTTTTTCTCCGCTAGAAAAGTTGCCCCTGCGAGAATCACGGTCGTGCCTACGATGGCAGGCAGGACAAAATCGGTTCCGGCTGGAACCGTGAAGGATATGGTTGAACCATTGGCGACGGCCCTAGCTGGAGCGGTGAGCTGAAGATTTAGGGTATAGAATGCGACCAGAGAAGTTAGAAGGGGGCCTTCTGGAGATTTGATTCCCATAGTCAGGTTGTAAGGGAGACCCGGCCTGTCTTTACCGGGATTGAGGGTCCAGCTTGATGAAGTGTCGAGGGGCCTGTAGGTATGCATCCAATCAGAGATCTTCGGTATCCATGAGAAGTCTAGGAGGCTGAACTTTTGCGTCGTGAGACTTGGTATGACGGGGTTAAGGTATGGCCCTCCCCGGACTAGGGAGCGGTCAAGGTAAAATGTAGTGCTCGCTGGCTGGGAATTTATTGGACTCACCAGGTATGCGGGTCCAACATTGTTGAACTCGACTCCCCCAAACTTAAGGGAGTCTGACATGTTCATCGCTATGAAGCCGAGGTTGTAAGTGTTCATCCCAGGCTTGTTCGAGGCAGCTCCGCTTACTGTAAACGTGAGATTCTCGCTCATTATCCATGTGCTAGAGTTCTGGCTTTGTTGTCTTACGCTGGCTGCAAACGTGAATGTCGAAGGATCAACGACTATCCCTGGAACGAGTCGCTGCATTGCGTTCTGTAGCGAATTGACAAACTGGGATTGGGACGAGTTCGAAGAGTCCAGAACAACACTTGCGTTCGAGAGAGTGGTAGCGTTCTCTTGAAGTGCAAGTTGATAGTCCAACGTCACTTCTGGCGGAGTGATGTTGACGATTATTGATCCCTGCGCTTGGGCGTCGGTGAACGTGTTGGCAATTATCAGCAAGACAGAAAGAATGAGTGTTAGCCACAATGTTGTATGGTGAGAGCCCACGTGCCAATCCGCTCTAAGCCTTTTCCTTGAGAGGACACCCCCTCTATAAGAATGTCCTGACAAATCTCTGAAAATCCCTTGCAAAAAAAATGAGGAAGTCTTTCGCCATTCAGATTCCGTTTGTCCAGGCGAGGTGTCGGTGCAAGTGACCGTTACGTTTTTGAGTTTCGTTCGTCCCTTATTTCAGTTGAAAGGATCGTCAGACCGTTAACAATAATATTTCAGGGGAGCGTGGTGGAGACTGCATCAGGGCATTACTTTTGAATGTCCTCCACACACGACTAATCGCTGGGCTTTCATAAGCATAAGTTTTCTAGTCTTCTCAATGTCGCTGATTCCTGCTTCCCTATTTGTTGTGGGGGATGTGCACGGGGCGTCGCCAGCATTATCGCCTGGCCAGTGGGCTCATTATTCTCTATCCGGAAACCAATCGGAGGGAACGGCCGACGCCCTCTTTACCGTACAGAAAGTTGACGGCGCTAATGTAACCTTTAGCGACCTCGACACGTTCTCAGACGGCCATACCTCTACGGACACATTCGTCGTAAGCATTTCGACAGGGCCGCCGGTCCCTTCGTCTGGCCAGTATTTTGTGGTTTCGCCGCAGAAAGTTGTCGGAGATTCAGTGTACCCAGGGGACCATCACTACCAGAACCTGACCATACAGGACATCACAGCTCGCCCTTATGCCTCCTCAAGTCGGCAAATTGCCCACGTTCACGCACAAAACTCATCGCAGATCTATACCTCGACGCCTACGACTAGTTTCGAAGACTTTTACTGGGACAATTCTTCGGGAATGTTTACTGAGATAGTCAAGACCCTGAACGGCACGGTAGTTCTGCACGTGGTTATGTCTTCCACCAGTCTTTGGCAACCCGACACCTCCCCCGACCCGCTCTTCGTTCCTACGGCAGTTGCAAGCCTGTTTAGCGCAGGCCTGATAGGGGTCTTATTGGTCGGAAGATATCGCAGAAAAGCCAAACGAGCGCTCCAGGTGAAGTAGTGGCTGTGGGGTCTAACGTGGTGCGGGGGGTGGGATTCGAACCCACGAAGGCCTTCGCCACAGGGTCCTAAGCCCAGGGCAGACCGTTTGATCGGTCCACTGCCCATTTGACCTGGCTATGGTACCCCCGCGTTTCGTTATGGTGCTCCGGGCGGGAATCTCCGCAGCCCGAGCCGCTTTTGAACCCGCGATCAACGGCTCAAGAGACCTCAGGTTTCTCTGCCGCTTGCCCAGCGGAGCTCGATTGGCCACCCATTTCGAGGCTAAGGCCGCTATGCTAAACCGGGCTACACCACCGGAGCACGGACACGAGTTTTATCATTCTACCCAAAAGCTTTCCGCCGTTTGACTCGTCGGGAAACCACGACCCGCACTTAGTTGTTCACGGATTTCTTTTGGTTCAAGTCTCGACCATCGCGGCGCGAATCCCGGGCCCCAGTTCGAGATCGGCCTTTAGATTTGGGGGATCTCTTCATAGCGAAAGCTACTACTCCTACTGCTATGGAACCGATAATTCCAGCCAACGCGTACAACTCGGTAAACTGCAGTCCGAAAGGCCCAGGCGGAGTGGTGCCTGGGGGGTTTTTCGGTGGGATGTAATGCCAGAGGTTTGTGCTGGTCATCGCGAAAGAGAAAGTAAATGTCGCCGTGTTAGTCGCACTTGCATCCACAGTGTACAGGAACAGCTCACTCAATAACATCCCCGTATCGCTATCCCAAGAATATCTTAATCCGTAGCTTGTATTTCCCGAGGCAGAATTCACATTGAGAGTGTTAATGGTTCTTGGAACGCCAAAGAAGGTGCCGTTTGATATGTTGCTCAGCGTCGGAGGATAATCTTTCATGATGACAGGTGGCGGATTACTAGGATCAACGCCTATACTGACGTTGACAGTTGAGAGGCTCGAAACGACCCTGCCATTGATGTGATGAATGCTCTGAGTCAAACTGACATTTGTCCCATAGACTGCGGTAATGTTCAGACTCACGTAGCTAGTGTTTGCATAGTCGCCGTATTGGGCTACGAAGTTCTTCACTAGAGTCTCGTTCCCAGTAACGTGTTGACCGACACCATAGCGGGCCCAGTCTCCGGTTTTGACGCCGGCCTGCGGCCCGGCATCTGCTACTTGGGGTAGAACAACCAACGCCAGAAAAAATAGCACTAGGATCCATCTTGCGCGGGACTGAGCCAAGAAGAAACGAACCCCTGTAGAATATCCTTTAGCAACCCCTTAATCGTTTCGAAATTCGCTCTCTCATAGGGGACGTGATCGGAAGCAAATTGTTTTCCTAGATAGGCTTAGAATTGTCCCAGAGGAATTCGAAATAGATCTTTCCGAACTTTACTAGACCCTCATGGTCCGAAGAAATTGCGAGGGTTAGCCCTTTCTCGGGCTCTTCTCCAAGGAGTATGATTATTTCCTTGCTATCCGATATCATTCCTCCCCCGAACATCTGCTCTCTGACGCGAACCTCCGCCAAATCCCTTAACGTCTTGATCACGTCTTTGTTGGTCATGCTTGGAACCATGACGGAGACCTTGATCCCTCGTGCTTTCAGAAGAGACAATAATGGGGTCGCTAGGGATATTACGGATTCTGGGACTATCGGCATAGCTACAAGGAGTTCTCTTTTTGTTCGACCAAGCGTTTCCCTGATCCTATCGACGATGTTGTTCTGCCCTCTAACAATCCAGATATCAGGTCTCTCTTGGACTCCTTTCTTCTCATAGAGAGGCTCCAGCTCTGAAAGGGCCTCAATCTGACTCAATTTGAGCGTGTTCTCCATTCTGGCTCTTGAGGAGTCTAGAGCCATGGAAGGTGGTTTTGCAAAATACTTGCTCGGTCTACCTTGTTCGGTTTCTACCCAGCCCTTTCGTTCCAAATTGCTGAGGATCTCGTATATCTTCGAGTACGGAATAGCCGCTGTGGTGCTGAGCTGGCTGGCGGGCAAGGGACCCGACTCGACAAGTGCGATGTAGGCTTTGACCTCGTATTCTGTGAGGTCGAAGTCCTTCAGAGCTCTCTTAGTCTTTTCGGAAACCGGCATTCATCTCACTCTATCCGGCCCGGGCATGACACTCGGTGGTACGATCGTTGAAGGAGGGTGTAAATACGCAAGAGGACATTCTAGCCAATCGTAGCACGGGCATGTCCTTTGGTTGATAAGAACATGGTTATGGATGGACTGAAGAACGTCCTAGACCCTGAGATCGGCCGAAGCATCGTCGACCTAAACATGGTCCGTGATATCACCGTTGACGACGGAAATGTTATGGTCAAGATCGCTTTGACTGTAGCTCATTGCCCCCTTGCTAAAACGCTCCAAACAGATGTAGAAAATGCCGTGCGGAAATTGGGGGATGTGAGATCTGTCAAGGTCGACACTACTACCATGACGAGAAAAGAACTTGAAGATCTAAAACTCAAGTTGCAGAGTTCTGTAACACCATCGTCTTCGCCAAAAGATAGCGGGAGGATCGGTCCAGGGATCGAACGTCTTGGGAGACGGGGCATACGCAGCATAATCGCGATAATTTCCGGGAAGGGAGGTGTTGGAAAATCCTTTGTGACGACGGCTCTCGCCTCGGAGTTGAGGAGGTGCGGTTACGAAGTCGGAGTTCTAGACGCTGACCTTACTGGGCCAAGCATCGCAAAAGTTCTAGGCGTAACTGGAAAGCCGCACAAGGGGCCAAACGGTGGCATTGTTCCCCTCAGAACACAGAGTGGAATCAAAGTCATGTCCATCAATCTTGTGTTGGACGACCCTAGCATGCCTGTCATTTGGCGTGGACCTATTGTCAATAGCGTCATACGCCAGCTTTACTGGGATGTAGACTGGGGAGAGTTGCACTATCTCCTCGTTGACCTTCCACCAGGGACTAGCGACGCACCTCTGACGGTGTTCCAATCACTACCCCTAGATGGTGTCGTTGTAGTTTCGTCGCCGCAAGAACTCGCCTCAATGATCGTGTCAAAGGCTGTTAATATGGCCAAGAAAATGGACGCGCCGATTCTTGGGCTTGTGGAGAACATGAGCTATCTCAAATGCCCAAGTTGCGGTGAGACGATCAGTATTTTTGGAGAGTCAAAAGGCGAGAAACTGGCCATGAGCCTCGATCTGCCGTTCTTAGGAGCTATCCCACTTGACCCCTCGATTGCGAGACTATCCGACCTGGGAAGAATCGAAGAGTATTCTAGCTCAACCATCGCGGGCATTGTGGACGAGCTACGGACACGAGCGGCCAAGCATCTTGAACAGTTGACCCAAGGACTCCCAATCGCTTGGTCCATCGAGCCCGCGCATTAAGCTCGTAGCAGATCGGCCCAATCCTACAATTCCAAGCCGTGAATCTTTTAACACAGGTCCCCTATATGTAGGGTAGGCCGATCTGCTACATGGCATCAAAAAGGCGCGTTGTTTCTCGAAGGACAAGGAGAGCAGGGAAAAAGAGCAAGCCCGCCAAACCTGTGAAGGCTGTAAGAGGAAAGAAAAAAACAGAAACGAAAAAGCCTCCCGCGCTTGTTCCCCAAGTTGCTCAGAAGGCTATCAAGGCGGAACCGCCAGCTCGAGAGCGCTACGTGATAACAGTTGAAAATATTCGCGGCGACACGGCGATAGGGGACCTTCTTGTCACGTTCCCTCGAACCAGAGATGTTTTGGTTCGAAAGGGCCTGAGGCTGGAAGCAGAGGACGCTGGAGACATTTACATGACGCTCGATGCTTTCTCCGCCATGAACGGACTGGAAATCACGAGCCTCGTCCAAGAAATCGTGACGGTCGCTAAAGAGCCACCGCAAACGCCAATAGCCCAAATCGTCGTTCCCCCAATTCCCTAGACTTTTGCTTTCTCTGACGTGTCTGGGACTCGCAAGGAAGTGGCAGACTAAGATCTACTGGGTGTTGGTTTGTTCGCTCGCTCGCGAGTCCTGATTTCTGGGCTAGTGCAGGGAGTGTTCTTTCGACGCGAGATATCATATCTCGCAAGTCAGCTAGGTGTCACTGGTTGGACAAGGAACCTCCCAGACGGCAATGTCGAAGTTGTCGCCGAGGGGGACAAAGAAGCGATTGACAAGCTCATCCAGTTTTGCCGGGTAGGACCTTCCGGAGCAAGAGTTAGAAATGTTAGCGTTAAGTGGGAGGATTTCAAAGGTGAGTTTCGAGGGTTCAGAATTACGCGGTAAGGGGGCTTGTTGGTCTATGACAGGATGGTTACCGAACCAAATTCGTCATAATACTTTCGGGCTATGTTCACAGCCTCGGCGCTCCGTTTGAGAATGACTTGATACTCAGGGTGTGAATCGCCGGCAAACGAAGCTGCTTTTTCAAAATATGTCTTCATGCCATTGATATCTCCTTTGGAGAGTGCGATTCCACCGGCTATCCTATAGCCAACCTCAGCTCGCAGCTTGTTTCCTTGGGCCTCGAAGTTTTGCGCGTCGCTGACTACATGGTCCAAAGGTGTAGTGATTTTTTTCGGGTCGAGGAACATGAGGCGGGACATCGCCCCGTATAGGTCGGCGTCTCCGCCGCAGAGTTCTTTCAGCCGGTTGGCCATAAGAGACTCAGCGTTTGTCTCGAGAGCAGGGTCCTTCGGTTTCGGCTTTCCAAAACCGAGCCTCAATGTGTTCGGAGCCTCCTAGTGCCTCCAAACCTCAATAAGTGAGCGATTTAAAGGGATTGAGCCGTTAGGAATCACAGCTAGGAACGAAACTCAAGGAGAGATCGCCAATGAGTGTTGAAGACAAGATGATTCGCAGGAGAGAATCTAAGGATAAAGCTCGCAAACGAAAGAGGGGACCTTACAGGAAATCATCCAGCGGAAGGATCATCAAATTCTGAGATCCTTCGGTCACATGGAGTAACTAGGGTGAACATTGTTTGGCTCATTTGGTTAGGTAGTTGGCCCAAGACCCGCTGGGACTTCAATCCTTTGTGTGGTCAGTGTTGGATCGGGATTTTTCTGTATTTCGCTATGCTGCTCGGCTCGATGGTAACAGTCTCGGCGCAACTGTGGTGGCCGAAACAGATTGTGCAGTGCTCAACGTCCCAACTGGGGTCGACCTTTCTGCACGTCTCGCACATGAGGCCTAGGGCACGAATGTCCGTACACGCTTGACAGAACTTTCTGGACACATCCAGCGGATCAGGGTTACCAACAAGAGTCGAGGCGATATCTCGGCTCATCTGACGGACTTCTGCCGCAGTTCCCAGGTCGACAGCCTCTCCGCGAACCTGGTGTCTGTATTTGCTGACTGCAGCTTGTGTAATTCCCAGCCGTTGGGCGACAAGTTCCTGCTTCATTCCATAGCCTTCTATCAGTTCACGTGCAATCATTGCTCGTAGTGCAGGAATGACCGATTTCGCTGCAACTTCACAAGGAATAATCAATAAGACGACGAGGACAAATCGCTTGTAAAATCTATTTAAACATAACTTATGTCATGATCCCGAAGAGTCCTACCTTCCGTCCGAGATCGCTCACAATTGGCACAGTTAGCCTAAGCACTCAGTCTTACCCCCAAGGAACCTATAAATCAAAACGGATATGTTTGTCTATTCGAAGAGTATGGTCACTGTCGACGCAGTCGAAAAGGAGCTTGAGAAGGTTGTTGATCCGGAGCTCGGGCTTCCAATCACCGAGATGCATCTAGTTGACGAGATAAACATCCAAGAGAACGGAGAGATTTTCATTAAATATCATCTAACTGCCCCGTTCTGTCCACCCATCTTTGCAGAAGACATTGGAATGAACATTAGGAACCTTACGTCGAAACTTGAGGGTGTCAAGAAGGTCACGGTTATTCTCCACGGACACGCTCTCGCTAACGAGATCAATCAGAGAGTCAACCCCGGCTACACTCCTCCGCCAGTCCAGCCTGCAACACCCGCTCAGACCAAGGCCTGAGCAAGTCAAGGCCTCCACGTACTGGTTCATGTTCGATCCGGAGATATTCCTAAGGGATCTCTGGACTGCTTCCTTCTAGGCTCTACCTGAACACATCGTACAGGAAAGCTCGGAGCAACCCTCCCAGAACCGGGCCAACGAAATAGATCCATAGATTTCCAAACGGCGTCATACTGAACACTGCCGAAGCGAGTGTCGGTTCCCACGTTCTAGCGAGATTAAGAGACGCCCCGGAAATCGGGTCGAACATCCAGACGCTCGCCGCCAGAGCGAACCCCAGTGCTGCGCGTCCCATCGGAAGTCATAGGGAAACGGGTTTTTCGCTGGACTCTTCACATATAGCGCTTGTTTTCAAACGGCTCGCCTCAGATTCAGACCAGATAGACGCTGATTCTAGGTCTGAGGACCGCGAACCTCAAGGGGCAAAGAATTTTCTATGCTAGACAATCCCCTATTAGTGCGGGAATTTGACAGTAACCAACAGTTTCACCTGGATGATTGGCGGTCCTCAGGGCAGCGGGATCAACTCGGTTGCAGAGAACTTTGCAAAAGCATGCATTCGGGGAGGACTCCACATATTTGCCAACATCGAGTATCATTCTAACATTAAGGGGGAACACAGCTACTACAGGCTTAGGGTAGAGTCTAAGGCGCCCCGGTCCCACGTGGACTGGATAGACCTACTCGTCGCCCTCGATCGAGAGACAATCTTCGGCGACATGAACAAGCCTCACCCTACCCATCGAGGGCATAGACACGAGGTCAGCCCCGGGGGTGGAATAATCTACGACCGCAGCTTGAACCTAACACCTGACTCTTTCGGGCGTGATGATATCAAACTCTTTCCGATTCCCTACATGGATCTTCTCGTCGAGGCTCTGAAAGAGTTTGGAAAAGACAAGGAACTCAGCAAATACCAGGTTATGGTCAACACGATTGCTCTAGGCGCCTCCCTTGGCCTTGCCGATTACGACTTTGACCTCGCTACTGAGGCGATTAGAGAGGGGTTCACCGGACGCAAAGCAGCTCTCGGCGACCTAAACGTCAGCGCCGCAAAACGTGGATATGACTATGCAAAGACGAGTTTCGGCGAAGACGCCTTTCCGATAAAGCTGCGGAAGCAACCGCTCTCTGGAAAGAGAATGATGATCAGAGGTGTACAAGCGGTGGCCATTGCGAAACTCAAAGCGGGATGCGGCTTCCAAACCTACTACCCCATTACACCAGCAACGGACGAAAGCGAGTACCTGGAGTCCCATCAGAAAGAATACAACATGATAGTCGTTCAGGCTGAGGACGAGATTGCGGCCATCAACATGGCCACCGGTGCCGCTCACGCTGGTCTCAGGTCTTCAACCTCTACTTCTGGACCGGGCTTTTCTCTTATGGCTGAAGGCTTGGGCTGGGCAGGGATTACCGAAGCGCCTGGTCCAGTTGTGATACTCTACCAGCGTGCTGGTCCTGCGACGGGCCTGCCAACCCGGACGGAGCAAGCGGACCTGAGATTTGCACTCCACGCTGCACACGGAGAGTTTCCCAGAATCATTATCGCGCCCGGGGATGTTGTCGAAACTTACTACGACACGTTCGACGCCTTCAACTACGCCGAACACTATCAAGTACCTGTAATTCTTCTAACCGACAAGTTCCTAGCGAGCACCTACCAAGATATCCCTCTCTTCAATAGCGACGATCTAAAGGTGGATCGCGGAGATCTGCTCAAGGAATCGGATCTAGTTGCCAGCACGGACTATCGGCGCTATCGCTGGACGGAACTCGGCATTTCACCGCGAGCAATTCCTGGTCAGAAGGGGGGAATCTTCTGGACAACAGGAGATGAGCACGACGAGCATGGTCATATTACTGAGGCGTCTGATATCCGGATCAAGATGATGAGGAAGAGAATGCGAAAGATCGAGCTCGCAGGAGAGGTGATTCCAGACTCAAAGAAAGCGATTCTGCACGGGCCCAAGTCGGCTCCGGTTACGCTTGTCGGCTGGGGATCATCGAAGGGCGCGATACTTGACGGAATGGAAGACCTCAAGACTGATGGGATAGAAACAAACTTTCTGCAGGTGCGATACGTCAATCCCTTCCCGACAAACTTGGTCCAGCAAGCTCTCGGTCAGGCCCGGAGAAAGATCGCGATCGAAAATAATTATTCGGCGCAGATGGCTGGGCTTATCCGTGAAAAGACCGGTATTGCGATGGACAATACGATTGTGAAATTCGATGGAAGACCGTTTTCCCAGAACGAGATATACGAGGGAGTCAAAGACATAATAAAGAACGGAATCAAAGAGGTAACTGTTTCTCATGCTTGAGCTGAAGACCTACCGGACACAGGTTCATAACGACTGGTGCCCAGGCTGCGGAGACTTCGGAATCGTTAACGCCATCCAGATGACTCTTCTGGAGATGCAGCTGGAACCTCACAGGGTTGCGATCTTCTCGGGAATCGGATGTTCAGGCAAGACTCCGCACTTTGTTAACGCGTACGGGTTCCATACACTCCATGGCCGTGTCCTTCCAATCGCTACTGGTGCGCGTCTTTCTAATCCGGGACTGACTGTTGTCGCTGTGGGCGGAGATGGAGACGGGCTTGGGATAGGCGCAGGCCACTTCGTTAATACCGGTCGAAGGAACCTAGACTTCACATACGTACTCTACGACAACGGCGTCTATGGGTTGACGAAAGGTCAGGCGTCTCCTACGCTGCCGAAGGGGGTCAAGACAAAGTCCATGCCTGCACCTGCTATTATTGAACGTGTGAACCCGATCGCTATGGCTGTCGCCTCGGGCTACACGTTCGTTGCGCGAAGTTATGCTCTCGACGTTCGCCACTTGAAGCAAACCCTCCGAGCGGCCATAGAACATCGGGGAAGTGCGTTCGTAGATGTTCTGCAGACATGTCCGACCTATAATGACATCAACACCAAGGAGTGGTACGGAGGCGAGGACCTTCCAGTCAAGGCACCGAGACTCTACAAACTGGAGGATTCAGGATACAATGGTGTGGTTGCTGATCCCTCGACGGACGAGGTTAACACGAAGAAGGGAAATGCCCTGGTGAAGTCGTTCGAGTGGGGCGACAAGATACCGATCGGGGTCTTCTTCAAGATGGAGGTACCGACCTTCGAGGACCAGCTGGCTCTTCGAATGCCCGCCTTAAAGGACAAACCCTTTGTCGAGCAGGACATCTATAATCGCGATATTGCGCCGTTGCTGGACGAGCTTACCTAGCTCGAGAAACCCCTCTCTTTCAACTCGGCAGCTGGTCTGGAAGACGGCTGATCGACACCGGCCTCGTATCGGGAGATGCTTGAAACTTACCTTCCTATCCCTAACGTTCTCTGCAACGATGGATTACAGAGGACTCTCACTAAGAATCGCCCATTATCAGCCTTGATTCAAGATCTGAACAGGCACCTCTAGAATACGGGATGATCCACGCTGTAAACACAGATAATCCCCAACCGATCCAAGCGCAGACCTTGCCCTGATCAGCCTGTCTCGCCCATTATCACTGCCAGACGGCGAATGTTCTAGAAATAAGGGGGTCTTAGCGACCGAGTCTCGCGACGCGAGAGCGGTCCTTCCGGCATGTGTAAAAACGAAGCTTCACGAGCTTATCGTAGCAAGGCCAGGAGTAACGTTCGAAAGAGACCCAGCTAGATTGTCTATGACAGGTTTATCGAGACATTCTTGGTTCGTGTGTAGAATTCTAATGAGCGTATGCCGTTTTCATGTCCTATGCCGCTGTTCTTGTAGCCGCCGAACGGGGTCTGCGGAAAAGTCACCAGATACTCGTTCACCGCTAGTCCACCGACTTGGAGACGAGCAGCGAGTTCATGAGCGACTTTCAAGTTGCTCGTCCAGACTCCCCCGTAGAGTCCGTAGTCTGTCTCATTGGCCATGGCGACAACCTCGTCGAGAGTCTTGAACTTGGTAATACCTAGAACGGGTCCGAAGATCTCGTCGCATCCGATCTTCATCTTTCCGTTGACGTTCTCGAAAACGGTGGGCTCGACGAAATTTCCCCTCTGCAGTCTCGGGTCAGATGGTTTCTTCCCCCCGCAGAGAAGAGTCGCCCCCTCTTCGAGGCCGTCCTTGACAAACCCCAGAACCACGTCTTGGCGAGACTTTGAGGCTAAGGGTCCCATCTCGCTGGTTTCATCTGTGCCAGGCCCGATTTTTATCGCTCGGGTCTCTGCGACGAGGTCCTTTACGAAAGCATCGTATACGCTCTCATGAATGAATGCTCTAGATCCAGCCCAGCACATCTGTCCAGCGTTGGTGAAAATGCCCTCCCTCACACTTTTAGCGGCCTTCGCCAAGTCTGCGTCAGGGAAGACAATGTGAGGATTCTTCCCGCCCAATTCCAAAAGTACCCTAGTGACATTTTTCGCGGCCGACTCCATTACTTGCGTTCCTGTCTCAGCGGAGCCGGTGAAAACTATCCCGTCCACTTGCGAATCCGAGACAAGCGCTCCACCGACTTCAGCACCTGATCCAGTTACAATATTAACAACGCCTTTGGGGATTCCTGCTTTGAGCGCTATATCTCCCAGCATGATCGCCGTAAGAGGTGTAATCTCGGAAGGTTTCATGACAACAGTATTCCCTGCTGCAATTGCCGGTGCCAAACTTCTGGCAGCAAGCGCAATCGGATAGTTCCAGGGGACGATGTGGACCGTTACGCCTAACGGTTCTCGAAGAGTATAGTTCAGACGTTTCGGCGGAACCGGTATGGTTTCTCCTTCAACCTTGTCTGCCAATCCTGCCCAGTACTCGAACGCTCTGGCCGCCCATGCGACGTCGCCCTTGGACTCTCGGAGAGTCTTTCCCTCACTCAGGGTCTCAAGCCTTGCCAGCTGCTCTGAATTCTCTCTAACTAAAGTTGTTAGCTTGGTTAGAAGACGCCCTCTCTTGCTGGGATCAATGTCAACCCAGCCGGCCGACTGAAGCGCGGTCTTCGCGCTCTCGATTGCAGCCTTCGCATCCTGTTTTGTAGCCCGTGGGACCTCGGCGACAACCTCGTTGTTCGAAGGATCAAGAACCGATGAAACAGCGCCATTTGCGCTGTCCTTCCACTCTCCGCCAATCAGCATCTTGTACTTCTGAATTTGAACTGTCAATTCCGCAATCCAAACCCAGTGAGGCTATAAAAGAGCGTTTCCTCAGGCGAGAATCGTTTGCGTCTTCATCTCGCGGGCCATGTCGATTAGTCTTTGGACCCTTTGATCAAGGTCGGGATACCTGCTCAGGAGACCCTTCCCCTTGCGACCCACGAACAATCCGGCCCCCGGTCCAGGTAAGCTGGCATGAAAGGCTGAATGAACCTTCAACAAAGCTGATGCGAGCGCTAACGGCTTCTGGGTGTATTTCACTGATGACTGGTCGGCTAAGAGCTCTCGTTCTCTGTGCACTGCTGCCTCAACCAGATGCAACACTGGATCGAAGACAAAGGCAAATTTGGCCAGCCTAGCAAGTCCTTTTTCCCGAGAATCCTTGTTTTTCAAGTGAGAGAGCTCGTGAGCGATGACAGCCTCCACTTCCGCAGGGGACATTGAACTCACCAGTTCTGGAGACACGGCCACAACTTTCCGTCCTTTATTATCCAAACAAAAGGCGTTGCCAACCGTTGCTTCTCTGAGGTTGACGCCGGTGATGTTCATTTTCTTGCAAAGCTCTGCGCATGTTTCGCTGAGTCTGGAGCCCGCGAAATCTCCGGCTATCATTCCTTCGAGGATTCTAGGGAACGCGTATCTTCGAGCAACTAGGGACATTAGAGAGACGATTCCGAAAGATGCAAGCAGCGAACTTCCAAACACGAGTCTTATCACTCGTTGTGGTTGCCACTCGTACATATTGAGGAAGAGCGTGCACACCACAAGGCTGGTCCCAAGAAACGACCAAGAGAAAACAGAAGAGGATAGGATCGGATAGAGGAGATTGGATCTTCGAGAGGGATTTCCCACACTGGATCGATAGGCGACGTAGCAAGCAACTTGGACCGTGAAAACGGATGCTACAATTCCTAGGGTCGCTGTAGAAAGGAAGTAGACCGAGTACAGATCCAGGCTTATCGTTGCCCGGACTCCCTACGAACTTTTTCTTCCAGCCTCTTCAGGTCCTCCTTTGGAATCTCGTCCATGTAGTCGTGCAACGTCGAGATTATGCTGGGTCCAAAGGCGGTGAGCAACCTGTCAACGAATCCTTTCACGACTCGACCTTTGACCTTGTCCTCCGAGTGAAGGCGATACACGTATCTGGATCCTCCTCTGCCAACAGCCTCATCTCGCGCCAAGATCCCCTTCTTGTAAAGTCGATCAAGCGTCGTGCTGATCGTAGTATAGGCAAGTCCGCGCGTGGAATGAAGGTCCTGGGCAACTTGGCGGGCAGAAGCGTTTCCAAGCCGGACAACTGTCCCGAGGACAGCCGCCTCAAGATCTCCAAGCTCCATGTCGATCTATAGACGTCCCAGCCGCAATATGTAACTTTCTATTCATGTCGGAGCTAGCCGTTTTTGAGACCCAAGAATCATCACTATCTGCCGGACTCAGAATTCGGGAAATGGCGCTCAATATGACGTTGAACTTCTAGAACAGCGATGCAACGCCTCAGCATAACACTGAAGCGTTCTCGTGAGCATCGCTTGAACCAGTTTGCCTATCACCGGAGTTCAAAAGCCTGGTTGTACCCTACGCCGTTTGACTATGGTTAAAGATGCCCTAAGGCATGGGGTTCCATCTTCCTCCACCGTTAGTGAGCATCTCTGTTGAAGAAGACGGCTCGTGCCTCATTGCTGATCCTGGCGCTTTCAATCATGATTGTCCCGCTCTTCCTCGTCAACGTTCATGCCAGCGGTTGCATTACCAGTTGCCGTCTAACAGCAGACACAACTGTGCCAGCTGCGGATGGGACAGTGTACGTTGAGCTTGACAACAATACAGGCTCGGTCTTTTCTCTACCACACACATTCTCTTTCGCGAACAACACTCGACATACGCTGACCGTTATGAACACAACCTTTTCAGCGCCCTCAGGAGCACGTTACGTTTGGAATGAATGGGTCCATTCCAGTTTGCAGTGGACCCCTACTCTAATGATGCAGACTCCGATCATGCTCTTTAACTACACAGGGCCATCGGATGGAGGGCCCTTCACCGCCAAGTTCGATAAGCAGTTCCAGTATACTTTGACCTTCAAAGATGCTGCGGGGCAACCATTGGTTCCAAGTCCCACGTCTGTCGTATTGTCGAGCGCAGGTTCGAGTGTTACAACCTCGACCTATTCTAGTCAGTGGCTGGCCGCGACCTCCTGGACAGTTACGTCGGCGACTTGGGAAGGCTACCAAGGAGCGTTGCTTACCCCAGTGGCGCTTGACCTCGCCTCGGGTTCAGCCTCTGCCGTTGTCGGGGTGGGCGCATATCCGGCGTCTGTCAAAGTTGTCGATAGGCTGAACAATCCTATTCAGGGGGCCTCGGTAACAATCACCTTCGCCAACGCAACGAGCAGGACGTTCACGACCAACGGTCAGGGAACAGTTCAACTCGGCGATGTCCCCATCGGGCCATATTCAGCGCACGTTCTCTACCAGGGTCAAGACCAGGGAACATGGTCGGAAGACGCCTCCGTCGCTTCAGTCAGCACTGTAACACTAAACGTAGGTGGCACTACTTCTGCGCCTGTCGTCTCAGCCATCGTACTATTGACCATCTTCGGGGTGGCGCTTTTCCTAATTCTTTTGGCGGTCAAGGTGCGAAGGCCGCCGCCGCCTCCAAACATTTAGTTCTGCCATCCCGTTTTCGTGGTTTTCTCTTTCGCGCGGTTTTGTACTAGCACCGACCAATACTTTGTGAGAATGATAATCCTTATACTAGTAGCCGATTAGAAACCGCGTGCGTCGGGGCGAGATGAAAGGGGAAAACCCCAATCTGATGGACACGGCCGAAGACCTCGACGACATTGCGACGTTGATGAAACTACTAGAGCTACATTCCCGCCTAAAAATCGAAACGAGCCATTTTGAAAGCGAGCTAGACTAGTTCAAGTTCGCAGTCCGAGCCTTTCGCAGTGCCTATTGCAACACATGTCAACATTATTGACCTATCGGACGTTCTGCGGGGCGCTTTCTAACTGCCTCACGAGCTTGGTCACTCTTTGATGGGAGGATCGGTTACACTTCCCATTCATACGCCTGAACGGCCTTGACGGAAAATAGTAGCTTTCGACGTTTAGCTTGCTTTAGGTGAAATCACAGCTGGAGACTAGGTCTGCGCCTTTCAAAGGATTCTACCAGCTCATAGGGGGCAGTCTGCCCGACTCTTCTTCTGTGTTGATCACAGGCGATCCGGGTAGTGGAAAGACGACTCTTGCCCAGCAAATCCTCTACGAGGAGCTTCAAAGGTCGAGACCTTGTATCATAGTCACGTACGATACGTTTCCTTCGAACATTCTCGAGAGAATGAGCCAGTTTGGCTGGGACCCGAGGAAGTACCAGTTGCTCAACAAACTGGGCATCATTGATTGTTACTCTGCAACCGCTGGAGTTACCGAGGGGGTGGTTCCGCAACCGTTCGACTTGACCAATGTTAGCATTCACTTGACCTCTGTAATGGAAAAGATGGGTAATCACCAGGTGACCATCATACTTGACTCGTTGATGCCGATTTTCAGCGAAGCTGAGCCTAAACATGCCGTCAGTTTCATCCAGAGTATCGCCGCGAAAGTCAAGAAGGTGGGAGGAAAAATGATAGCCACCCTCTCAACGGGAAGTGTGCAGCCCGAACTGTTTCACAAGGTTGAGAGTCTCGTGGACGGAGTCGTAGAGTTGCGAATGGTAGAAGAGCACCAGGTACTGCGTCGCTATCTGCTCGTCAGGAAAATGGATCGTCGCCAGATCATCCCACGGCTCGTACGCTTCGATATCATAAGCGGAATAGGTATTCAGCTTCAGTCTCCGCGATTCGGGTTCCTGCGAAGGAGACCGAGCATGGGCACGATGGTTGGCGGTTAGCCGGAACCGCGTTCTCAATTTCTTGCAATAGTTCACCCACTTTTCTCGAACTGTTCGCCATTCTCGAGTCCTTGAGAACGGGGTTTTGTTGAGTCTCGAATTTGGTCTCTACGTGAAAGACCACAAAGATGACAGGCCTGGCAAGCCCATATCTATTTATTCTCCGAAAGGATATCATAGTTCAGAAGCTGCATGGCCGAGCAGAACTCGCCAGAATATCCTCCTGCACTTGACCTCGAAAGGGAACTGACTAGAAAGGAGAGACAGATAGAGTATCTTCAGACTGAGCTCCGTAGATATCATAATCTGATGGAAGAGCTCAAGCAGGGTATGCGTCCCATCGGGACCATAGAGGAGGTCACGGGGGACATGGCGCTGGTTCGGCTATCAGGCGGCCAAGCGTTCCAGGTTAGCATACCGCCCGAGATAAGGGAAAAAGTGTCGACCGACGTGGACGCGGTCCTCTCTCCAACGAAGGGGGTCATTGTCGACGTAATTGAGCGTTTACGCGAGCGCTCACTCTTAGAATATCAAGTAGAAAAATCGCCGAAGGTCTTCTATGAAGACGTTGTCGGCTTGGAAAAAGAGTTGCATAGTCTGAGGCAGGCTGTCGAGTGGATACTTGACCCTCAGGTCCGAGCTCGACGCGAGGCGATCATTCGGGATCCAAGGATGCTGGAAGAGGCAGGATCCATTCTACTGTTCGGCCCACCTGGGACTGGTAAGACGTACATGGCAAAGGCTGTTGCCGGGACTATCGGCCAGAGAGGTCAAGAGACAAGCTTCCTCAAGATAGAGAGCTACGAGATCGTATCAAAATGGCTGGGTGAGTCAGCGAAGAACGTCAAGGAGGTCTTCAAGCTTGCACGCGAGTCCTCCCCTACTGTTCTCTTCATCGACGAGGCTGATGCTATCGGTCGTGCGCGGATGGAGGCGACGACTGACGCGGGTAGGGATGTTCAGGGAATGCTCAACCAGATTCTTACCGAGTTGGGAGAGGGGTTCCATGTCAACAGAAACGTGTCCGTGATATTTGCAACCAACTATCCCAGCGTCATAGATCAAGCTCTTCTGGATAGGATCAAGCGGATCATCTATGTTCCGCCACCTAGAACGATGGAGGAAGTGAAGAGACTATTGGACTTTTACTGCTCCAAGGTAGAGCTGGATCCGTCAGTTTCGAACTATCGTGGAGGACTGACTGACGAGGCCTTCGCGGATATCTGGAGGACGATTAGGTCTAGGAAACAATTATACGAGGCATCGATCCCTGAACGTGGAATCACGGTTCGCGAGCAGTACGTTGTCACGCCTCGGGACTTGAAGAATATTGTTCAGGAAGCTGCGAGCGAAGCTTCGTTCGCGAGTGAGCGATGGGTTACGATGGACCGGATGCTGCCATTGTTCAAGAACCTCGCCTCGGAAGATCGCGGCTCACGTATCGTGAGCTAGCTAGGTCCTCTCGGCTTATTACACGGGCTTGAACGTTGAGGACATCATGTCCTCTAGGTATGGCGATGATCCTTTCGCCATTCGGGACCCGGAAGAAACAGTAAGTCGGCTTGAACGATTTCTTACGACTCACCTGGAAGAAGCGGGTGCGCGCTGCCTTGTCCTCGGCATTTCTGGTGGTCTGGATTCTAGTGTGGCTGCGGTGCTCTGTGCACGTGCTCTCGGGGGCAGGCGGGTTCTCGGGATAAGTTTGCCGGAGAAGGAGACGAGGAATGATAGGGCTCTGGAAGATGCAAGATTGGTTGCATCGAAATTTCGGATACGCTTCAAAATAATCGACATTACCCCGATTGTCGAAACCTCTCGAAACGCTCTAGCCGCAAGGATGGCTAAAGGAATACCATGGGGCAACGTCAAGGCGAGGCTCCGCGCAATGGTCCTCTACTACCATGCTAACACCGAGCGTGGTCTGGTCGTGGGAACCGGCGACAAGAGTGAGATCATGCTAGGCTACTTCACAAAATTCGGAGATGGAGCCTGCGACATACTGCCACTGGCAGATCTCTACAAGACGTCCGTCCGTAGCTTGGCTAGACACTTGGGCATCCCGGAGCGGATTCGCGTGAAAGCTTCCAGCCCTGAGCTGTGGCCAGGTCAGACAGCGGAGAAAGAGCTGGGGCTTAGCTATGAGAAGCTAGACAGGATTCTTTGGGGCCTTGAGAGGTGGATGACACCTGAGGAGATCGTTGAGGAGACAGGGTTGAAGCTGACTTTGGTCAAGAAGGTTCGAGAACGCTGGTTGAAGTCCGAACACAAGAGACGCCCTCCCTTGGCCATGAAGCTTGGCTATCGAACGGCAGGCGATGATCTCCGATTACCTCGGCTCGAATAGGTCCGAAAGGGGACTCGCGTGTTCTTTATTCAAGCCAGTAGTACAGGTTGTTACGTGAGCCTTTTGCGACCTTCAGGTTCAGCTCGACGCCCGGGTTCAGTTGCTCCTTGTCCACTGCGGGACTGATAGGCGCGAAAACGCGAAGCCCATTCGTGAGCTGTGCAAGCCCTAGGAGGTACGGGGTTTCCGGTTGAAACGCGGGTGGTGCGAAGAAAACTTGGGTGAAAGTGATAAGGCTGCTCTTCCCGTCCAGCACGACCCATTCTATTGTGCTGTGGCGACAGTCCAGACAGTCGGCTCTTGGTGGAAAGTATGTTCTCCGGCACTTCTTGCACTTGGTCGCGGCTATCTGCCCTTTTTCCAGATAGGATAACAGAGTGTTGATCTTGGTCTGGGAGACGTAGCCGAATCTGCCAAACTTTTCGAAACCCAACCAGGCTACGCCTTCAAGATCGTCACGGCGGCGTACATGCCTATTCCTCCGATGTTCTGAGCGAGCCCTATCTTCGCGCCGTCGACTTGAGTTGAGCCTGCTTCGCCTCTGAGCTGTTTTGTCAAGGCGAAGAGTTGAGAGGCTCCGGTGGCACCCACAGGATGGCCTTTCGAGATCAGTCCTCCATCGATGTTTACGGGGATCTTTCCTCCTAGTTCGGTTTCCTCTTTTTCGAGGAGTCTGGTTCCCCCGCCTGGTTTGGCGAATCCGAGGTCTTCATAGTTCAGAATCTCGGTGATCGAGAACGAGTCGTGCACCTCAGCAACATCTACATCGTTCGGACCTACTCGCGCCATATTGTATGCGGCTTTAGCTGCGTTCTTCGTGACCTCGAAACTGGTCAGTGGACCCTTACGTCCCGCGAGCGACATGGGGCTCGAGGCGAGACCCAGACCGGCAACCCATACAGGGGTATCTGTCAGCTTGCCTGCTTTCTCTGCGTTTGCGATGATGAGGCATGCTGCACCATCCGCGTTTGGGCAGCAGTCGAAGAGTTTCAGCGGGGCGGACACGGGTCGCGATTTGAGGACTTCCTCGGCGCTGATGGGTTTCTGGAACATGGCGTTCGGGTTTTTCATTCCATATTTTCGGTTTTTCACCGTGACAAGCGCCATCTGCTCCTCTGTGGTTCCATACTTTGCCATGTGGGCGGTCGCGTACATCGCGTAGTATGCAGGCATTGTTGTCCCGAAGGGAGACTCCCACATGACATCCCCTGCTCTGCCCATAAGTTCCTGAATCTCCTCCGAAGAGAGTTCAGTCATTTTCTGCACCCCCACAACTGCGACTACATCATGGAGTTTTGATGAGATCAATGCCCAAGCCGTCCGGAGGCCGACAGCGCTGGAGGCGCAGGCCGCCTCAACATTGAAGGTTGGCTGGGGATTGAGTCCGAGATATTCCGCAACGACACCTGCGGGCGACCGTTGCTTGTCGTAGTGGGTTGCAGAGCAAACTACGGAACCGTCGATTTCCGAGGATTCAATGTCGGCATCATCTAGAGCAGAGCTGTACGCTTCGAACGCCAACTCCCGGAGGGACGCGTCGCTCCTTTTTCCGAACTTTGAGTGTCCAACTCCGATGATTCCGATCCGGCTCAGAAATTCAAACGCTCCTGTCCTAGACTTGTCCGGTCTTGACTAGAAGAACGTTTTCGACGGATATTTCAGATGAAACAGAGCTGCCCGTTATCGTTCTAGGGCATCGCGTCTCTTGATTCCGCGTAAAGGAAAGTTATGCCACCCGTAGCAATCTTGACTCCATGCCGACCTGATTCGCGTCCCGCCGGGCTCTCCAATGCTCTCTTCAGGCTGTCCATGTCCTCGAATTCCAGCTCGACAACTTGGTAGTAAGCGGGTTCTCCTCGCGGTGCCCCGACGACCTTGTGAACCGTGTATTTCTTCAGACCCGGCATCGCCTTCGCCATCGGAACATGGTCTTTCCAGTATTGCTCATCGAACAGTTTCGGGTCCTTCGGTTGTCCGAATAGGACAATGATCTTTGTCATCTTCAACACTTGCTAGAAGCTAGTGGCAATAGTCTCGTTCTTCTTAACCTGAACCACCTCGCCCTCAACTCCGAGCTCGGGTATGGCGGGTACTTTGATTCCCATTTCTTCGATCTCGGAACGTTTCTTCTCGATCGCTTCCTTCCAGAACCTCACCTTCTCTTCAAGCGTGAGTACGCCCAGTCCCGCGTCTCGTGCGGCTTCCTCCATTTCTTGGTCAACCTTGTCGAAGTCTGCGGGGAGATGCCAGAACTCGGGCTTGTGCTGGTAGAGGAGGGGTGAGAGAAAGATGAATCCCTGTTTCATCTGGCGGGTAATCGTCATCTTTTGTTCTTCAGAGAACTTCTCGGCCATGGCGCGGAGTAGGGCCATTGTGGCTACAAGGTGGCGTGTCTCATCTCGTGTAATGTTCCGGAAGGTCTGTTGGTAGATTCCGAGTTTGCTGGTCTGGCGCATCGCGTTGAAGATCGTTTCCGCGCCTATCTCGGCGAAGAAGAACCCTGCGAACAGAATTTCAGGCGGTAGGTATTCCCATGCCTTTAGGAATCCCTCCCAGTACCGTCTACCGTCTTCGTAGAGGGCCTTGATGTTTCGCAAGGCCCTTGATTCGAAATCTGATTGCGGCTTGTATCCGTATGGCCAGTTAGGGCAGAGCTTGTCGCAGGCTCTGCGACAGACCTCGTCGTGCCTGCACTCATCGTAGGTGATGGAGGCAAGCATTTTTTTCGTGGGGTCTTCCATGTTCAGTTCTGCGGCTCTTACTGCTCCGAAGCCGAAGGCCCCGATTCCGGATTTTTCGAAGAGAGCGAGTTTTGACATCCAGTAGGCTTGTGCTATTCGTTCCTTCGAGTCGAAATTCTTCTGGTCAAGTTCATCCCAGGGGAAGGTGGCCGGGTTCCAGTTCTGGGCGAAGGAGAGGTCAAAGGCTTTGAACATCCGGTCGTTCGTAACAGTCCAGTTTCCGGGGAAGATGTTGAGGTCCAGTTTCGGCCGTTTCTTGTCCTTTCCCGGCACAGTTGTTCAGCTCGCGATTGGGGAGCTTGTTACTTAAACGTGAAACCCGGAGAAGGTGCCGTGTCTCATTTACCTGAGAATTTGGGCGGGCGTTTTTCTAGAAAGGCTTTGGCGGCTTCGAGATGGTCGCTGGTTCGTCCAGCGATGTCTTGATTGTACGCTTCATACTCTAGGGCTTCGGGAAGTTCGAGGCTTGATACTCGGTTCACGATTCGCTTCGAAAGCCCCAGTGCTTTGGTTGGGCCGGTTGCGAGCCGGTGGGCAAGCTCGTCAGTATACTTGTCAAGCTCAGTGGCTGGGACGACCTTGTTGATGAGGCCGAGCTGTTCAGCTTCTTTCGCGGGTATTGTTTTTCCTGTCATGATGAGTTCCAGGGCTCTTCCGGGACCGATCATTCGCGTTAGGAAGTAGCTACTTCCTGAATCGGGTACCAAGCCCATCCCGATGAAGGCTTGTTTCAGGCCCGCCTCCTCCGAGGCTATTCGGATATCGCAGGCGAGGGCCAA
>VBAX01000132.1:4018-6236 GCA_005883075.1 Candidatus Bathyarchaeota archaeon | reverse complement strand
TCGGATTCAAAGATCGTTGAGTTCTTATTCCTTGCTTTTGTGGAAAACCAAAAAACGAAAAGACACAAATTTACAGAAAAAGGTATACTGTAAAATGAATACCTAGCCGAACAGGATAAAGAAAGATCGGACACTAAGTTATCGGCACTCACAAATCGAAAACTCGATTATTCCTAGCCTGTCATGTCCGACTGGCGAACGTTCGCAATCCCTAGGTAATTTGGTAGATTACAAATGAATACTAATGGTTGAGACAAATGTTGGCCGTGATCAAAAGTGTACGTCGAGCTTATCACCGCGATGCCTAAACTCGATTTATCAGTCAAAGTATATGGACAAAAGCGCGAAACCATCGAATAGCCTGTCCACCCCATCGATTCCCTTCTCTTCAGGTACAAGCCGTACTTGGAGTATGCGCTACATAGTTGCGGCCTCCTCCATGGGCACGATCATAGAATGGTACGATTTCTACATCTTCGGCTCTCTCGCAGTCTTCCTCGCGCCCGTGTTCTTCCCATCAAAGACACTCGGAACATCGCTCATACTCTACCTCGGGACCTTTGCAGCCGGCTTTGCTGTAAGGCCCTTCGGAGCGCTCGTCTTCGGGAGGCTGGGCGACAAGATAGGCCGCAAATACGCGTTCCTTCTGACCATCACCATTATGGGATCCGCGACGACCGTCATAGGCCTCCTCCCGGCCTACCAAGCCATCGGCATTCTAGCACCAGCGATTCTCCTTTTCATCCGCATGCTACAAGGGCTCGCTCTGGGCGGGGAATACGGCGGCGCAGCAATATACGTCGCCGAACATTCACCCGATAAGAAACGTGGGTACTGGACTAGCTATATCCAGACAACCGCTACAGTCGGCCTCTTTCTCTCACTGATCGTAATACTCGCGACAAGTCTTAGCCTCGGAACGGTGGCTTTCGCAGACTGGGGATGGAGGATACCATTCCTCCTCTCCTCTGTTCTCGTCGCGGCGGCGCTCTACATACGATGGCGGCTCCGAGAAACACCGCTCTTCACCAGACTCAAAGAAATGGGAAGAACGGCGACATCCCCGATCAGAGAAAGTCTTGGAAGAAATTGGCGTCTCATTCTTCTCGCTCTGTTCGGCGCCACTGCCGGGCAGGCCGTGGTATGGTACACTGGACAATTCTATGCGCTCTACTTTTTACAAACGATTCGAGGAGTTGACAAAGTGACCTCCTATGCAATTATTGCGACGGCTCTCGCCCTCGGTACTCCATTGTTCATCTTTTTCGGCCGGTTATCGGATAGAATAGGTCGAAAAAAGATAATCATGGCAGGGTGTCTACTCGCAGCAGTGACCTACTACCCCCTCTACGTTGCGATGTCATACTTCTCCGACGCGGCGAGCTTCAATGTCCCTGCCCTAATTCTTCTCGTACTGATTCAGGTAGTCTATGTTACAATGGTCTACGGGCCTATCGCAGCACTTCTCGTAGAGATGTTCCCAGGCCGGACAAGGTACACATCCCTATCTCTGCCATACCACTTGGGGAACGGGGAGTTTGGCGGTTTCACTCCCGTCTTAGTAGTCGCCATCAACGTCGCGACCGGCAGCATCTTAGCCGGGTTGATTTATCCGATCGGAGTTGCTCTAGCCACTTTCATAATCGGCACGCTCTACATTAAAGAAACGAAAGACGTGAGCATATGGAAAGAGGTAGAAATTGCGGTTCCCGCAACACAGCCCCTGGGTAGATCGACAGATTCAAAGCCTTAGAAAATTCCCGCTCCAAAACCATAAGCACTCGCTACCAAGACGTTGCTAGATCGTCCCTTCGAAAGAAAAGCTGAGTCGCCACCTACCACGCCGCCATAAAGCGAGGCGATAAGACCGAGAATCAATCTAAACATCCGTCGGGCCCGCACAAACTGCATAGCGAAGATCGGCCAATCAAATCTTCAATTAGCCGAAACCCAGAGCAGCGGGAGGAGTGAGTCAATGGGGAAGAGCCACTCCAAAGAACTGGATCACACGGTTGAGGAGACGAAGGAGTACTATCGTCAGAGAGCATCACAGTACTCTGATTGGGCTCATCGGACCGGTCAATACGAAGAAGGCGTCGAGCCCGAAGCTTCCTGGTTCGATGAGGCTAGGATCTTGATCGAAGCTCTTGCTTCGAGCGGGCTCTCAGGTGACGTGTTAGAAATCGCGTCAGGCACGGGCATCTGGACGGAGGAGCTG
>VBAX01000132.1:3499-4007 GCA_005883075.1 Candidatus Bathyarchaeota archaeon | reverse complement strand
ATGCATGAAAGGAGCAGGTCGAGACTCACGGGGAACCCGAAGGTGAGGTACATCGTAGCGGACATCTACGACTGGGTTCCCGATATGAGCTACGATGCGGTGACATTTTCATTCTGGCTTTCGCACGTGCCAGCTTCCAAGCTGGACGACTTCGTCTCGAAGGTGGCCCGGTGTCTGAAACCTGGGGGCAGAGTATTCTTTGCCGACCAGAGAAGAGAAGGCCTCATACGCGAGGTCATGGACCCTCCATGCGGGGAGATTGCTCGACGATCCCTAATCAACGGTAGAGAGTTCAAGATAATCAAACACTTCTACTCATCCGAGGAGATCATTAAGTGCTTCCTCCAAGAGGGAATCAACATTAACATCTCGAATACGGCAACTCTCTTCTACTATGCAAGCGGAGTAAAGTATCATGCTCAAAAAAGTCAGGTCCCGTAATACACAACCCTAACCGCGCTGCCGGGGCGGGGAGAGGCCCTCCTCTGAGACACCAGAAGCTCAGCTT
>VBAX01000132.1:0-3306 GCA_005883075.1 Candidatus Bathyarchaeota archaeon | reverse complement strand
GCCCCCTCGGGAATCAGATGCTTGCACCAAAGACACTTGAGGAGAGGCGCTTTCTCGACTTTTTGGATCACCGTGTAGGTGTTGCGTTGCGACGCTTGGTACTGTAGACGTTGTAATCGAGTCTGTCTCTGGTGGTTTACAATTTGTTGGAAAAGTGCGGTGTCTGACGACATATAGAACCAGAATTTTCCGGTTGGGGAGTCGGTTGTCTTGACGGTGATTTTCTTGTTCATTATTCCTTCTTCGGAGATTCCGCTAACGTGCTCATGATGTGTCTCTGCCAAGAGCTTGTAGTTGCGGATAGCTTTCCCCTGATTCTGAATCACCAAGATTCTGTTATTCGTGACGACGACAACCCCGCTATCGAGACTCATCTTTGCTCCGAGCTTGAACTCATGAATCAGTCGTTCGTCAGGCTCGAAGAAAACGGCTTTTGACCAACTCAAGTCTTGAACATCTTTAGACCGATTGGTAAGAGTCCCCGCTTCTCAGTCTGCGAATCTCATCCCTGACTGCCATTTACAGACTGCGCTCGGCCTTACGGCTCGACGTTATCCTAGAATATAATGAGTGCGCAAACGTGAGGAGCTGTGGGAGAGATGGTTAGGTCAAGATGCAGGCGGTCGTCTCGCTTTTCGACAAGAACGTTCTCCCCCTGACAGCCCCCTTTTCTTCTAGGGAGCACCAGAAGAAAGTTCGGTTTCTCTAGGTCCAAGAACGGAAATCAAACAAACTCGCCCCCTTTGATTCGTTCGAGGAATCTGAGGTTGCAATGCGAGCGCTAGTCAGCTTTATACGTGAAGTGTTGAAGGAGGAGCGAATCCGTCCAGTAGTGAAATATATGAAATGGGTTACACGTGAGAAGGCAAAAGTTGACAGGATCGCCTGTCCCTGGCTGATCAAGAAGTTCGTTGACAAGAACCCGGAATTCCTATTCGTCCCGCCCGAGACGATTCCACAAGTCGTCAAAGACACTGGGGCAATAGCCTATGATGCGAAGGGCGTAGAACTCACCCACTACAAAGAGAACGGCGAAGAGCGCGTCAGCTTCGACGCCATCATCAAAAAGTACAAGTTAACAGACCCAGCCCTTCTGGAACTCGCCAAAATTGTGAGAGGAGCTGACGCGAAGATTCCGAACCCGCCGCCCGAGTCCGCGGGCCTAGAGGCCGCAGCGCATGGTTTCCGAAACCTTGCAAAGGACGATTTCGACAACATGCGACTACAGTTTCCTACCTACGATGCATTGTACAAGTACTGCCAGCTGAAAACGGAAGGAACCCAGAAGCTAGAGTACAACGTCGCGCAGCCTGCAAGGTAGGTCCCCGATTTCAGCCTCAAACACGTCGGCTACGTAGAGCTACCGAAACACGAGAAGAAGGGCGGCTTCGACCATGCCGCCGTCCACGTCAAGTCAGGGACGCTCTTTGTTGCTCATACCTCGAATGACGCAGTGGACGTAATCGACTCCCATAACGACAAGTATCTTCGTTCTATTCCTGACCTTCCTGGCGTAGCTGGCGTACTAGTCTCCAACGAGAAGGACCTGGTGTTCACCTCTAACCGTGGCGAGAAAACCGTTGGATTGTTTCCGTATGGTCGAGAGGGAAAGCTGGAGAAAGTGAAGGTGGGAGGCTTTCCCAACGGATTGGCCTTCGATCCTTCAAGCGACACTCTTCTCGCTGCAAACGTATCCAGACAGGATGACCCAGCTCCAATCACCGTCTCAGTAGTTGAGACAAGGAAGAAGATTCTAGCTGCCGACATTATTGTGCCGGGAAGAACACGGTGGACTGTCTTCGACAACAAAATGGACCGGTTTTACGTCAACATTTCCAAGCCCCCACAGATAGTGGCTATCGAAAGCAAAGACCCGGACGGAATAACCGCCAGCTACGATATTCCCGCTACGGGTCCTCATGGGCTCGACATTGACTTGGAGAATCGGAGGCTCTTCTGCGCTTGTGACCAAGGCGGCCTATTCACAGTCGATTTAGATTCAGGGAGAGTGTCCCGAGTTTCGGACTTGAGTGGTCCACCTGATGTAATATTCTACAATTCACGGCTGCACCACCTCTACGTGGCCGTCGGAGAGCCCGGAGTCATCGATGTCTTCGACACGGACACCATGAAGCTTGTCCAAACTGTCAGAACTGAACTTGGGGCGCACACCATCGCCTACAAACCGGACGCTAACAAAGTATACGCGTTCATGCCTGAATCTCATCGGGCCTCAGTATTCATCGATGAATAACTCCATTGGAGAGAGGCCTACCTACCAGTCCTAGACCGCTAAGAATCACGGGGGATGTTCCTTCCGATCCTTCAGAACAAGATTCCGTTCATATTGATGACCGATGAGAGATGTTTACGACGTTGCAATCATAGGCATGGGTGCGGTAGGAACCGCCACGGGATTCTTGCTCGCAGAATTCACCAACCTGCAGAGTCTATTGTTTCTGGAAAAGGAAAACAGTGCCGGCCAGATCGCATCCGATAGGAGAACAAACAGTCAGACTCGCCATCCCTTCGGCGGCGAGCTCAACTACACGCCTGAAGTGATGAAGACAATAAAACGATATTCTGACATGATCCCGTCTTACGCGAACAGCGAGTACGGACGTGGGCATGACATTCTCAAGCGCACGAAAAGCGGCATGGTCCTTGCAGTGGGAAAGAATGAGAAAGACTATCTAAGGAAAAAATTCCACGACACGGTCAAGCCAGTCTTCCCTTATGCAGAATTAATGGAAGACAAGGAAGAGATCGCGAAACTGGAACCGTATGTTGTGAGAGGGCGGAAGAAGGACGAAGAGATAGGAATAATCAAACTGCAGGCAGACATGGTTGATTTTGGCGAGCTGGCGAGATCGTTTGAAGACAACGCACGCAAGCATCAAGACAAGAAAATCCATGTCAAGTTCAACACGAGAGTGGAACGAATTGAAGATGTCTCAGACAGCTATGAAATCCACATTTCCAACGGCGGAGGTTTCTCGGCCCGATATGTCGTGGTCGCCGCGGGCTCGTACACGCTCTCGTTCGCGAAACAACTTGGCTTAGGCGGCGACTTCGTTGCCTTTCCGGTAGCAGGCAAATTCTACACCTCCCCTTCAGTAATTAATGGGAAGGTGTACACGTTTCAAGAAGAAGGCGTGCCTTTCGCAGCCACCCATGCTGACAGAGAGTGGGACGGTGCGGTTACCAGATACGGACCCACGGCAACGCCGACTTTGACGTTTGAAAAGGACAAGCCAGACATCAGAGAATTCATCAACAACCTTAACCCTGTGCTTCTCGATACTG
>VBAX01000131.1 GCA_005883075.1 Candidatus Bathyarchaeota archaeon | reverse complement strand
TTGTCATCCGCGAGCCCTCGAGAGCCAGCTGTAATGCTCTCTTCTATTCTCTCCAGGCGCTTCATCCAGAACTGGGAGATGAGCTGGCTGTCATTACGAAGGACACTCAGATCAATGTTAGTGGTAAGATCAAGATAGTCACAGACGGCGTCTTGCTAAGAATGCTAGCCGAGAACGCGATCTATGATTCTTCGATCTACTTTGACGAAAGCCATCAGATGTCCTCTCAGCTGGAACTGTGCATGTCGCTCGCAAAGAAGCAGGAAGCCAGCGCAAGGAACCTGTTCAGGGTCATGAGCGCCACAATCGACCCGAAGGAGTTCCTATCCTTCCTAGGCATCTCGAATCTTTACCGAATGAGCGGTCGCAGATACCACGTCTCGCTCGAGGTGGAGCTTGCATTCGACCTAAATGGAATGTTCAAAACTCTAGACCGCTATCTTTACTCGCAGCCCCGTGACGAGTCCTGGCTAGTCTTCCTCCCCACGAGGCGGCTAGTCGAAAAGTATGCCAGCAGCTATCGGGGCGTCTATATTCACGGAGGCCTTGAAGGCTCGGAAGTCAACAGGATCCAGCGCCGAGCCGAGCTTGACAAGAATCTGAGAATCTTTGCAACAAACGTGATCGCTTCCTCCGTGAACATCTACGTGGACAACGTGCTGATTTTTGATGACGTAATTGACAGCAAGGACAAGCTAGGTCAAAAAACGCTACACTACACGAGTATAGACAACAACTCTCTATTACAGATGATAGGCAGAATCGGACGCTTCAAGCCAGGCCGAGCCGTCATCCTAAGTGATGCGCCCCTTCCGAAGAAGATCAATCCGATACCCGTGCGCAAGGCTCTCGAAACCGAGACCCCGTTCGACTTGGTGCTCCTCATGTCAAAGTATGGCCTCAAACTCTCCGAGCTCGAGTTCATGTCGAAGGTGGATCATCGCGAGGTCGCCTTTGCAGAGAACTGGCTCGTCGAGATTGGAGCAATAGACCGGCAACGTAAGACTACATGGAAGGGGCTCTTGATGAGCGAAATCCCATACGAGCCTGACTTTGCACACATGATCTCCAGCGCTCTAATCTCCGGAGATTATGACATGGCAAGGTGGCTCCTAGCCAGCGGTTCGTTCGGCGACTCGCTCAATCATGCTTATAGATCAGACATGGAACGCAAGTCTCGCCAGTTCCTGTACGGCTTCGACAGAACAAATGAGCTTAACGTCAAAGCGCACCTTCTCAAAGGCTACTCGGAGGACAACGACGGATTATTCGTCTCGAAGCTGGTCGCGAACGGACTCTTCCCCGGATTCGTGGAGGAAGCGTGGAAGAACCATGAAGCAGCTAGAGAAGCACTCAATGACCTGCTCAGTGCGTCAAAGAAGAGACCCATACTCAAAGAGGTCGTGGTAGACGCTGATCCAATCAAGCTCAAGCCATACCTCGAAAACTGCTTATCGTTCGAAAGATTCGGCCCACACGAAAGAAAAGGCCACGAATTCAAGGAAATGAGCATCGAAGGACCCTTCTATGCAAGAGCCTTGACGATAAACTACAGACGCATACTGTTCGACATAATTGCAATGAATTCTCCGAGCAAGCGTCGCCACCTAGCCAGGCGATAAGACCAGAAGCCTATCTGGGATCGCAAAACAGATCCCGCTTGTCAAATACGGAAAACCCATCCTTCCGTGAAAACACCCTACGAAAGACTCAGGCCTATTCTACACCTCCAAGTAATTTCTAAGCGTTTCGGAAAATTCCTTACAAGTGCAAACTATCAGGGCCTATTTCGCCTCCTATACAGACCTCCTCAAGAGTATGAGAAGCTCCAAAAAGTCTTAAGAAATCTCATCATGGACACTTCCAAGCCGTCTGTCACCTATCATCCGCCCAGTTTTCAGGCACCGCGAATGGTTGGTGCAGCGCTGAAGAGGCGGGCTATAAGAGAACCGAACTCAAAATGCGGGAGGTGAAAGGGATAGTAAAAAATTTTGGATCCGTATTCTTCCTTCTAGTACCCCTACTCGTTCTCCCCACGGTCCATGCGACGCAGATTATCAGCGGTAGCGGTCCGTTCTCGACGACAGTTATCAGCTCGGTTACAAGTCTTGTTGACGGGATTGCGATCATCCAGGAGACCTTTACTCTTAGTCTCACAGGCTTATTTGTGGGAACAACGCTCGGCACAGCCCTGGTGGTAATAGATCTGTCCACCGGAAGCGGAGTTTTCCATGGGATGCAAACGTTTACCGGCACGGCCAACGGAGTAGCAGGAAGTTTCCAGATGAGCTTCTCAGCCGAGATCACAGGATTCACCAGCTTCCAAGGACAATTTACAATCCTTACCGGCAGCGGCGGTCTGTCGAACCTACATGGGCACGGGACTATCGCGGGCATCGTGAATGTCAGTGGCACCTATTCGGGAACGTTCACCTTCACCTAGGAAACTAAACCGGCCCAAATAACAGGTTGGACTTCCCTCTTCTTTCACCTACGAGGAAGTTTCGACAGGCTCATTTTTGTGATATTCTCTTCGATACCATACAGCTTTGTGGGAGACAGCTGAGGAAAGGGCTACAACGCGCTCTGAGATGGGTTGCGTCGAAGCTTCCATGACATTGCGTCCGGAGTTTCACAGACGAGGCTACGCCAAAGCCTAACGCGCCACCAACATTCTCTTTCTGTAACTATCCCCTTTCACAAAAAACAAGCATGCTTTTCGCGACCCCCGAGGGTGGTCGACTTTTCCCACGCCCGGCACTTGGCCTGTACATCCACCGACCGCGAAATCACCCATTATCAGCCCTGTTTTCGATTCCGGTGTCCTGTCCCTAATTTGCCTAGGAAACCGTTCTTGACCCCAGCTAGATTCGCCCTCTCATCTAAGCCCGGACCAAGCCCTGAATCGCGAGACTCGCATAGAATCGACTCCAAACAGCGAGAGACGTCTTAATCAGGGGGGTCTTAGCGACCGCAACTCGGAACGCAAGAGCGGTAGGTCCCCATTCTACGGTGAAGGCCCGGAAGCGGAATTCGGTTGCCTACTGTGGTTTCCAGGCTATTCCTCTATACTGAGTCGTGGTAACCGGTGATGTCGCGAGCTTCGCCAGAGTCCCGTTCGTGTAGGTTAGTACTATTCCAGAGCCCCCGACAATATACGCTGTCCCTGCTGGAGACCAGCTGATAGAGTAGAGGTAGCTGGAAGTCAACGTTGTAAGCATTGTCAGTGTCGAACCACTCCACGTGAGCATCATCCCGTTATCCCCAGCCAGCAACGCCATGGTCCCAGCCTGGTTGAACGAGATAGCACGTATAGCATTGCTCGGAGGAACGATGCTCGTGTTGATCGTAACAGCGTCCGGTTGAGCCCGCCTATCAAAGCGTACGCGCCATTCGGATTCCATGCCGCCGCGTTCAAGTCGAACGTTGTTCCAGTAGCGAACGATCGGACGGTTGTTCCATCGTATGTCAGCGCCAGCCCGCTTTTACCGACCAAGAGCGCGTAACTACCGCTTGGCTGCCAGTTGATAGAGAGAATGGTCGTTGACGCGTTCGATATGATCGTGACCTTGACACCATCATACTTGAACAGGATACCGGACGTGCCTCCTACCAGCGCGTAGGACCCGTCAGGCTTCCAAGACATAGTCCAGAAATTGAATCCTGTCGAGATACCAGTTGGAATAGTGGTTAGCGTTGTTCCATCGTATTTGAGAAGAACAGCAAAGTCCCCTGATATCAACGCATAGGAGCCATCAGGCTTCCAGGCAACAGATCGCAACGGCGTCGTCACCGGCTGACCAATCAAAGCCAACGTACCATCCTGGTACAATCTGGAAACCTTACCGTCCGCGGAGACGACAAGAGCGTAGGCTGGTTTCGGAGCCGCACCGACAACCGTCAAAGTCATACGCCCACTGCTGCCGAGATGCGACGAGGCGCCAGCATAGCTCGCGGTTATCAAGTGGAATCCGGTCACACCGGGCGTGTAATTGACTGCGCAGCTAGCAACGCCAACAGTCCCCGTAGCCGCAAGTGCACAGCTGGGCTGGCTGAAAACACCAGTCGAATTGGAAGCAAAACCGACAGACCCACTAGGAGTAATCGCCGCGCCAACGTCAGTATCAGTCACTGTTGCGACACAATTGGTCACAGTATTGTTTGTCACTGGACTCGGCGAGCAAGAAACGCTTGTCGAAGTAGCTCGTTTGCCAACTAGAACGGTCGTGCTACCAGAGCTCGTGCTGTGGCTAGAGTCGCCACCGTAGCTCGCAGATACCGATAAGGATCCAGATGACGATGGAGTGGTGCTTACCGAACATGATCCGCTAACGAGTGTGCACGAGCCGCCAGGTGTAAAGGCCACGTTTCCAGTCGGAGTAATTCCTCCTGAACCGGAAGAATCGACCACAACCGCCGTGCAACTGGTTGCCTGGTTCACGATAACACTGTTGGGACTGCAGCTGACAGATGTTGAGGTTGTCCTAAGAGTGACTGTGAGGCTGAACGCTTGAGTACTACCATTGTGAGTTGCGTCGCCGTTGTAAGTGGCAGGGATGCTGTGAGTCCCAGGGCCACCAGTTGGCGTGTAGGTAACCTGGCAGCTTGATGATGCTGCAGTTTGGCTGACAAGTGTGCATGGAGAACCAGCAAACGCGCCGGCTCCATTGCTGGCGAAGCTGACAGTGCCTGTTGGTGTTGTCGGACCGGTCGTAGTCGTATCACTAACGGTAACAGTACATGTAGTTACCTGGTTTATCGCGACAGAGGAAGGCGAGCACGCGACGGTGGTAGTCGTTGAGTACTTGCCGAAACCGATCGATGCGGACCCTTGGCTCACCAGGTGGATCGTATCGCCCGAATAACTTCCGGTTATCGTGTGCGTCGCAACCCCCACAGGCGTGTAGGTCACGTCGCAACTAGCAACACCTGCCGTGCCATTTGCCGATAGATTGCAACTGTTAGAGCTGAAGACTCCAGTCGAATTAGTAGTAAAGCTCACAGAACCGACAGAGGTGACAACCGTTCCAGGTGAATTATCAGTGACAGTTGCAGTGCAAGCCTCGTCGACACCGAGACCATTCGGGGCGCAACTCACCGTCGTACCGGTTGAACGCTGACCAACAGTAATTGTCGAGGCACTGTTCCCGCCGAGGTGAATCGAATCTCCTGCGTAGGAGGCAGTGATCAAATGATTCCCAGCAGCACCGGGCGTGTATGACACGCTGCAACCAGCCACTCCCATTGAAACGGCCGCGATAGCGCAGCTCGTCGCCGAGAAAGTTCCAGGCGAGCCCGAGACGAAGCTGACACTGCCAGTTGGAGTAACGACGCTCCCACTGCTTGAGTCATTTATCGTCACCGTACAATTGGATGCCTGATTCACGACAACTGGGCTAGTGCAGGAGATCGCAGTTGAAGTAGTACGCCGACTGATGATCACGCTAGCACTACTACCGATGCTCGCATCGTGAGATGTATCGCCGTTGTACGCGCCTGTAATCGTAGCAGTGCCGGTAGCAATCGCAGTGAAAGTTACAGAGCATCTGCCCGAAACTAGAGTGCAGGTCGCGGAGCTGAAAGATCCAGCCACTCCGGTCTCGGTGAAATTGACACGACCCGTTGGAGAGATCGATGCTCCCTGTGACGTGTCAGATACCGTTGCAGTACATGAAGAAGCCTGGTTTACAACAACCGGGCTTGAACAGTTCAAAGCGGTAGAAGTCGTCCGAGGGTTTACCGTGATACCTGCGGTTGCGCTGGTGCTCCCGCCATGGGACGAGTCACCACCATACGTGCCAGTAACCAATGCGTTTCCTATGGCAGTCGGAGTGAATGTAACAGAGCAGCTACCTGATGATAGAGAGCAAGAGATCGAACTGAATGAGCCGGCAGGGCCCGTCTCAGCAAATGTGACAGTACCCGTGGGAGTGATTGGAGAGATCGTCGAGGTATCACTTACCGTCGCGGTGCAAGTGGAAGCCTGGTTCACGATCACCGAGGAAGGCGAACAGCTAACAATTGTCGCCGATGTATGCTGGCCTACGAAAACCTGGACAACAAGCAGGTGTACCAGTGAGCCGCTCGTCGCCTTAATCGTCACGTTGTAAACGCCCGATGCCTGATTAGACGGTACCTGAATATTGAGGACACTACTAGTCGTCCCGTTCGCTGTGAGACTCGGATTGTTCGGGTTCAAAGTCGCTTTGGGTCCGGCCGGACTCACGGATATCGTAGTGGATATTCCTCCCTGGAATCCGTTGAGGCTCTGGAACAGGACCTGGGAGGTATCCGTGGAGCCTGGGGGCACACTAAGGGTAGCCGGGTTGGCTGTCATGTTAAAGTCGGGTACTCGCACCGTCACATTCAACGCATGGACTAGCAGACCACTAGTCCCCGTCACAGTCACGATGTAGACCCCAGTCGACGCCGTCTTACTCGCCGCGACTTTCAGATTGTCGTTGACCGTTTGGCCAGCCGACAAGGTCACGGATGGGTTTTGCATCGAAACAGTCAATCCCTGGGAGGAGACTGACGTAGCAAGAGATACGGTCCCCGCGAATCCTCCTAGGCTTGTTACTGCTATCTGGGACTGGGTGTTCTGGCCCCGCTGAACCGTTAGAAGGTATGGATTAGCCGCGAGCTTGAAGTCAAACGTCGACACCGTGACACTGTTCGAGACAACAGCTGTGTGACCGGCCGAATCGCTCGCGGTCAGAGTTACTGTATAGGAGCCAGCTGAGGAGTAGACATGGGTCGTCGGGCTCCCTGAATTCGAGCCTCCGTCTCCGAAGTCCCAGAGGAATGCGTACGGGGAGGCGCCTCCAGAAGCCGAGGCCGTGAACGTGATAGTCTGAGAAAGGTTGCGGGCTAGTGACACTGATCGGCTGTTGCGAGCTAGCCGTTTGTTGAGGGGAGCCACTGTCCCTGACCGTCGAAATCACTGTGAAGGCTCCGGGCGATGAATAGGTATGTGTAGTAGACGATCCAGTTCCGGTGGACCCGTCTCCAAAAGACCAGCTGAAAGCATACGGAGCTGTTCCGCCGCTAGCTGAAGCGGTAAATGTCACCTGTTGCCCGGCGGCGGGCGAGGACGGACTAGATACGAAGCTAGTAGTGAGGGACGGATCCGACTGATGCACACGCCATCCGGTGATCGGATGAATTTCCCAGTGAGGGTTGGGTGCTTCCGGGTCCCAGTAGACAAATCCTTGAACGTCGAGGGAAACCGCACCGTTGGAGGCGTACTGGGCTATTGTACTGTTGTTACAGACAGTCGAGACTGGTCCGCAGTAGCCCTTGGCCATCCAGTCCTGATCGAACTCTATATGGAGATAGCCGCTTGTAGTGCCTACGGAGAAAATGTTCCCTACACTGTCACAGAAGGTGCTTCCACCGTAGCTGCCCCCTAACGGTTAGTGCAATCATTGCTATACATGTAGGTTGACGCTAGATAGACATTGTCCACCTCTACGTACGAGGGAACTGATCGGCCGTTGATGTTAGCCAGCGTACATGGAGGAATGAGTGCTCGCTTGTTCGGTATGCCCCCGGCCGTCGAGTTAGTCTGCCACTGGCTTCCCGCAAGGCTCTCCGATGGATATGCGCTGCCGAGAATGGAACTAAGAGCCGTGAGCGAAGGAACGCATGGAACGTTAGGGTTCCAAGAACCCACCGCAATAACAGAACGTGATGACCCGATGTTGTTCGCGGAATCGACAGCAGTCAAGGTCACGTTGTAGTAGTTGGCCGAAGCATACGCGTGGCTGGCCGCTGTCCCAGTGGCCGTGGCACCATCGCCAAAATCCCAGGTGAAAGAGTATGGAGCGACACCGCCTGATGCGGATGCCGTGAAGGTCACTGTTTGTCCGATTTGCGGGCTTAGAGGTGACCAGGAAACAGATGGTACAGGGGCGAGACCTCCCCATAGACTGAAGCTGTCAGAGTAGGTTCCTGAGAAGTTCGTCTGTACGTCTATTCTGTTGGAGGAGACTGTGTATTTTGTGAAGCCAAGTCCGCTAC
>VBAX01000076.1 GCA_005883075.1 Candidatus Bathyarchaeota archaeon | reverse complement strand
GTTGCAGGTGTTGCGGGTGGAGCCCATGGTCTCTCTGAGACAATGGAGCTTGCAGAGAACTTGATGCTTGGCGAAGTCGGGGTCGAAACAGGGGCCTGCTGTGTAGCGGCTGGTGCCTGTTGTGGAACCGCGTTCCTCGCCCATTCCTCGATTAGAGTTCGTGGGGCTGGTGGGTTGGCCTGTTTGAAGTCTGCTGAAGCCAGTGGTCTGGTTTCGATATGGGTTAGGACTTCGATCATGTCTTTGATCTCTTCGATGCTGTGAAGATTTCGCTGTAGTAGGCCCTTGAACTCTTCCCGCTGTCCGCGGTATTCTTGTTCGCTGACTTCACCGGTCACGTACTTCGTCTCAAGGTTCAGCAATCGTTGTGGTGTGTTGCCGATCTGGTCCTTTGTTTCCTTGAGGTGCTCGTTCAACGTGTATCCTAGCACATTGATTCTGTCTTGGAGGTCTTGTGAGGCTCGTCCGTACTCCTCGTAGATGGTTCGCATTTTTTCCTTGTAGCCGTTGATCTCGCTGACTAACTTCTCTAGAGTTAGATCGTTTAGTACCATTTTTTTCATCCTAGGGAAACGACTTCTATGAGGTAAAATGGTAAAAGCGTTCGACCGCAAAAACCCTGCAAAACGGGGCGTGTAAACCCAGAATCAGCAATTTGGTAGAAACAAGACTGTCAATGATGCGCGCTGTATTGTATCGTTTTTAACTAGCAATGCTAAACTGGGATTGGGGAAAGCACAACTTCCTACCAATTTTCTGACACCGCATATAAACCAAAATCGTCCTGTGGCCCACACAACATACCCGCCGAATATCTGTTGACAACATGCAACCTATTGCCTGAGCTAGAATTTCTCTAGCACGCAGGGTACGGAATCATACCTTTACGTGTCAAGAACCCACTTGGAACGCGTCCCAAGTAAACCAGCTTTCAAGATAGAAATGTCATACAAGTCCATGAAGAATTGGGACCGAGAGCAAAGGGAACCCTTACTCTCGAAGGTCACCGATCGCATCCACCACCAAGAACCACTCAAAGAAAAGATCTCCCAGTGCGTCTACAAACTCAAAGTCCAACAAAACAGGCTCGAAGGCGCTAACCTCAAGACACAACAACACGACAAGTCACTTTTCGACAAGTGCGTCCAAGCCCAGATGGCCAAAGACACAATGCGAAGCGCTATGTACGCCAACGAGATCGCTGAGATCCGGAAAATCGCCAAAGTCACACTCAGAAGCGAACTCGCCCTCGAACAAGTCGTACTCAGACTCGAAACAATCCAAGAATTCGGCGATGTCGCAGCCATGATGGGCCCAGTAGCCGGAGTTGTGCACCAAATCAAGAACCAGATCGCAGGAGTCATCCCACAAGTCGGATACGAACTAGGCGAGATCTCTGACACACTCAACAGCGTTGTCATGGAAGTCGGCGAAGCAACCGGACAAGGCTACGACCTGGAAGCATCAGGCCCAGAAGCCTCTAAGATCATCTCCGAAGCCAACACTATAGCAGAGACACGGATGCGTGAGAAGTTCCCGGAGTTACCCTCTCCAACCGCCATCGCAGAACACGAGACAGTGATTCCAAGGTAGGAGTAACTCCGACAACATTTTTTGGTGCAAAATCATGCCGATAACACTTGAACAAGTCCGAAGATTCCTCGGCAGGACCCTCCAAGACCCCTACGGCAGAGCATTCGGCAAAGTCGTGGGCATCTCCGCCAACCTCAGAGACGAGGTAACCGGAGTAGGAATTGAAGAAGGCAACGGAGAATTCCTCCAATGCCCCGGTGACAGGGTCACCATAACAGGTGACAGCCTGATCCTGGCGCCTGCTTGGAAGGTTGAAGCAGAGGAATTCCGCAAAGAATTCGATATCGTGACCAGACGCCTCCGAGCTCTCGACGAGCTCTTCAGTGTCGGCGACATCCAGAAGGATGTCTATGAGGATCTAAGGAAACAGCATGAGGACGCGATTAACGAGCTGAAGGGCAAGAGAAAGGAGATCATCGATACCCTGAGCCAACGAACCAGCACACTCAACACACAACTCCGACAATTACAGACTCACCTCGCAGGCAACAAGATGTTGCACGCGTCCGGCGAGTTCGACGACATGAACTACAAAGCAGCTAGCGACGCCATCGACAGTGGCCTTGTCCGCGCGATGGCGGAGAAGAAGGATGTCGAGAGCATTTACAGTTATCTGCAGAAGCTCGACGCGACCCAAGGACCACCCGCTGCACAACAGCCCCAACCGATACCCCAAGTTCCTCAACCGACCACAACGACAACCTCACCCCCAAGAGACCCTGTTCTAGTACTTCACGTGAGGGAGACTTAGGAGGATTCAAGGGCTGTTCCGAAAGTTCGAAGAGAAGGTCCATCCTATTCCGTTGAAAGAGCGCATAGCGCAAGCCCTGTTCCGGCTCGGATCCCAGAAGGAAAAACTGGAGCACATGTCCGCAAGGCTCCAGCAGAGAGACAAAGAGATGTTCCAACGATGCATTGGTGCGCAGCTCTCCAAAGACCCCGCTCACGCCGCCCTCTACGCCAACGAGTGCGCCGAGATCCGGAAAATGGCCCATCTCACCCTCAGCAGTGAACTAGCCCTTGAACGCGTCATACTCCGAATGCAGACAGTAGAAGAGTTCGGCGACATAATGGCTCAGATCGCCCCAGTCATCGGAGTCGTACGCGAGACCCGCGGCAGAATCGCAGGCGTCATACCTGAAGTAGCCAATGAGCTCGGCGAGGTTAACAACATGCTCAGCGACATGAGCATGGAAACTGGACAAGTCGGTGAAGACCAAGGCTTCGACATGAGTGCCTCAAGCACTGAAGCACGCAAAGTACTCGAAGAGTCCAGCGCCATCGCGTCTCAACAGATGAAAGAACGATTCCCAGAGCTGCCACTACCTGAAGCCCGCCAACCCATCCCAGAAGCAGCAACAAGATCCCCCGAACAAAGAATTCCTATAGCCATCACTACCTCAGGATCAGAAGAGGCTCCATTGGAAGACAAGCTCCTTGATTACATCAAATCGCACAACGGCGAGCTAAGTCTGAACAATTGCTCCGCAGAACTCCTCGTACCAAGCGACGACATCAGACGCTCTCTACAACGGCTCAAGGATGACGGAAAGATAGTCATGGACTAGAACGGGAGACAAGTGCTCCCGTCCAAGCCCTTCAGTGTCACAAGGAGGGACAAGAAATCTCAGCATCAGAAGAACTGGAATCGCTCGCAGTAAAATACGCGAAAGAAGCCATCGAGCTCGAGAGAAAAGGCTCCAAACGACTAGCCGCCACAAAATACCAGCGAGCAATCGAAGTCCTTCTCAAACTATGCTCCCTCTACCCAGCCGCACCACAAAACAGAGTCTACACAGAACACGTAGAAGCGTACAAGAAACGAATCCAAGAGCTCCAATCAGATGAGCCCATGGCTCATCCGATGGATTCCATTGAGACCCGAGACTCAAAGACTATCAAGCTCGACCAGTGGGTCCTAACAGAGAAACCCGACATAAGCTGGAGCGATATCGCAGATCTAGAAAGGCCGAAAAGGGCGATCGAAGAATCGATAATCTTCCCTGTACGAAGACCAGATCTCTTCCCACTCGGTTGGCCGCGAGGAATACTCTTCTTCGGACCACCAGGCTGTGGAAAGACATTACTCGCAGCGGCGATCGCGAGCGAGATCAAAGGGATGTTCTTCTGCGCCGACGCTGCCTCCCTAATGTCGAAATGGCTTGGAGAATCCGAAAGAAATGTCTCTCAACTGTTCACTAAGGCCAGGGAGGTTTCTGAAAAAGGACAACCGGCAATCGTTTTCATCGACGAAATCGACTCGCTAATGGGCGTCAGGGGAGAAGAAGTCGGAGGAGAAGTCCGCGTCAGAAACCAGTTCCTCAAAGAGATGGACGGCATCCTCGACAAGAACAAGAAATTACACGTCTATCTCATCGGCGCAACAAACAAGCCCTGGGTCCTAGACGAGCCATTCATCCGACGATTCCAGAAGAGAATCTACGTCCCACTCCCAGATGTCAAAGCCCGCATGGACATGTTCCAGATCTACTCTCAGAACCTGAAGTTCCAGAACAACGTCGACTTCGCCGAGCTAGCCCGTAGGACAGAGGGCTATTCCGGTGGGGATATTCGCGATCTATTCCAGTCCACCCAGATTAAGGTGGTCCGCGATTTCTTCCAGCGTGGCGCCGCTAACGATCTCAACGCCATTCCTGACCCGATTACCATGGAAGACTTCGAGACCATCATCGTAGGCCGACGTCCAAGCGTCTCGCAGAACATCATCAAGCGCTACTTCGACTGGGACGAGTCGTTCAAGGCATCATAGAGGATGAAAGAAGTGAACCTTGACGGAACTGACCTGCGCATTCTCGCGGAGCTCGTGGAGAACTCCAAACAGTCTTACGTTGAGATAGGCCGCAAACTCGCGCTCCACCCCAACGTTATCGCTTACAGGGTCAATCGCTTGGAAGACGCGCACATCATTCGCGAGTACACAACACTCATCGACTTCTCAAAACTCGGGCTGTCGGAACAAGTCATTGTGGCCGCCAACTTCCCAAGCACCCCATCCAGAGAAGACATCCTGAAACAGATATGTGAGATTCCGGAAACTCTCAACGTCATCAGCTCCCTCGGAACCCCAGAAGGACTCGTCTTCATAGTCGCCCGCAACAAAGAGGACGTCAACGCCGTTCTATCTAAGCTCCGTTCGATGAACCTTGACATCGACTTCGCCTCCTCAGTAATCAGGACCTACGACGAAGGACGATTAGGAATGTTCCTCCGATCCATGGCAGGTCCAGAATAGAAGGTCGACTCTAATTGGAAAAGCCATCCTGGACTCCTATCGTCCTATCCGGCGCTATCCCACGAGAAGCCACGGACCTACTTGCGATCCTCGTAATGGGAATTGTGGCTCTCGAAGCTTCCCTCGCGACAATAGGTCCAGCTGCCTTCAACTCACGTATCTGGCTCTCTCTGCTAGTCGTTCCCCCAACCTGCGCGCTGGCGTCCGTCTCGACAACGACGCGACGGACAAGGGAGGAATTGGCGCTATTCGCGTACGGAGGCTCCAGTTGGCAGATTCTCCTACGTTACTTCTTCAGAGGTGCAATCATCGCCCTGGTAGCATTCTCTCCAATTATACTGCAGGTATTCCTTGCGACTACCTCGCTTTTCGAGCTTATCGTCCCAGTGATCGTTCTGTTCCTCGCGGGAGGCTTGTTCTATTCACTACCAAGTCTTCGCAGGTTACAATCCTCCTCGTTCGTTGAGAACTACAAGAGCTAGCAACAATGATATCCGTGATCGAAACCAGGTCAGTGATAGTCGAATACCCTTCAATCAGAGGGGTCCTCCGACTCTACGATCAAGGCGTTTCCTTGAAAGTGGATCAAGGAGACTTCCTCGCCGTCCTCGGCGGGTCCGGCTGGGGAAAATCGACACTGGTCAACGTAGTCTTAGGCTTGGAGAGGCCCATTCGCGGGTCCGTAAGCTTCCGCGACCATGATGTCACCAGGGAATCGTTTGTAAAACGATGCGGCTTGGTCAAAACAGCTGCCGTTTTTCAGAGACCCACTGCGCTACCACAGATGACAGTTTCGCAAAACCTGCATCTAGCTCTATCGCTAGCAGGGGTCCCGAGAAAGGAGCGAGATGAAAGGATCAAAGAAGCCCTCGCCTTCTTCGGGCTGGACAAAATCGAACGTTCATACCCTGACGGGTTGAGCGCCGGACAACGGAGACGAATTGACTTGGCTAGAGCTTTGGCCGTCAAACCCGAGCTACTAGTGATTGACGAGCCAACAGGCGACTTGGATGGCTCAGCCACAAATCTGCTTATCCCTCTGTTGAGAGGACTGAACCGGAACCAGGGAACAACGATCTTCATGACCACCGCCCTGCCTCGCCAAGCGTCACAAGCCAAACACCAGGTACACCTGAGACCGCCGACATATCTCGCGCCGGAAAACAGGATGATAGGAGACTAACAATGTTCCGCGACAATCCCTCGTTGACCGATAGAATTCGAGAAGCGATCAAGCCGACACCGATGAAACAAAGGATCCAGTTCGCCACCCACAAGCTCCGCACACAAACCACGCGGTTGGAGCGAAGCATAACCCAGATGGAATCACGAGACCAGACACTTCGAGACAAGTGCACCAAAGCATTGGAAGCACGCGATACTCAAACCGCCACTGTTTTCGCAAACGAATGCGTAGAAATCCGGAAACTTATCAAAACATCCCTCCGAAGCCAGATATGCCTCGAACAAGCACTTCTCCGCCTTGAAACCATAGAACAATTTGGCGATATGGTCCACAGCATGGGTTCTGTCAGAGGACTCTTGGGTACGGTGAGAGGCGAGCTAGAGGGCAAACTTCCCGAGATATCAACTGGAATTGGCGATGTCGAGGACTCGTTGGAAAATCTCACGATGGAGATTGGGGAGGCTGTCGACTCGGACGGAATGTCGATCCCAGTCAACGATGAGTCTGCCCATATTCTGAAAGAGGCGGATCTCATGGCTGAGGCGAAGATGAGAGAGAAGTTCCCTGAGATTCCCCAGATCGTGAATCGAGCCCATCGAGTGAGGTAGAATCGATGCTATCTCCCGAGCTAGAGACGAAAGCTCTCCTCGGCCGAAGCGTAACCGACATCTACGGCAGATTGCTTGGAAGAGTGATCGGTATCGAACGAAACCCGTTCGGCGAAATGGAAGGCGTCCAGGTAGAAGCGACGGGTGGAATCATCCTGACCGCGAAGGCCCGACAAATGGCACTAACGCCGAAGACAATCACGATATCCCCGGAGTGGAAACTGGAATCCGAGGACATCATCTCCGAACTAACACTGTTGAGAAAGAGGGTTGGTGCTCTTGAATCGTTGAAGGACTCGAGGGAGATTGATGGTGAAATCTACTCCGAGCTCTTGGAGTCACAGAAGGCCGGCTACATGGACAAGGTGAAAACGGCAAGCGCTCTGGTCAGCTCGATGCGATCAAGGCTAGCCGAGTTGACGGGACAGATCACGAGTCTGACAAAATATCTAATCAACGCAAAGCTGGATCATAAGAGTGGTGAGTTGGACGAGGCCTCTCTAAAACTAGCTCAGGGTTCGATCGAGCCTAGTTTGAGGCCTTTGATTGCTGAGAGGAACGATCTGAGCTTATCGATCAAAGTAGTGGAACAGGTTCTGCCGTCAAAGGTCAGCATTAACTAGGACCCCACTATCCTCTATTGACTGAGGATACGGGAAATGGCTAACTTCGACAGTCGAGTCCGGGTACTGTAACAGCCATATTTTGCGGTGCCATTTTTCCAGTGAACAGAGCTCAGATATGATGGTTTATGACCAGTAAGGCGAGGAAGAGCAAGCCGACAAGGATCGAGAAGATTCTGCCCTTAGGCAAACTTGTCGAATTCTTCCACCAACGATTCCACGACCCCTACCTGAATCCCGAAGCTGAGTTGAGCTTCGCAGATTTTCAAACGGCTTTTCCAGAGGTTCCACGAGAGGAATTGGAAGAGGGCTTGTCGCACTGGGTCATGAGGCCCGGGGCCAAGGTGCTCTCGACCAAGACAACTGATCTTGACGGGAGTGAAGTGCAGGTTTGGTACGTGCACGGGCTCAAGGAAGAGCACGCCGACCTCGAAGATTCCTTTGGCCGAAGCCCCATCCACGCGTAGCAAAGAAAAACTATCCTATCGTCCAAGCGACATCGTTACACTCTTACTAATTGGAGTAGAAAACCGTACTTGCGAGGGTCCATCAGCAAATTATCGTTCCACGCAACTCTTCTCTTGGCGTAAGCTCGACTTTTCGAAAATAAGCATGCTTTTCTCGACCCCCCGGGGTGGTCAATTTTCGCGCGCCCCGCCCTTCACGAAAACATCGAGAATCAGTGCCAGGAACCATTTCAAGACCGCGGACCCGTGCACAAGGGCTTTGAGACAATGGCTGGCCCTGCTAGCTCTCCTACGAAAGGTTGAAGTCCTTATACAGGTCGAAGACCCGCCGCGAAGCTACCGATCCCATTGAAGGCGTTTGTTCTGGCAGGCGGCGCCGGCACACGGCTCTCCCCCCTAACAAGCTACGTTCCCAAGGGAATGATACCGATCGCCGGCAAACCATTCATCGACTATGTAATCAGCTACCTCGCCGGCCATGGAATCCGAAATATCATCATGCTGTTATCCGACGAGGATAGCGAAGTCTACCGCAACCACCTAGATGATGGGTCAAAGTATGGAGTCAACATCGGCTACAGCATCAGCCCGCGAACAGGCACGTCGAACGCGCTCAAAGAGGCCAGCGGCCACATCGATTCAACATTCCTCGTCTACTACGGCGACGTCCTAACAAGCCTCGACCTGACCGACATGATCCGGTTCCACAAAGAAAAGAAAGCAACCTGCACAGTGGCACTCAGCACGGGCGTCCGAATCGACTACGGCGTCGGGCGAGTGGACAAAGACGGGAGAATAGAATATTTTGAGGAGAAACCCGTCATCAAGGAATATCCGGTCAGCATCGGCGTCTGCCTCTGCGAACCTGCTGTTCTGAAATATTGTTCAAGCGGATCCGACATTGCCGCAAACGTCATACCCGCGCTAGTTGCGAAGGGAGAACGAGTCTACGGCTACCTCACCCCGGAGCCACATCATGATATTGGATCTTTCAAGCAGCTCGATGAAGTGAAGAAGATACTAAAGACTCAAAGCAAAAGCCAGACGAAGAACGCTTCCAAGCAGGACTAGGTTATCCAGCGCGTTTCCTCGGCCGAATCCTCTACCACAAAGCCAAGCTTGGCCATCCGATCGCGAATGCGATCAGCCGATTGAAAATCGCGTTTACTCCTAAGCTCGTTCCTCAGGTCCAAAACAAAGCTCACCAGCTCCGAAACCCGGTCCTGCGCAAAAGTCTCTGTCTCTAAGACGCCTAGGACCGAACCTAGATCCTCTAAAGCATCGACTATCGCTTTCGCAGACTTGTCTTTTGGATTCCTTACCTCTTCCTCCGCCAATCCGATTATTCTAATGTAGACGGCGAGTGCTCCTGGAGTATTGAAATCATCGTCCATCGCCTTGAAGAAGTCATCCCGTGCCTCATCCAACCGCTTCAAGACCGCAGTTGGGTCAGTCCTCTCATCGCCCATCTTAGTACGAGCCAGAACCAGCTGGTCATACGCCCGCCTAAATCGTCTAGCAAGGCTGACAGCTTGCTCCAGCGCCTGTTCAGTAAAGTCCAACGGACTCCTGTAGTGCGTCCCTGCGTAGAACACTCGCAAGGCCGGAGTGCCGACTTTCCGGACCATCTCCTGGATCGTGATGAAATTCCCCAAAGACTTGTGCATCTCCTCTCCCTTAATACTCAACAGGCCAGTGTGGAGCCAATAACGGGCCAACGGCTCCTTACCCGTCAAGCTCTCAGCCTGAGCAATCTCGGCCTCGTGATGTGGAAAGATCAGCTCTGTCCCACCACCATGAACATCATACGTTGGCCCGAAGTACGTCAGCGTGATCGTGGTATCCTCTATGTGCCAGCCTGGTCGTCCTTTTCCCCAAGGACTGTCCCAGAATATCTCGCCAGGTTTGTGGCCCTTCCACAATGCAAAATCTCCCGGATGCTTTTTCCGCGGATCGGGATCAACCCGGTGAACCCTCAGATCTTCAAGCTTCTGGTGGGAAAGTTTCCCATAGCCTGGAAACTTAGAAATATCAAAGTAGACATCACTGTCAACTCTGTACGCGAAACCCTTCTTGAGCAGTCCTGCGACCTGGTCGATGATCTCGGGAATATGATCCGAAGCGTTCGCATAGAGGTTTATGCTTTCCACATGCAGATCCTTCATGTCTTTAAAGAAGGATTTCGTAAGACGCTTAGCGAGCGCAAGCGGTTCTTCCCCTAGTTGGCGAGCCTTGTTGATGATCTTATCATCAACATCTGTAATATTGAGTAGGAAGAAGACGCTGAAGCCCTTCCTCCGCAAATACCGTGCAATAATGTCATAGGCGACGTAGGTCTTTCCATGCCCAATATGCGAGACATCCCACACTGTCGGGCCGCAGACAAACATGTTCACCCTGGTAGGATGGATAGGCGCGAACTTGTCCTGTCTCCGCGTCAGCGTATTGTAGACTCTAAGTTCGGAAGAAGATGGATCTATCACCGTGGAAGCCTCCTAGTCTCCTTATTCCCGACGAACCCGGTTCTCCATAATCAATTCTAGCTAGTTGGAAGCTTGTTCTGACCCATCTTGGCCTCCGCGGAATGAGCCTTCTCTGACTGGATAATGCTCGATGCTTTGGAAAGCATCTCCTTCTCGTTCGGATAAGACAGTGTCTGAAGCGCCTTCTCATAGGGCATCCACTCCATAGCGTCATGCTCAGTCCCGACCTTCGCATCAGCCTGATCAGTTTCAAACAGGAAGAAATGGACAGTCTTGTCGTAAGTTTTCGCACGGAACCCGAACTGGTACTTGATCGCCCCGAGCTTCCCATGCAACTTCACTCTGCTCACACCAGTC
>VBAX01000060.1:3658-31428 GCA_005883075.1 Candidatus Bathyarchaeota archaeon | reverse complement strand
AGTAATCCGTGGCTCAGAACCGCGTACGCCAGATTGTGGGTCAGGGCAAAAAGCATCTACGGAGAACCGCTCTGGGTGGCGGTCAACGTCGGATTCCCATTCTTCACATCCTTCTCTTTTACAATGGTCTACAGAACATATGGCCTCGGTGCCTATGCTGGATTCGCCATCCTCGGCGGAGTCATGATTTCGTTCTGAGGCAACGTTCTATGGTCTATGGCAAGCCAGTTCAACTGGGACAAGCAGGTCGGACTCTTCGAAATCTACATCAGTTCTCCCGCGCCCATCACAGCCATACTGGTCGGGATGTCTCTCGGAGGGATCTTAGGCACCGCACCGTCTGCGGCAATGGTGGCTCTTCTAGGCTGGGTTATTTTCGCTCCACCGATCCATCCCTTTTGGCCAGCAGTTGTTCTCGTCTTCTCTCTGACCCTTGCGTCTCTCTACGCGATGGGCATGGCCCTATCTTCCCTCTACTTGGCTTATGGTCGAGAGGCTGATTCCGTCAACGAAGCACTTCACGAACCCGTCTCTCTTATCTCCGGCGTCTACTTCCCCTCGGTCGGGGCAATCTCTCCCTTTCCATTCGCAATACAAGCTGCGGCATCACTAGTTCCTCTTACAATCGGAATGGATGCCCTGCGACAAAGCCTTGGATTTCCGATCAAGGTACCATTCATCCCACTCTACATCGAAGCCCTCATTCTGGCCCTAATGGCCCTTATCCTCCTCCTCGCATCTTCCAGAGCTCTACGGTTCCTTGAAAACAAGGGAAGGAGGACAGGTTCAATCGCAGTGAGACAAAGATGAGTGTCCTCAGAAGCATTGTTGCTTCCGTGCGCGTTGGATGGTACAGGGAGTTCAACTGGACGAATCCGTTCTTAGGATTCTCGATGAGAACGGTCGGTCCGCTTGCCGGGGTGATCGCTGCCTCAAACGTATATTTTGTCGGGTCGTCTGCCGCCGGAAGTTTCAGCCCGAGTCAGCTAGCCTTCATCCTCATCGGCGCCGCACTTTACACGCACGTTGCCGCGTACTCTTGGGTCCCAACGCTCGCCATAGCCGAGGGAAAATGGACCTACGTGTTCCCCCAAGTCTTCATCTCTCCACACTCATCACTACCCTACTTGACCGGGAGGACGCTTGCCTCGTTCTTCTCTTCAACCCTAACTGTCATTGTATCTCTTGTATTGTCTTTCTTCGTGCTTTCGTCGGTATTCAACACGAGTATTCCCTTTGTTGTAACCCCGCTTTCTGTGACTCTATTATTTTTCGCGATGCTAGTGAACATCCTTGCCGCGTTTGGGCTGGGACTGTTGCTCAGTGCTTACGCTTTGTTCGCGACAAAGTTCGAGTGGGCTCTTCCCACCTATGTCGCCGGACTTTTGATGGTTTTCTCAGAGGCCCTCTTTCCTGTGTCTTTCCTACCACATCCTGTGTCAGACATAGCAAACGTGTTGCCATTTACAGAATTCATGAGAGCCTCAAGGCAAGCGATGATCCAAGGAGGCGATTTGTACGCATACTTCTCCTACATCGGACTTGCAACTCTTGGAGGCGTCATCCTCCTAGGAATCGGCTTCCTCGCATTCAGATACGCTGAGAATCGGGCGAGACGGCTTGGCGTCATCGACAAGAAAACAGCCTAGGGCCAGTGTTACTGCAAGCCCAGAACCTTGTTTGTTTCCTCGAAGGCCTCCTTCCATCCACCAGCCTTGTACTCTCTCAGGCATCTCAGAAGCTCGTCTCTATTCACTGGTCCCAACACCCTGACCATTTTCTTGGCGATGCTTCCCCCGAGAAACAAGTACTGGGTTAGAGAGGTGAAATTGCTGGGTCGTCTGATCACGCTGGCACTTTCAAAATCCAGAATCCGAGCACTATCATTATTCGACACGATCACATTCTTGTGAGCCCGGCTGAGTTCTCCATGATCGAGCCCATAAGCATCCATTCTGACGCACTGTTCCAGCAGGGGTTTCACCACACGCCGGACCCGGGCTCTTCGCCCCCTGCCCGTTAGGCTCTCCAGCCATAGCGGGAGGGACAAGCCTTCGATGAACTCCATCGCCAGTACATCGGCGGTTCCTCCGAGGCACTTGGGTCCCACACCAATCGAATTTGCGGACTTGAGGTGCTCGGCCTCGTGAATCAAGCTTGCACGACGCGCATCAACGCGTCGAATCTTGACAGCGATTCGTCGATTGCCTCTGACGCCCATGACCACAATTCCAACGACCCCCTTACCAAGGACCGATAGACGATCAGTTTTCAGCCGGCCCTGGAAGTCTAGCGCAGTTATCTCCAGATGATGCAGTTGGCGAATTCTGGCCTCGACCTCATCAGGGTCACCACTGGGATATGCTACGAGGCGATTGTAAGGCGGATTTGCGAGGGATGATAGCGGTGCTAGTGATGGGTTTTGAGCCAAGCCGGCTTCGCCGCCAAAAACTCTGACAACGCCTGGTCAAAACCTTCTCGCCCAAGCAACGCCAGAATCTTCCTGTTCTCGAGAACCCTCACGTTCTGACGGAAATAGTTGTTCAATTGGTCAGGGACAGTCAGCCCAAGCCTCGGGTCTTTGAGAGCGGCTATGACGAGTTGTGGGATGCTGAGGATTCTTCGTTCTTTGTCAACGACCCACCGATCCGCCTCAATCCAAGGACCGCGAACTGTATCTCTCGCATCTAGGTGGCGATCTAAGAATCCCTGGCTGTCGTCCATTTTCGAAACGGGAGGACCCTCGCGCAACTGAACTTCGGGTAGGATCGAGGCGTCTAGCTCGACAAGGATTGCACTTGATCGGGCTTCGTCGCTCCAGACGGTCGACCGGACGGGATGGAAATCTTGTCGTGTCATAAGCTCTGTCATCGATTTCTCGATTTTCAATAGCTGTCCCCAAAGAACGTCAGGCACGATCGGTGCATGCTCGAAAGAAATGGCCGCAACATCTCTATTTTGATGCGCCAAGAGTGTGGAAAACTGGGCTTTGGTCTTTGGTTTGAACTTCGGGGGAAAAAAGTACCACGTGCCGGGATTCTTCTGTAGTTGTCTTGAAGCAGCCACGAATCCCCACAGCTTGTCATCTCTGACTGCGGCCGCCAAGTTTCGATTCGGGTCTATCGGATCTATTACGACCAATGGAGAGCCGATCTCTCGAGCTCTAGAATCTTGACCACCAATGGCCTTTTCGATGTCCAGAATTATGATGGGCTTCCATGTCGAAGCTTGAACTATTGTCTCTAGAAATGATCGGTAGTGTAGGATCAGGGTTTCGACGAGCATTCCACTGAATCCTCCAACTCTGATCTCGGCGCCATAGGATCGTATTCCCTTCATGAACCGTTTCATGAGCCGAGCCTCGAGACGCATTTCTTTCGTCAGATGCTGTTTCATGTACTCTGTATGGTATGGTGTCCTGTCGGTTGCGCTCTTCCAATCCCCTTTCTCCACGGAATAGCAGGGGACGACATTGACCCGGATGTTGTCAATGTGAAATTCCAGATAAGGATGTTCAGCGTATCGATCGATAGTCTTGGCGCGTATCCCCTTCCGAATTTCGGGGAGGACCCTCTCTGTCCACTCTCGCCTTTCCATTGTTGGAGGAAAGCTGGCGAATATGTCCAGGTCTGCTTCCCCACTGAGCCAAGTGTCCCGGGCGAAGGACCCTTGAACCGAGACGTTGCCTCTGAATCCTGCCTTGTCCAGTATGGTCTGAACTTGGCCTTTCAGTCTATCAGCTAACTGAGACATTCGTTCCCTTTCAGCCATACTGGGAACGACCTTCTTTGCAACTTGGTCCAAGACAGTTTGGATGGAGTCCGGCATCAACTTGCTCCACGCAACGAGTCAGTATTTGAAAGTGGACCGATTTGACCGATTATGGTGGCTGCGAAGGAACTTCCAATAAGGTCGAGTATTTCGGCCCGGAACTCGAGAGAATGCTCTGTTTGAGGCGGACCTTGTCCACGGCGATCGTGCCGAAGCTCTCGTCGCTTAGGTGTTGAAGGAAATTGGCGATCTCGTCCCTCTTTCGGCCTGACCGGACCCGGGCTATGGTGATGTGAGGACTGAAGGGACGGTTCTCCCTTCTGAAACCGATGCCGGACAAGAGCTTCTCGACTAGCTCGTAGATTTGCTCAACATAAGTCCAGCCCTCGTCTACGCCGACCCAGATTACATTCATGCGTTTGAGATTCGGGAAGGCGCCTGCTCCCTTGATCTCCGCGGTGAACGATGGAAACGTGAGTTGTTGGAGGGAGGACTTGACCTCGGCCAGTCGAGACGTGGATACATTTCCTAGAAATTTCAACGTGAGATGAACATTCTCTCCCTCGACGGGTTTCAATTCTCCACCTAACGCCTGCAACGAGGACAAGATCGAAGCTATGCGGGATAGAACCTGCTGATCTTCGAGGTCTATTGAAATGAAGCTTCGGACTTGGTCCTCTGACAAATCCTTGTTACGGATAACCTGGTCCATTTTTAAGAGCTATAATACTCTCTTCGCCAATCTGTGTGGACCGCATGGACAAAGCGAAGCCGAAGACAGTCATCGTAATTGTCGGAATGCCAGGGGCGGGCAAGAGTTTGGCGTCTAGTGTTGCCGCGAAACGTGGGGTTCCGGTATTCGTGTCCGGGGATATTATCAGGGCCGAGGCGAAGAGGCGGAACTTGTCACCTAGCAGAAAGAACATCGGAAGGATAATGCTGAAGATCAGAGAGGAGGAGGGGATGGGCGCGGTTGCCAAGCGGTTGGCTCCGCTAGTAGACAAGATTGATGGGAACATTTTCGTTTATGAGGGTGCTAGGAACATCGAGGAGATCGAGGAGCTGAACAAGAAATACAGCGTCTTCACCATCGCCATCCACGCCTCCCCGAAAAGCAGATTCCAGAGACTGCTAAAAAGAGGAAGATCTGATCGTCCCAGAAACTGGGCCGACTTTCTAGAGCGCGATGAGAGAGAGCTGAAGGTTGGAGTTGGAAAACTCATCGCCATCGCCGACCGAGTGGTTGAGAACGAAGACACGAAGAACGACCTCAAGAGGCGAACAGCACGCCTGCTGAAGACACTCCCGAACTGAGCTTCCACGTCCACAGCGAAACGGAAGTCCGGCCGACTGAGGACCCCGAGAAAGTCAAAAAAGCCGTGACCAACATTCTCCGAGGCGAAGTGGAGGTTCGACAACTCGATGAGTGGAGTGGGAAGATAATTCTCGAGGGGAAGGATCAGCCCTCTCTTGAGAGGTTTCGGATGATCCTTCAGCGTGACAGAATTCGCGCCGCCGCGAGATCTATCCTAAGGCGATCGGTTGATGGTAATCGATTAGTCTTCTACCTGAACAAACAGGCGGCGTACGCGGGCCACGTGTCGTTCTCTGCGCCGGAGGGTGAATCGCCTCTGGGTCCGATACATGTGATTGTTGAGACTGGAAACCCGGACCAGTTGATTGATTGGCTAGCGGGGCAGCGGGAAGAACGAAGAGGAGACTAGAATCGGGAGATTTGATTCAATGCGCATATTTCGAGCGCTTCAGCGATAACACCAGCAGATCCCTGGGAACAATCGTTGGCTTGAACACACTCCTTGCTTGTCTGAGGAGGATCGAGTCATCCCTCGTAACCGCGCTGATGTGGACCAGCGCGAGTTTGCGAGCTCGCGCGGCTTTTGCGACCCTGGCGGCTTCCCTGGCGGTTGAATGGAAGTACTCGTTCGCCTTGTCACGTCTGTCCTCGGCGAATCCTCCGTCGTGCATGAGAAGATCCGCTTCTTTTGCCAGTGCTTTCACCTCCTCAGACGGACGAGTGTCGATAGCATAGACGATCTTCAGGCCTGGGCGTGGCTTCTCGATAACCTGGCGCGGCTTGACAGTTTTCCCTTCGACGTTGACCTCTTTTCCCATCTGAAGCTGTTTCCACAGTGGTCCTTCGGGGACGCCTAGCCGTTTTGCTTTTTCAGGGTGAAACCGGCCTGGACGGTCTGTCTCGACGATAGCGTAGGCGAGGCAGGTAATGTCGTGCATTGCCTTGGTCGTCTTGATCTTGTAACCGTTTTTCGATATTTCTTGTCCGGGTTTGAGCTCTGTGACTCGTACAGGAAAGTTTGCCGCGAAACCTAAGGTTCTACGGAGGGAGGCTAGATAATTGGAGATGCCTTCGGGACCATACAGGTCGAGGGGCTTGTCTCTGATCAATGATGACATGGTTTGGAGGAGTCCGGGTAATCCGAGAATGTGATCTCCATGCAGATGGGAGATCATAATCGACATCGAACGGTTGAAACCGAGTCCTGCGTGCATCATCTGCCGCTGTGTCCCCTCGCCACAATCAAACAGGAAGAGTTCGCCTTCTCGGCGTAGAGCCACTGCGGGCAGACCTCTTTCCTTGGTGGGAAGGCTGCCCCCTGTGCCGAGGAATATAACATCGATACCGGCGGGCATCTAGTTTACTCCCAGCACTAGAATCTCTCTTGTTAAGCTTCTGTGAACGTATAGCTCATGGCGGTCGAAAACCTTGAACCCCTGAGACTCGGCTAGATCAACGGCCCCAGTTCCCAGCGGAGATGCAAAGACAACCTTCCCGCCAGGAGACAAGATACTCTTCGCCTGGGGCAAGAAGCTTGCCAGGATATCCTTCGTAGTGGATTTTAGAGTTGAAGCCCCCGTTCCATATGGAGGGTCCGTCGCGATAGCGTCAACGCTGCGCAAAGGGAGGTTCCGCGCATCGCCTCTAACCAGGCCGTAGGACTTGAGCCCGAAATGAACCAGGTTCCTTCGAGCCGATCGAACCATTCGCGAAAGAGCATCGACGCCAACAACATCACAGCCGAGAAGGCTTGCTTCTATTGCGATACCTCCGACCCCGCAGAAAGGGTCCAGAAACGTCTCTCCATCCCGCACTTCCGACAAGTTCACCAAGCATCGAGCCAGTTTAGGGGGCATGGTGCTCGGATGGAAGACAGCTCTCTTTCGAGGGCGTCGTCGATGAACGCTTCCCTTCGGCCGCTGCTGCATAATTAGGCCCAAGTGGAAGAGGGATCCCGCGAGGATTCCTCGGACCGGTTTCACGGGGAACCGAAGATCGACCTTTGCCCCGGTCTTCTCTGCCAACAGTTTTCCGAGGTAGGATTCTAGGTGGACTCTTGAGAGTTCCTTGGAGACTCCGCCAAACCGTAGCATTCGCACGCTGAAACTGTCCTCAGAGGAGAGGAATGGTTCAAGGTCAGTTGATTGGACCCCCTCTTTGATGCTGGTGAGGTTGTCTTCTGTGTGGAGAACTTCCTGTCCCATCTCGTCAACATATCCTCCGCGGCCCGCGATCGATTCTAGTTTGGTTCGGTCCCCCTGGACTTCTACAAGCTTGTAGAAGCTCCCCACTTGCCTGTATTCTATCGCGTAGGCTTGGAGTATGGCCTTGAGCTCTGCTAGTGGCAGGGTAGAATGTTCTCCAGATAGAATGAAGAAGAATCTTGCAGAGTTCCCGGCCATGCAAGTAGCGGAATGTCGCGAACATATATACGGAACCTCCGGGCCCGCAACTTTCTCCACCGGAGAAATGGCCGTTGAGACGTTCCAAGGGTTTCAGGACGAAGACTAGGACCCTGATCAGCAGGAAGCCCCGGGACAGAGGCAAGCAACCCCTTGGAAGACTCCTTATCGCCTATGCTCCAGGCCAGATGGTCAAAATCATGATCAATCCAGCAGTCCAGAAAGGGATGCCACACCGCCGGTACCATGGCCGTGTTGGAACAATTGCGGAGAAACGTGGCCGCAGCTATGTTGTCGAGGTGGCCGGGACGAAAACCCCTCGTATTATCATCGCGAGGCCAGAGCACATAACCTCGGTAGAGGAGTCGAGCTGATAATGGCTAGGAAGATTGTTGAAGGAAAAATCGTAACGAACGCCGAGGCTCAGGAGATCCTGGGAAAAATCAAGGAAGAAGAACTTGGAGAGTTCCAACGCAGGACCCTTGATTATGCGCGGAAGTTCTCGAAGATCTCGCCAGATAAGGCTGAGAAACTCGTTGAGGACTTGTCTTCGAAGCTTCAGCTGGATAGGAATGATGCGATTCAGATCGTGAACTCGCTTCCCAAGTCGATTGAGGAGCTTAGGGCAGTATTGACTGTAAAGGGCAGGTTCGTGAGCACTGACCAGCTGAACGGTATTCTGGAAATTATGAAACGGTATGTCTAGTCGCTAGAAGCTTCTGACCGATACCCAATTAAGGAGAAAAGGTGCGGTCCTGAATGACCACTAATGGTTCTCCAACACCCTAGCAATCGACCAAAGCTAGCTGCGCAATTGCAAGAGAACTTCTAGGGAGAAGGGAGGCCTATCCTTGGCAATTCACGAAGACGAGTATTTACAGAGAAGGCATGTCTACGAGGAACACGCGTACGTCCTAGACTTCCTTCCATATGGGAGGTCGTCGGAGAAGTCGAGGCACTTGGCGGTTCCGACTGTTCAGATCATGGGTGAACAGTTTTTCACACTGCTGGAAGCGGAACTCAAGATTGGCGCTACTGTTCTAGTGCACGAGCGGATCTACATCGGGCGCGAGCGCAGGGAGAAGGTTGACAGAATTCTTACCCGGATCAGCTACGACCAGCTCACGGCGAATGCGAAGGCCGAGATCGTGCCCTTGATCGGGGAATTGGTCAAAAGTCAGGAGAAAAGGTTTGTAGAATTCTTCAACAACTCGCAACCTGTTACGCCTCGAATGCATTCACTTGAGTTGTTGCCAGGTATTGGCAAGAAATCTATGTGGCAGATCGTCAACACGAGAGAGAGGAAACCGTTCACCAGCTACAAGGATATCCAGGAACGAACCGGTCTCAGCGACATTCCAAAGATCATCTCGAAAAGAATCATTGAAGAACTGAGCACTGAGTCAAAGTACCGGCTTTTCACAAGGACAGTATGAGCTTGTGGCAACGCCCATCCTATATCGACCGGTGAAGAGATTAGGCCAGAACTTCCTGGCCAACAAACACATCGCCTCAAGAGTAGTATCGACCGCCGAGCTGACTCGGACAGATACTGTTCTCGAACCTGGAGCCGGATACGGGACCATTACCCATCTTCTTGAAGAAGAGGCGGGTCGAGTGCTCGCGGTCGAGAAAGACCCGAGGCTAGTCTCGCACCTGCGGAAAGAGTTCGAGAATAGTCCAACCGTCTCTGTCATTGAGGGAGACGTGCTCAACATCCCTCTTCCCCAGTTCAACAAGGTGGTGGGAACTCCACCTTACGTTCTTTCGTCAAAACTGATCCTCTTTCTAGCAAAGAGAAAGTTCGAGCTTGCGTCTCTGGTGCTTCAGAAAGAGTTTGGAGAAAGGCTTCTAGGTGAGCCGGGAACTGCCGATTATGGAAGATTGTCCATTGCCGCGCAACGTTATCTGAGGATTCGGCCAATAATGAACATCCCTGCTACCGCGTTTCGACCCCGCCCCAAGGTGGACTCTATCCTCCTCCGAATATCTCCGAACGATGTCAACACAGCCGTAAATGAGGCGCTGTTTGAAGAGCTGGTCCGAGGACTCTTCAATCAGCGTAGGCGAGTTGTGAGAAGCTCTTTCCAACATTATCTATCCAAGAAAATCGGACGCGAAAAGGCTCGTACAAGTCTAGAGGCTATGACTTTGCCTGAGAAGAGAGTCTATCAGCTAACTATCAGTGATCTTGAAGAGCTGTGTCAACAGTTCTCTAAGGTTGTTCTTCAACAGCAATAATATATTGCAGCTAGAACGCTCCGTGCGGTGTCTCCTATGCCGATCACTGATGTGATGAAGAAACAGCTTGCGCAACGTCACAGGCTGTTCTTCAAAATCTGCAGGACGTGCGGGTCGCGGAACTCGCCGAACGCCTACAGATGCCGTCGCTGCCGCGGAGACAACCTTCGCTGGAAGAAAAGAGAACTCGGAGCAAAATAGACAACTAACGGGTTTACTGCAACGGGGAGACCTGTTGGAGTAGCAGCCTGGAGAGCTCGGATGGAACTTCAGCGACTAGGACATCTGCTTCTCTCAAGCTCTTCATTTTAGCATCGGCTGTTCCCTCTGTTCCGGTTATGATTGCGCCAGCATGGCCCATTCGCTTGCCTGGTGGGGCTGCTCGGCCAGCGATGTACGCTGCGACTCGTTTAGGATATTTCGTGTCGCGAATGTAGTTTGCGGCATCTTCCTCTGCTGAGCCCCCGATCTCTCCGATGAGAACAACCGTGTCTGTGCCAGGGTCGTCTCTGAAGAGTTTGAGAACATCAACGAAGTTCAGTCCGGTGAATGGGTCACCGCCTATGCCGAGGCAGGTGGATTGGCCTATCCCATCGTGTGTTAGTGAGGCCGCAATTTCGTAAGTTAAGGTCCCGCTTCTTGAGCCTAGGCCGACCTTGCCAGGCTTGAAAACGTCACCAGGCATAATGCCCAGTTTCGATTCTCCTGCAGTGATTATTCCCGGTGTGTTGGGACCGATGATTGTTGCACCCCGGTTCTTTGCGTACTCGATGAGTATCATTGAGTCTCTGGCCGGAATCATTTCTGTAATTATCACGACCGGGGTTAGCCCAGCGTCGATTGCTTCCATCCCGGCCTCTTTAGCGAACGGGGCAGGGACGAAGATTATCGAGGCGTTTGCATCTGTCTTTTCGAGGGCCGCGGCTACGGTATCAAATACGGGGAGGCCGACCGCTGTTGTCCCTCCTTTCCCAGGGGTGACCCCTGCGACGATTCTTGTTCCGTAGTCTAGCATGAGCCGTGTGTGGAAGCTGCCCTGATTGCCGGTTATTCCTTGGACTATCGCCCGGGTCTGTTTCCCGATCAATACTGCCATCTATGCAGCCACCTTGCTTACGACGAGTCTCGCTGCCTCATCCATCTTGTCCATTGCCGTTAGTCCAGCTGACTGGAGTATCTTCCTTCCCTCTTCCTGATTGGTTCCGACCATACGTATGACGAGGGGTTTCTTGAGGCCCATGACTTTCTTCACGTCAACGATTCCTTTCGCAACCTCATCGCATCGCGTAATTCCGGCTAGGATGTTGACGAATACGGCCTTAACCTTGTCGGCACCTTGGATGATCTGGAGTGCTGTCGCGACGTGTTCGGCGTTGGCTCCTCCTCCAACATCGCAGAAGTTGGCCGGTTTTCCGCCGTACTGTTTGACCAGGTCGAGTGTTGCCATGACGAGCCCTGCGCCGTTTCCGATGATGCCGATATCACCGTCTAGCTCAACGAAGGCGAGACCGTTGTCCCGAGCTTTGGACTCCAAGGCTGTGACTTCACTGCTGATCTCTTTAGATCTCTCTTGGAATTCGGGGTGGCGGAAGAGACTGTTGTCGTCTACTATGACTCTGAGATCTGCGGCGAGGAAGCGGCCGTCTTGCATCTCGATAACAGGATTACTCTCCACAAGCTCCGCGTCATAGATCACGGAGAGCCGGTAGAGATTGGATAGGAAATCGGTGAATGTTCCTTGTTGGGCTCCTTGGTATCCGAGCTTTAACGCGATTAGCCTCGCATCATAGCTTCGCATCCCGAACACGGGGTCGAGGCGGTGTCTGAGAACCTTCTCGGGGGCTTGTCGTGCGACCTCTTCAATATCGACTCCACCTTGGTCGCTGGCGAGGACGGTCTGGCATCGGTTTGCTCGGTCTAGAACGATGCTGGCGAAGAGCTCTTTCTTCGCTGCGGCTTTTTGCTCGACGAGGACTTTCTTGACCCTCTCGCCTTTGATTGTCATGTTTAGAATCTCGGTTGCCCTATCCCGTGTCTCGTCAGGTTTGCTGGCGAACTTTATCCCACCGGCCTTTCCACGTCCCGCAACTAGAACTTGCGCCTTGATAACCGCCTCTCCACCAATGCGCTTGTGAATATCCCTAGCTTCTTCTGATGTGGAAGCTACAGCGCCTCGGGGCGTGTTAATGCCAAGGTTTTGCGCGATAGATTTTGCCTCGTACTCAAAGAGCTTCATCCTGATCCCGATCCGAAGTTGCTCCGGTCAGCAACTCCCATCGGTATTTGGCTGTTTGCCACCCCAATTCTCACTCTTAGAGTGATCTTAATCCTGAATCGTTCTTTCTCCCCGTATTGGTGATAGTGGTGGCTGGAAGAAAGACTCGGAGCGCTCGTGCAAGAAGGAACTTTCACAAAAGCACAAGCACGGACATGTTGGTAGAGAGGCGACCATGTTTAGCTTGTGTTAGGTTGTAGACGGCCCGAATATATCGAGACGTTAGCCTACAACAAGTACAGCTGTCCCAACGCGCCTCAGCTGTGGCGGTTGGGGGAGAGAGCGCGTGAGAATACAACCCGGCAAAAGCTCGCTTGCAACGATTCTCCTTCTCCTACTTGCAGTCTCCCTGACCACTATTCTCGCAGCGAAGGAGAGAGCTCACGCGACTGCATCCACGATGCCCATTCTAGGCGGATGGGGAGGTACACGTCTCAAGGATACCAGTCAAAATCTGACCGGGCCAGCATCACTAGTGTTCCCTGGCGAAAGGGCTAGCAATTTCGAGCAGATTGCTCTCGAACAGGTCCAAAGTGGCTACAATACCATCCGGGCCTCCTTTGCACCTTACTGCTCTGTGCGGTATGGTCTGAACAGCAATGCTTCGCCGCAGGATTTCATGGGTAACTACAGTGCGGCCCAACTTGCGAGAGGTCTCAAGATCGCTGAATACTTCAACATGTGGATAGTGGTTGACTACCACGGGTACTCGGATTTCGCAAACTCAACCCTTGTCAGTTGTTGGCTGAACTTCTGGTTAGGCCCTAACAGCGTTAGCGGTCCAACCGGTGTTGTCGGAGAATTCATGGGCAGCTACTCACGCATTGTTTGGGAGCCCCTCAATGAGCCGGCCTCAGGATCTTTTCCTGTAAGCTCCGAGGCAGACAAGACACGTTATGCTGCGGCTCAGTATCAGGCTTGGATTAACGCTGCGCGGCAACTGGGTGATACCCACTGGGTGGTTGTTCAGAACCTCTGCAGCTACGGATGCTCAAGAGACAGGTCTCACTGGTATCTCAACTATCCAAATGTGACCGACAGCCGAAACCGCGTCTTCGAAAGCCTTCACACCTACATGTACTATCCTGCTTTCGTGGAGCACGTAGCCTATGATTCTAACAGCAATGGAATATACGATTCTGGCGATATCCAGATCGTAGGGAGCATCGCCAATGGTGCAACTCTCACCGGCGACCCTAAAATCGGATTTGTGAACGCAACGAATGGTCAAAACGAAATATGGATGGTAGGCAAAGCCATAGTGTACGATTCGGATAGTGATGGTAGGTACAAGGCGGGAGACATCCCTGTCACTGGAACTGTCCCTCCGATCGGAACACCGCTGAAATTTGACCCGAAGGTCGAGTTCGTAGACAGCAATGGTAACGGGGTCTGGGACGGATGGAGCAACGTAACTGCTGACGCTGTTTCTCACCAAGACTACTTGACAATGCTAAACGAAACCGTGCGTCAAGGATGGCCGATTCTCAACACAGAAGGAGGAACCACCTGTAACACGACTTGTCCATATATTGTTCCAGGCCCGGCCGGCTATTCCTCGGTCAGCCTTCGATACGTTCAGGACATTATCGATCTTGCGGACAACACCGGTCTCAGGATCGGACGATTGTTCTGGGCCGCCGCTTCATGGACAAGCACACCAAACGCAGGAATCTACGGCGCCCTCAATCCTGGCCAATGGGGAACTTTGATAGAATCCAACAGCTTCCAAATAGTCCCAATCCTTCACGATGTGGCTGTAGACGCTCTTCATGTTACAGATGGGGTTATTCGGGTGGGGACCAGAGTGCAGGTGAATGTCACAGTTCACAACTTCGGAGATGAGCCTGAAACAACCAGCCTCATGTTATACGCTAACAATACAACAGTCGGGGCCCAGGTTGTCACGAATCTTCCACCAGAAACCGTTCGAGAAATACCATTTGCATGGTACGCTGGAGGATCGGGATCAGGCCTGTACGTTCTAAAGGCGGTCGCTAATCAGGTCCAAGGAGAAACAGACCTCTCGGACAATTCTCAAACAATCACCGTTACAGTAAGAACCGGCGCCAGCTCAGGGTCTTCTGGTCCAAGCACTGGGGTTTTCGACCTCTTTCGGAACCTATTCTTGTCCATCTACTTCCCGATTATAGCCGTAGTAATCCTGGGAGGGATCACAATCGCGCTTCGCCACCGCTTCTCCCTCAAAACGAGCACATCTTCCCCGTAATTAGTCGCTGGAGAATACTCTTTACAGTTGCCCCAATAGTCTCTGCATCACCTTGGGCCCCGTGTGCTCCAGTCAAGCTGCCTCTCGCCTCTCCGTCCCTAGATGACGTTGGCCGTAAGTGTTCATTTGTGGTCGTGTCTAGGAATGTGTGGACTTACTGCTCAAATATCCCGAGGGTGGTTAGCTTCAGATAGCGGGAGATGGGTGCGTCTTAAACCACGAAAGGAAGAGACCTCCACTCGTCGTTCTCTCCTTCACACTCCTGCTTCTCAGTCTAACATTTAGTATCCCTCAGACACTTTCAGCCACCACAGGAGGCTTCTCTTTCGCGTCTGCGGGAGATGCTGCCATGCTGACGTCTGGGGACGGGATGAACAGTCTTAGCAGGCTTTCCTCGTCAGGCACGAATTTCTTTCTCGGCCTGGGAGATTACAGTTACAGTTCTTCCACGACAGGCGATGTCTGGTGTGGCCAGTTCAAAGCTCAATACAACAATGTCGAGATAGGGCCTGGCAATCACGACACTGGAGAAGTCACGGACACGTCCGGGACTAGGAGCTATGAGCGATATGTTGCAGGGTGCTCGTACACATTAGGGTCCCAGTTGACCTGCGGGCCTGTTACAGGACAGTGCTATGGAAAAGAGTACTACTTCGACTATCCAAGCACAAGCCCTGTTGCAAGGTTCATCATGATCTCGCCTCGGGTCTTCAATGTCACCGGTGTCTGCAAAACCACATGCAACGCGGTCGTAGGTTCACTCTGCAATGACACCAACGGGTGCTGGCCTTACAACACGAAAGATCTCCACTGGAACTGGACTGCCAAGGCCATAGACAGCGCAAGGACAGCGGGAATAAGATGGGTTATCGTAGGGATGCACAAGGTCTGCATCTCTGCCGGTGCAGAATCATGCAACATTGGAACAAACCTGTTCAACATGCTAGTCTCGAAGAAAGTAGATCTAATACTGCAAGGCCACGACCACACTTACGAGAGGAGCAAGCAACTAGGCTTCAACAGTGCCTGCACGGCGTTTACCACGAACAGCAGCTATGTCGTCTACAATTCAAACTGCGTGGTAGATGACGGCTCCAGAGGATTCTACACTGCAGGAGCTGGGACCGTGGTCGTTATCGGAGGCACTTTCGGCTCAGGGTATAGCATCGTCAACGACCCGACGGTTCATCCGCAGAACGCTGCCGAGGCTCCGTACTTTGTCTCGCTAATGGGAACCAACACCCCCGGCAACGGGCATGGCTTTCTCGTCTATTCAGTATCGGCGTCCAGAATTGATATTCAATCAAACTTTGCTGGAACCTACCAAGACAGTTTCAGCATAGTATCAAGCACCGCTCCACTCTCAGCAAGCTTCACGTATACTCCAGCATCGCCCAGCGTGGGCAGCCAGGTTACATTCACGGCAACTGCGTCAGGTGGAACGCAGCCCTACAGTTTCAACTGGGCCTTCGGTGACGGCTCGACTGGAACAGGCGCTACTACGATGCACGCATATTCAACAGCGGGCTCCTTCACTGTCGTTCTGACAGTGAAAGACAGTGGATCTCCACAGCAGACGGTTACTTCTCAAAAATCCATTACCGTAACCAGTCCGCCTCCGCCCCTGAGTGCTAGTTTCGCTTTCAGCCCTACGAGCCCCCAAGTTGGACAGGCAGTCTCCTTCACTGCAAGTGCGTCAGGTGGAACACAGCCGTACACTTACGGCTGGGCGTTCGGAGATGGAACAACCGGAACAGGCTCTACAACAAGCCACGCGTACGCAACAGCAGGCTCGTACACTGTCGTGCTAACGGTGAAGGATGGCGGGTCACCGCAACAGACGGCGACCTCTCAGCAGACTGTGACAGTAACCAGTCCACCGCCCCCACCGTTGAGCGCTAGTTTCACCTTTAGTCCTTCCTCGCCCCAAACGAATCAACAGATTACGTTTACAGCGTCGGCCAGCGGCGGTATTGCGCCATACTCGTTCAGCTGGACGTTCGGGGATGGGTCGACTGGTACTGGTCCTACTGTGACACATGCCTACGCCTCAGCCGGAACGTTCACGGTTATCCTGACGGTAAAGGACAATGGATCGCCACAGCAGACAGCTACCTCTCAACAATCCGTCACCGTCACCAGCCAGCCTACACCTCTGACTACTAGCTTCACATACAGTCCGTCCGCGCCTATCGCAGGCCAGCAGGTGACTTTCACCGCTTCCGCTTCAGGAGGGACAACTCCATACTCGTTCAGCTGGAACTTCGGCGACGGGTCCACGGGCACAGGTTCCTCGATAAGTCATACCTACGTGACTGCAGGGACGTTCACTGTTGTCCTGACGGTGAAGGATAGTGGGTCGCCGCAGCAAACGACCAGTTCCCAGCAATCCGTCACCGTTACGAATCCGCCCCCACCAGCGTTGACAGCTAGTTTCACCTTCACCCCTGCGAACCCACAGGTTGGACAGACAGTCTCCTTCACAGGCTCCGCGTCCGGTGGAACACAACCCTATACGTACTCCTGGACGTTTGGCGACTCTGGAACGGGTTCAGGAAGCTCCGTCACCCACACGTACCAAGCTGCTGGCAGCTACACTGTCGTCCTCACGGTCACCGATGCCACTGGACAGAAGGCAAGTTCAACTCAAACAGTCACGGTCTCTAACCCTCCGCCTCCAGCTCTGACCGCCAGTTTCACCTACAGTCCGTCTTCACCATTGGTTGGACAACAGGTAACGTTCAGTGCCTCTGCCAGCGGAGGAACAACGCCATACTCATTCAGCTGGAGCTTTGGTGACGGGACGACCGGAACTGGATCATCTACAACCCACACGTACTCGTCCGCGGGAACATTCAATGTTGTTCTAACCGTGAAGGATAGCGGATCTCCCCAACAAACGACGAGCTCCCAAAAATCCGTCACAGTTACAAGTCAGCCGCTGCCTCTGACCGTCAGCTTCGCCTTCAACCCGTCCTCGCCGGAAGCAGGACAACAAGTAACATTTACCGCGTCAGCTAGCGGTGGAACCTCCCCGTATACCTTCAGCTGGAATTTCGGGGACGGCGGTACAGCCACAGTCAATCCTGCGACGCATACGTACTCATCATCGGGATCGTACGTTGTAACCGTCACAGTAAAAGATGCCACGGGTACATCAGCGACCTCAAGCCAAACTGTTGCTGTCGCTGCCTCGTTAGGTGTTAGTTTCACAATTAGCCCCGCTTCACCGGAGGCTAATCTCGCCGAGTCCTTCACAGCCACTACGACGGGGGGCGTTGGCCCCGACAGCTTCAGCTGGGCCTTCGGCGATGGGGGAACATCCACGGCCAACCCTGCGTCGCACACCTACGCCACATCTGGCTCGTTTACTGTGGTAGTCACCGTAACCGATTCTAACGGAGCGAAGGCCTCCTCAAGCCAGACCATCAATGTTGCCAGCGCTCTGACAATAAGTTTCACCGCGAACCCGTCCTCTCCAATTGTGAACCAAGCTGTGATATTTACAGCGACGACCTCAGGCGGGGTTGGCAGTGTGGCTTACAGCTGGAGCTTTGGAGACGGTAGCACTTCAGCCAACAACCCGACGAGCCACGCCTACTCGACTTCCGGTTCGTTCAAAGTAACTGTGACAGCCACTGACGCAAATGGAGCGAAGGCAATGTCAAGTCAGACGATCACAGTAGCGGCGACACTAGGTGCCAGCTTCACATACTCACCTTCTTCACCTCAAGTCGGCCAGCAGGTAACGTTTACCGGATCGACCAGCGGTGGAACCGCACCGTATACGTTCAATTGGGCTTTCGGAGACGGGACTACTGGAACCGGACAATCTACGACCCACACCTATTCATCGCCAGGAACCGTTACTGTGACCCTGACGGTCAAGGACAGTAGCTCATTCCAACAGACGGCTACCTCGCAACAATCAGTCACCGTCACCAGTCCCCCTCCACTGACAGCTAGCTTCAGCTTTACACCTTCCACGCCGCAGACCGGGCAGCAAATCACCTTCACAGCCTCTGCAAGCGGTGGAACAACTCCCTATTCCTACAGTTGGATGTTCGGGGACGGCTCGAGTGGTACTGGTTCTACTGTGATGCATGCCTACGCGTTGGCGGGAACGTTTACTGTTGTTCTGACGGTGAAGGATAGTGGGTCGCCTCAGCAGACTGTGACCTCTCAACAATCCGTGACAGTCACCAGCCCGCCTCCGCCGCCCCTGTCAGCTAGTTTCACTTTCAATCCCTCCTCGCCTGATGCAGGACAAGCCGTCTCATTCACTGGCTCGGCGTCCGGTGGAGTTTCGCCCTACAGTTATTCCTGGAGCTTTGGCGACGGCGGAACCGCTTCAGGAAGCTCGGTTAGCCACACGTTCCAGTCGGCCGGAACCTACACAGTCGCACTGACAATCAACGACTCCGCTGGTCAGACTGCGAAATCTTCTCAGACGATAATGGTGAACGTTCGCCCGTCCGCAAGCATCTCCTACTCTCCTTCAAACCCAGTAATCCTCGCGCCTGTAACCTTCACCGCCAGCGTGACGGGTGGTACTCAGCCTTACACTTACAGCTGGGACTTTGGCGACGGGACAACAGGCAGCGGATCCAGTGTCAGCCACTCGTACCTGCTCCCAGGAACCTACACTGTAACCTTGACGGTTACAGATGCGAATGGAATGAAGGCGACAGCATCTGTGACAATAACGGTGGCTCTGCCCCTAGTCTAGCTCTAACAATGTCACCAACTCTGGTACGAGAAAGATGATTTGACCTTCTTCCTCATGAAAGCTCTAGGGAGAGAATGCGGTCTACCGAGACCTGAACTGTGGGCTGGATGGAGGCTGAACGATGAATACCCAGATTCTTCGAGCTTGTCTGGCGCAAGACTTCGGATGAGACCGTCAATTTGGAAAGAGGCGGACATCTAGCCCTTGTTGTTTCTTTTTCTTCTTGCCATGTTCATTGTAGGCCTTCCTTTTGGAGTGTGGCATATCTCTTCTCTCGTGCTTGATAGTCACTCGATAGCCGAGTTTCTGAAGAAAGCGCTCGAATCAGCTATGTAGGGTTAAGAGGTAGGCGTCTACACCGTGGCGGAAGAGCTAGTCTTCTGGGGGAACGGGGTTGAAGCCGAGCCTCAGAAGGCATGGGGCATGCGTGGAATAAATCGAATCGGGGGAACCGCTTAGCGTAATGCATTTATGAACGAGGGATTCTCTTAGCCTGGAAGTCGGTTTAGATCGACTAAGATAGGTTAACGCTTGTTCGGGCGCGAGACTCCCAGGGATCGAGAAACTCAGGCAGCCGAAACCCTGCCCCTATTTCAGGATAGGTCGGGGCATCAATGGTAAAGACCATCCTGGACAGTTTCTGTGTCAAGAGCGGAATCTTTTGCTCCCGGTGCGAGGAGAAGCTGAAGAAGGGTCAGATCACCGACCTAGACGTTCGAGTTATTCGCAGTATTACTGAACTGGAGAAAGAGAACCCAACTCTCCAAAACGTTACCTTTCACAAAGCTGTCGAGGCCGGCGACATCATGGCACTTATGGTCGACAGGAGAGGGATGGACACGTTTCTGGCGAGCGGTGCCAAGCTGGCCAAGAATCTCGGTGACCGCGTCGGTAGACGGGTGAAGGTTCTCAGCCAAGGAGGGGATGATAGAGACTTTCTAGAGGGCCTTTTCATACCATTCTCGATCCTAACAATCAACACTATCTGGCTCCCAGATGGCAGTCGGGAGACCAAGGTTATCTTGAACGGGCGGAGGCCGTGGCGGAATCCTGTAGATTTTGAGGTTGTTAAGAAGCTCGCGCGTGAACTGAAGAGTCTGACGCTTAGAATAGAGTTCGAAGACTGATCTTCCCATTGGGAAGTCCCTCCGATCGTTATGATGTGGTTACTGTTGGAGCGGGAGTTGCCGGTTGTGAAGCAGCGCTAGAGGCGGCGAAGAGGAACGCGCGCGTTCTACTTCTAGAAGAACATCCACAAGTTGGCTTGCCTAGCCACTGTTCTGGGGTTGTGAGTCTCTCAGGACTAGAACTTCTGGGGTTAGATGCTCATTCGAGTTTTAGCCAGAAGCTGATTCATGGCGCCACGTTCTTTCCACCTCACGGTGAATCGATAGAAATTCGGAAGAAAGATCCTGTCGCGCTTATCCTCAACAGGATGAAATTGGACCAGTTTCTTGCGAAACAGGCTGTTGCTGCTGGTGTAGAGCTTCGGGCGAAGATTCGTGCGTCAAAGTTCGAACGGACAGCTGATGGCGATTCTCTCACACTCGCAGATGGGTCGAAGGTTGCGAGTAAAGTGGTCATCGATGCGAGTGGTGTGGGAAGTAGGTTGTCGGAGCAGGCTGGTCTTCGAGCACCTGATTGGGGACAGATCCTGCCGGGTCTGCAGTATGAACTGGTCGATATGAAGGAGCAGGGTGATCTGGTTGAGCTCTTCTTCGGGTCGAAGAGAGCGCCGGGATTCTTTGCATGGAGCATTCCCACTGGCAAGAACAGTGCAAGAGTAGGTCTCGCCTCGAAAAAGGGCAATGTCAAGAAATTTCTAGATGACCTTGTCAAGGAGCAGTGGCCGAAGGCGACTATCGATGCGACGAAATCAGGATCAGTTCTTGTCGCTGGGCCGATAGCACGATGCTGGTCCCCTGGCTTTATCGTAGTTGGGGACGCGGCTGGACAGGTGAAACAGACGACTGGTGGAGGGATTGTTATCGGAGGGCATTGTGGAAAACTTGCAGGGATCGCAGCAGCGTCAGCCGCCTCTCACAATGGAGTCGAGGCTGATCGGTTTCTAAGAGACTATGACACTCATTGGAGAGAGAAGTTCGGATCAGACCTCCGAAAGATGGGCCTCGCAAGGAAACTGTTCGCGGGACTGTCAGATGAGACTCTCAATCGGTTATTCTCGGTCTTGCGGGACAATGTTGCAGAGATAGAGGCGGAAGGCGACATGGACTTTCAAGGCAAGATTATCACGAAAATGCTGAAGAAGAGAAAGGTGGCCACCCTTCTCCCTCGCGTCACTGCAGACGCGGTCAAAGCGATATTCTCCTAATCCCATTTGGCATTGTTAGGATCGAATCGGGCGATTTTGTAAGGGAACAGTTCCGCGCGGAATACCTTGTTTTTCACCGCAGGATCATTCAACATGATCTCGCGTGCCTCCTCAACGGTTTCTGCGTTGAAGAGCACAATTCCAAAACTGCCCATTGTCAGTGTTCTGCGTACGTCCGTCGACAATTACCACACCATCGCTCGTAAGCTGTTTCAAGTAGTTGAAAGAAGAACTGCTCGTTAGTATATCATGTCAGTTCCCACGACCCTATTCCGATGTTGGGATAGTAGATGCGGGCAAGCCTCCTCTCGCTTGCCACTCGCGTCTGAACCTGCGAATTCCGAATCCCTCCACCACGGGCCGCCAGATGAGGAAAGCGGGAAACGCCATGAGGAGGAAGAGCCCTCCTCCCGTTCTACCGGGAAGCCGAACGCCTGAGATGTAGAGGATATAGGAAAGCAAGAGACCGAGGATGATCGTTGTGGTTATGCCGAGGAATACGATGAGTATGCTTTTCGACCTCTTCCAACCCAGGTAGTCCTGATGGTCGCTCTGACAATGCGTCAGAAACCAGTCCGCGGGACGCGCTCCACCAACCAATCTCCAACCCTCACCCTGCTCTGGCACGAGAGACCGATCACAGATAGGACAGTTCGATGACCCTCCAAAAAGGCTCATTCTTCGGTCCGCGTCGTCCTAGATCGTTTCTTGTTCTGATAAGCATAGCTCGTCCTCGAAAAGATCAGTAGTCAAACGATGGAGCGCTTGTTATGCGTCCAGCTTAAGAGGACACAACCCGGCCTTCGAATAGGTTAGTCATGAAAATTCTTGTGGTCGGATGCGGTAAAGTAGGCTCAGAGATCGCGCGAGACCTCGCGGGATCGAGAGAAGTTGACTCCCTAATCGCAATGGATGCCAGTTCTCATAACCTAAAGCTCCTGAGGAAAAGGACTCCAAGGAAGCTCCAGACTGTCAAGCTGAGTATGTCACAAAAAACACAGTTTCATGATCTTTTGGAAAAAGTCGACCTTGTTTGCGGTGCTTTGCCGGGCCGGCTTGGATTTGATCTGATGGCTGAAACAGTCAAGGCTGGCAAAGATACTGTGGATATTTCCTACACTCCACGAGATGCTTTCCTTCTCCATCGAAAGGCGACGGAGGTTGGTTGTCGTGTGGTGCCTCAGTGTGGTGTTGCTCCTGGTTTTACGAATATGTGTGTTGGCGATGCTTCAAGGAGGCTAGATCAGATGAATTCTGTGGAGATCTTTGTGGGTGGCCTTCCGGAGAAGCCTGAACCTCCCTTGAATTATCGGATTGTATTTTCGCTTGAGGATGTTGTGAATGAGTACTCTCGACCCGTGCAGGTTATCGAAGAGGGTAAGCGGAAGAAAGTTGACGCGCTGTCCGGGCGTGGTCACATAAGCTTCCCTGGTGTTGGAAATCTAGAATATTTTCTTACTGACGGTCTCGGGTCGCTGCCGAGAAGTTATCCGAAAACTAGAGAGATGCACGAGTTCACACTCAGATATCCTGGGCATGCGGACATGATGAGTACCCTTCAGGTCTTGGGTTTCTTTGAACGTAAATCGGTTAAGATTGGCGGTGTGGAGTTGGAGCCTCGGCAGGTGACGATAGAACTGCTTCGCGCGGTAATGTCACGCGGGTCCCCCGAAGACTTTCTTGCCTTAAGGGTTGAAGTGAAAGGCTTGTCACGCGGAAAGAAAACTCATCTGAGATACCAAGTTTTAGACCATTACCATCGACGATCAGGAATCTCGGCAATGGCTCGGACGACAGCCTATCCATGCACATCAGTCGCCTTGCTCATGGGACGCGGAGAGATCAAGGAGACGGGTATTGTCACTCCGGAGAAGATCGCTCAAGACGAGAGACTCTTCCGGTTTGTTTTGAGTCGGCTGGCCGAGCGCGGCGTAAAAATGAAGATGACTACGCTTGCACATGAAAAGACTTGACCTAAAGACTGGAATGGTGAGGGCTGAGTGTGAAACCGAGACAGCTCTCTATCCTCTATGTTATGATTCCAATACTCTCGGTATTGACCACGTTGGCCACGGGTTTCTGGGGGCTCAGGGCAGATGGCGGCGCACAATACGGCTTCCCCACTCCCCTGGAAGACTGTAGAATTTCTCCCAGTCTGCAATATGTGTCCTCTCCCCACGAGCTACAACTTGAGCTTCTTCATACTCGACGCAGCGTTCTACGATGCCATCGGATATGTAATCGTCCTCATCTACACTAGGAGGGTTTTGAAGCAGAAAGGATCATCTCGTGAACCCAAGTAAGGCGGCCAACGCGTAGTCTAGGATCGTCGCACACCAGGAATGACTGTTCAGGCGTTGAACGGAGCTTTTAGATCGAATACGAGTCAAATATTCGACGCGGGTGTTCCTTGTCCTTGTACAGGTGCCGCAGGAGCGGGAACTTCCCCGCGGATAATTCGATCTCTTGCAAGATAGTAAGCATAGCCATAGAGAATTCCTGGAACAACTAACGGTAAGGAACTCAGATATGGTGTCTTGATCAACACGAAGAAATCAAGACTGTTTGCTACAACAATCGAAACATATCCGCAATATAGAAGTATTCGTCCGTTCCTTTTCTGTAGCGCATATGTGAAGAGGACTTGAGCGATGCCAAAGATCGCTATTCCAATTAGGATTACATCAAAAAACGTCCCGATAAAGTACGGTCCGAAACTTGGCGGAAGCTCGCGGTTGGTGCTGTTAAGATGATAGCTCACAATAGCCGAAAAGACAATGGCGAACACAGCTACAATTGCCACTACTATCGCTATTATGAAAATAATGATTGACCACATCACGTTTCGGGCATGTTCACGCCCGAAGGCGTGGCGTCCCAGAATCACCATTATTGCCCCGACCAATTCGGGGATACCGCCGACTACTCCGACAAGTGGAATCCAGCCGATAAAAAATCCGATTGCGATGAGCAATAGGCCAGTTTTGGTCCTGTCGATTGCAGTGGCACGCGCGCTTTCAAAGTGGCCTTCTGCGTATTGGTAGTAGGGATTTGGACCGGGAGTTGTAAGCATCGAGGGTGTTGGCAACGGCGTTATGGGTTGTCCGGGGGAAACGCCCACCAAGGGAAGGCCGCATAGTCCGCAGTATCCCCTCGTTGCGGCATTATCTGCTCCACATTTCGAACATATTATCCATGACAGGCCTTTCCACCCGCAAGATAGTCTCAGAGACGACGAGAAAAAGGATTATCGGATTCTTAGTACCCTTGCTTACCTTGGCTCTTGGAATCCTGAAGGGGCGTTGCTCGGTACTTGCCGCTCTTCTGGTGGGTCTCTGAGCACTGTCGACAGAAAGCGAGCTGGAAGCGCTCACCGTACATTCCCTTGACCAGTTCGACCTTGCGCTTGCAGCCGCACCCACACCTGCATCTATCCCTCTCCATTGACTTGGTAGCGGGCTCTGGTGGCGTCGGATGCTTCAAGACAAGTGGACCTCTGAGAAAGAGGGGATTTAGCCTTACGTAACCAGGATCTGATTAGGCCCAGATTAGTTTCGGTGTGGCATTTCGGTCCGGTCTCTTCCTTTCATCTCAAAACAATCGACAATTTGGGACATGAGCAAACTTTGGGACATGTGGCTGATGGACCTTCGCGAGCCGATTCCCGAACAACCAAAGAATTCCCGGCCCAGGAAGAAGAGGAAGAAGTCGCGGCGCGATGCTGCAACTAGGTTCGATGCAACATTTTCCTAAGCACTCGTTGCCGGGCAGGTCGAGAGAATCGGGTTTGCTATCTTGGACGGCTTATGGTGTGAGGCTCTTCCCTTCCTTGGTTATACTCCAATAGAGCAGGATTGCGATGATAACCGCTACCCCGACTCCTCCTTTGGCCCAGTTGTCACTGTAAACAACTCCTAGAACCGCGAGCACGGCCGCAAGAAATACCATGGAAAGAAGGAACATCGTTCCAATCTCTGTTTTTCCCATGTGAATAGGAACTGACATATTTTGCCACCTTTGCTTGAGCCTACGACAGAAATATCAGCCTATATGCTTATGCAAAAGCTCAGCTGAGGTCCTGACTGCTTCGCGAAGATTCTCCAAGTTATCCATTGACTCTCAGGCTGAGCTTAACTAGACCGCTGAGCTTGGCAGTTTCGTGTTTCTCCGGATAAGGAACTCGCGAGTCTATTATGAGACATCAGGGGCTGGCGAGCCTCTGCTACTATTGCACGGAGGATTCGGGACTGTTCAGGACTTCGCGTCACAGACTCCAGTACTGGCGAAGCATTTCAAGGTGGTCGCCTTCGAACGGCCCGGGCACGGGCATACGGCCGATACCGCTGAACCTTTCAGTTTTGACACCATGTCAGGGTACACGGTTGACTTCATTGACGCACTGAAACTGGGGGCGACGAACCTGATAGGCTGGAGCGATGGCGCAATCATTGCGCTTCTAGTCGCGATCTCTCGACCGGACTTAGTCAAGAGTCTTGTTTGCGTAAGCGGACTCTTCGATACCAACGCCCAGTCTCCGGAAGATCTCAACTGGATCAGATCTCTCAGTCCAGAGTCATTCAGGAAGGCTGCATCGCCTCTGGTAAAACGCTACGACCAAGTGTCACCGGATGGTCCCGCCCACTTTCCGGCTGTGGTCGAGAAAACGAAGAGGTTATGGCTCAACGAGCCCAACATTACAACGAAAGACTTGGCAAGGATTAGCGCACCTACGATGGTAATGGCCGGCGACAGGGACTCGATTCCTATCGAACATACGCTGGAGCTGTTCAAGTTGATCAAGGGCGCGCAATTGTGCATCATTCCCGGGACTACGCACTTTCTGATGACACAGAAGCCCGATATGGTCAACCGCGCGATCCTGGAGTTCCTGACTATGGAAACGAAACCAAAGAGCTAGACTGGGAAGACAGATTGGGGCATGTCGTCGACTGGTCGATTATTCGGTCTCGGGGCGTGGTTGTTTGGCCTCGCCCTTTTTCCTCTGTAGAGCGACTTTTCTCCAGCATTCCTCGTGGAAGAATATGGAAGCGGTCTCCGGGACAAAGCTGGGAACGGAAAAGTGGACCTTGCCCTTTGCAAGACGATAAGCATCCTCTCCATCCTCAAAATCCTCCCCGCAAAAATCACACGGAGGAGCACTCGGCTTCCTCAATATGCGAATATCGGACGTGCCAGACGCCTTCAGCCTGTTGACCCCTATCTAAGAGGAGACTCGTTTGCTCGCTATATACTGCACCTAACCGTTAGGACAAACGAGTCGTAACTGGAACGATATTCCACTCCTTCTCTTTTTGCGTGGACAACGCGCGGGAATAGATAAAGGAAGATTTCGGTAGGCCTAGGCTTCGACCCATTTCGTCTCGATGACTAGATATATCACAATTGATATCTAACGACCGGCACCCGCGAATTTTACCCTACGGTGCGCCGCAACCGTGTGCATCTTCTATGAGGGAGGATGGAAGAACAACCTTATCCAGATTCAGGCGCCTGGTGAGAGATTATTGCAAAGAATAATCGATGCTCACATCCACTTGTCTGAACGCCGAGACGACGCCCTCAATCACTTCGCGCGAATGAACGGGTTGAGGTACACTCTTGGCGAGCTGCTGGGCACGATGCGAAGGCACAAGATCGTGCGCGGGTTGCTCCTCAGCCCACCCCTGGGTGGAGGCGTCCCCCTTCCAAACGAGAATGTCATCAGGTTGTGCGGAAGGAGTGACGGGATGCTCGCGCCGGTGATTACGGTAGAGCCCACTGCTATAGAAGTGAAGAATGCCGTCAAACTTGCCGAGGAAAACAGGAAGGAGGTGAAGGGGTTCAAGGTGAGGCTGGGCTATGTGAAGGCATCAGCGGAAAGCCCTGTCTTCAACAGGCTCTACGACTATGCCGAGTCAGAGGGGCTTCCGGTGCTCTTCCACACCGGGGACACAGCATTCAGCACCGGAGACCTCGCCCGCTCTCACCCGCTGACGTTGGACGGATTGGCTAACAAGAGGGAGGAGCTGACTATGGTCCTATGCCACTTTGGCAATCCATGGTTTGAGGATGTCGCCGAGTTGATCTATAAACACCAAAATGTCTACGCAGACATCTCCGGACTCGTTACGGGTGGTGCGTATGCGGAGAAGTATGCGGAGTGGTTGTCCAGGAAGATCAGCGAGGCCATCTACTTTGCGGGCGGTGCGGACAAGGTGATCTTCGGAACCGACTACCCGGTCACGAAGCACTCGGAAACTTTGGCTCTGGTGAAGAGGCTGGAGGTGGACGAGGGTGACAAGGAGAAGATACTCTGGCGCACCGCGGAGCGAGTGTTTGGCCTTTGACGGCCCAGGAGGATTTCGCAATTGTAGATGTCCCCAAGGGAAAGAGGCTGGGCCTCGAATGGATACTTGAGGAGAGCTTCGAAGGGTGGTACCTGATGCACTCGAAGAGGACCCTTCGAGATATCAAG
>VBAX01000060.1:0-3645 GCA_005883075.1 Candidatus Bathyarchaeota archaeon | reverse complement strand
ATGTCATCAGGCAAGGTGGTCGGCCTTGTCATGCTGAAAACGCTAGTAGAAAGCGTCGGCTACGTGTACTACATCGCAGTTGCAAAGGCGAGCAGAATGAGGGGGATCGGCAAACTACTCCTGGAAGACACGATGCGGTACTTCAAAGCCTCCAGTGTGGAAGAAGTATTTGCTAGCGTGGAAGAGGACAACGAGCCTTCTGAGGCACTTTTCGCGTCAGAAGGGTTCACGCGGACTAGCTTCAGCGAAGTCTCCAAGAAACACGGGAGTCTTCACACGCTCAACATGTACAGGGAAATGTTGGTCGTTCCAGGCGAAGTCCTGTTACGCAGGGCGATCACCTAACAATTATCACCCCCAATTATCACCGTTTTCTCCGTGACGAAACATTTGATTACCGCTCTCCGCAAAAGCTCTCGAGTTCAGTTTCGATGACAGGAAAGAGTCGAATGGTCGAATTCGAAGCAGAAGGCAGACAGGGAAAAGGCTTCCTAGTGACCCCCGAAAAGCCCCGTGGGGCGGTCCTCGTCCTGCACGCCTGGTGGGGACTCAATGAATTCTTCAAAAGTTTCTCCAACAGGCTATCGTCCCAGGGATTTGTCGTATTGGCACCGGACCTCCACGATGGTGGTCTGGCGAAGACTGTGGCGGAAGCGAAGGAACTTAAGTCGAAGATAGCCGACGAGAGAATCAAGAAGATCGTCTTAGGCGCCGCAGAATACCTAAGATCGATCCCACCGGTATCGGGACGAAAGATTGGTGTTGTGGGTTTTTCGATGGGCGCAGCATGGTCTCTGTTACTGAGCACCCTGAAACCAGAGAATGTTGGAGCAGTTGTTGTTTTCTACGGAACTTACCCGATTGATTTTTCCAAGGCGAGAGCATCCTATCTCGGACATTTTGCGCCCGATGATGAGTGGGAGCCCATTGGTGACGTGCGTTCGACGGAAGAGAAGATTCGCGCCGCTGGAAACGAGGTAGCGTTTCACTTCTACCCGGGAACTAAACACTGGTTCGTTGAAGAAAATCGGCCCGTTGAGTACAATCGCGACGCCGCAGATCTTGCTTGGAAGAGGACTTTAGAGTTCCTCAGCAACAAACTACGATAACCTGCCCGGCTAGAAGCTTGTAGGATCACTGAGTTCTGGTCATTAGCGTCTGGTCTTAGGTGTGAATGCCATTACAGGGATGGTTCTCTTGGTCTTTTGTTGGTACTGGGCGAACTGGGGGTAGAGTGAGGCTTGTTTCTTGTAGATTCGGTCGCGTTCGGCCCCGGTAATTTCCTCCGCCTGTACGTCTATAGTTTCATTTCCGACTTCGATTTTCACATCGGGGTGGGCCTTGAGGTTGTGATACCAGTCGGGGTTGGTTGGGGCTCCTCCCTTCGAAGCGAAGACCAGGTAGCGGTGGCCGTCCTTGAGATACATGACCGGGTTCGTCCTCGGTTTTCCGGTCCGGGCTCCCTTGTGATTGATAAGTAATATCGGCGCGCCCTCGAAATTACCGCCTACCTTTCCATGGTTCTTGCGGAACTCAGCAATGACTCCCGCATTCCAATCGCTCATCGTGATCAGCTATCCAGACTCACTACAGGGGGATTTATTGACTAGCATTGAGAAACTAGTTACATGGTTCTCTGGAGAACCATGCACTAAATACGCTAATCTGACCCTTATCACATGCTCCGACCGTTGTAAACTACTCCTATCTTTGTTTCCGACTAACGCGAATTAGTCATCGGTAACGGAGTTGCCAAGTAGAATCTCCGCTCAGCGGTTGGGTTCAGCTGACTACTTTCTCGAAATAACCAGGTCTCCAGTTGCGGCAAGGGCTCTGAAACAGTTCAGGGTAACCCATTTGCTTGGCTTCCAGAGCTCTTCAACATCCACCAGCGCCTTCCTCTTGTTCTCTTGCGCCTCCGGCTCGCGAGACCAGTCTCCCTCTAACAACCACCTCCCATCTGGAGAACGTTTGGATAGGATCAGGTGGACCGCGTCCCTAACACGCTCGTCGTCACCGTATCCCAATTTCGCGAGGACCCTCAGACCGTGCAGGGTATCGTAATAGTAGTACATTGGAAAATGGAACGCTGTGGCGAATGGCAAGCTGTGCTTCCAGTGATGATGGTCACTCTTGTAGACTCGGTGCATCAACAAGAATTCTGCTCCCTGCTCCGCGGACCGTTTCATCTTACGCGTCCACTTTGAACGTGGAATCTCTGCGTAGGCCCAGAGCGGTTCGATTGTTGACATAAAGCTGCTGTGCTTCACTTTCTTCTCGGGATAGTTGCAGTTCCAGCCACCATCATCGAGCTGATGCTCTGGCATCCAATCGATCGCCTTCTTCACCCTCCGGTCTTCTCCGTACCCGAACACGAGCAGGGTCCGAATCATGTTGCCAGTGAGGCAAGGCTCCTCCCAACGGGTGGCCTTCTTCCCCGGATGTCGCCTTACCCAGCGCTTCACCTCTGGAGGGCTTGGGCATGTGAAGGCGCCGTTTTCCAGCTGGTGGAGGTCTAGAAATTGTTCGCAGGCTCGCTTAACGCCTTCGTCCGGGGTGAACCCCATCTCACCCAGAAGCATCAAGGGCCAAACCGTGGATGTCCATTTAGGCGTGTAGCACGTCTCCTTGGGTAGCCAGTATCCATCTTTTGTTCGGGCGCTCAGAACCTTTCGTACAGGAGAATATTTTCTGATCTGCTCTCTGGCCTCGAGCACTTCCTTGCTTTTGGGAGACAGTCCAAGAATGTCTCGAAGGGCAAATAGTCGAATAGGAGGATCCTCTCGCTCGAGGAGCCAGTCTAGGCCTGGCGGTTTCATCGTGCGCGACCCGGGCGCCATAGCCTATCAAGATTTCGCTGATTAAAGGGAATTATCCAAACCCCTTTTCGGGGTTCTGCATCATCCTGACCTGAGATTTACTTGAGGAAATGTTGCTAAGGCTGTTTGCTCACTTTGGCCGGGAGGGTTTCCGTGTTGATTTGGATAGTTGTGCGGTGAGGGCTGCCTCGCGACATATCGGACACTGACAGGAAGGGTCTTCACAGTTGTCACAAGGAACTCGCAGAGATGATTCACGGGCGCGACACGACATCAAGACGTTCTTCCCTCCAGCTTATCGATACAAAAAGAGATTGGTTGCTCCGCTCGTTTGATTAGGGTTGGAAGTCCTTGCTCGGCGGGGCGAGGCTTCTAGCGTTGGTGATCTTTGCCGTTAGGATGAGAGAGGCTATCATCAAGATTGCTGAGAGTAAGAAGGGCGCGCCTGGAAGATTGAAAGGTGCTTGGCTTCCGATGAAGAATGCGAATATTAGTGTGAAGAGTGTGGGTCCGATGACACCGGTGAGGCCCATGAGGCTTCCGTTGATGCCTTGCAGTTGTCCTTGTTCGGATGGGCTTACTCGCCGAGTCATCAGGCCTTGCAACGCGGGTTGGACGAATCCGATGGGCGCGTAGAAGATTATTGCAATCATAAAGACAAGGCTGTTTGGTGCTAGCCCCCAGATTACGAACCCTAGTGTGCCGGAGACTATTCCGATTAGTAGAGCGATGCGCTCGCCGAACCTGGCGACGACACGACGGACTAGGAGACCTTGGACGATGATGTTGCAGGCACCGACTATTGCGAGTGCTGTTCCGACTAGTG
>VBAX01000059.1 GCA_005883075.1 Candidatus Bathyarchaeota archaeon | reverse complement strand
CTGCCCTACCTCGATTTCACCTACCGGTTTCCAGCAGAAAAGGGCCTCCTGTCAAAGCAGATGGTGATAAGCGAGGGCCGATCAACAGTCTTGGCCTTGCGAGAGGCCAACTTCGGCTTTGATCCCAGACTAGTAGAGTTGGCTCCAATGCTTGCTGATATGGAACTGGACTCTGGACTCTGCATCAATCATTAACGGCGTTGACTCCACAGTCCTCGTCAGCGAACGGCTGGCCGAGCTCAAGAACCTCCTCAGAGATTACGAGGTGCAGTCAGAAGAGAGATCGAAACAGTACGAGGCTCTCCCAAAAGAGAGTCCCGCGAGAGAAAACCTGAAAGAGAATATCGAGTTCCTTAGAAAGACGAAATTGTTGCGGTGGAAGATGTTTGCCGACGGGCTGCAACTCCCCACAAAACTCGATCTCGACAAGCTAGAACTCCTCGACGGGACGCTGTTCTACATGCCCTATTTTATCGCAAAACTCTCGCGTGGAGGAGAATCACGCTATATTGTCTGGAACCACGAAGGCAGAGAAGACGACACGATCGCGGACGAGATGACGAAAAACAAGAAGTTCCGAACCCTCATCGAAACCCACGCGATTCCATAGACAACCAAAGTTGCCTGTAAAACCATCATAGTGATATAGCAGATTACACGGTCTCTCCGTGACTGCGACCAATGGCCTACTGCTGGAAATGCGGAGCTCAGCTCTACGACAACTCATCCTTCTGCCATGGCTGCGGAGCGCCAGCAAAACCCCCTCCAACAATGGCCTCGGGTAGCCAGACAGGCTTCGACCGTCTGAAAGACGACAAAGCACTCCAAGACCATTGGGTAAAACGCGTTATTGCCTACGTCGTCGATGTGGCCATCGTATCGGTTGCAGTGTATTTTCTCCTACTCGTCACGGCCCTTCCCGCGCTGTTAGCCGTCTTTTTCGGCCAGACATTCCCCTTTGCATGGTTCTGGGGGTTCTGGCTCGGCGGAATCGCCCCGCTGATCGTCCTAGCCTACTTTGTCATCGCTGAAGCGTTGTTTGAGCGGACAATCGGGAAGGAGTTAATGGGTTTGAGAGTTGCGAGGCTGGATGGCAAACGCGTCGACCTCTGGTCCTCGCTTGTCAGAAATATCTCAAAGATTGCCTTCATCCTTCTGGTTCTTGACGTGGCAGTGGGTCTAGGGACCCATGGGGATGGCCGGCAAAAATACAGCGACCGCTACATTGGAACCACGGTCGAAACCACTAACACCAACAGAATCATTCCTGACCGGATATAGATCTCTACCAGAGTCTTTCGTGCTTCCAAAGGCCAATTGTAGAGAAGAGAAATCAGCTTATTATCCTCAAATCTTCACGGTCACCAGAGTCCTGTATCTTGGGGTCTAAGCGAGCTAACCGACGGGGAAAAAAGGGTCGTAGCATTCGCGGAGAAATAGAGATCGCTCATGATTCTATGGAAAACTCAATGCTCGGCAACCCCATAGATGAGAACACGTTGTGATCAAGCTCTACAGTTTGGTAGGAGTCCTATAGGACGTCAAGCCCACCCCTCTAAGCCGATTGCCGATCTTCGCAATCACTCCTGGCGCTTCGGTGCCGATCTTGCATAAGACGGATTGGACGAAGAGAGAGAGACTCTCCACCTTCACAACGTCGCTTTGCAACCCCGAAGCCCTCACAGCATTCTCCACGAAGGCTCTGTCGGCTCCTACAACTATTACCCTGTCAAAGGGATATTTTCTCCACGAAACAAGGTGGTCCCTCGCCACGTCATCTAGTTCAACAGAGATGTTTTCACCTTCAAGGCCAGTTACGATCATCTTCAGTGGGACAAAGTCCACCAGTGCATTCTCGTCAAGGATCTCTCTAGCTGACTTTGGTTCTCCGTCGGCCAGTTGCGCCCGCATTCTGTGGAGTGGATAGAGCGCGTCTTTCGGTCTCGGGTCTTGGATTCCAATGTCGATGTAGACCCCGTAACCAATTCGGCCGGCACCTGCGACGAAACCTCTTACGACATCCCACTTTTCCAGACTCGAACGGGAGACCCGGGCCTCACCATAGTCTTGCTTGAGGAGGTTGAGAAACGCTTCTGCATCTTCACCTCTAGCCCTAACTTGGAGCCATTGTTCTTGCTGGCCAAAGTCAGATTCCATTTCGAGGCCGTTGGCTTTCTCAGCGAGAACCTTAGCGATGAGCTGTGAGCCTTGTTTGAGTATTTGTGGGGGAATCTTCTCGGCTAGGGTGGCGATCAGCCACTCCTCTACCACTTGCTACAGCCTCGGAGGAAACCGTGGTTCAGTTAGCGTACGAATGCTGAAGGCCGTTCTTGGAGTTCGGACTCTATCTTCTTCGATAGATCCTCTAGCACCTGGACTGTCCTGCTGTTGTCCTCACTGATTAGTTGGCCGTTGCAACTGCTGCACCGGAACGCGGACTCCATGGCTTCCTCGAAAGTCACTCTGACGGTGAGGCATCCTTTACACATGAAGAAGCTATGTCCCTTCTCGTACTCGAGGCGGGATCGCATCTTTTCCAGCGCCTTCTTCTTTCTGCTTCGGACGAACGCGTCAAGCTGGTCTGGTTGAAGTTTCCAGTGATAGATGAACCAGCCTGTTTTTTCATCACGGCTCCGGACAACGGTTACTAGGGCGTGGTTGTAGAGCTTGTAGAGGACCCTGCGGGCGGCGTTCAGCTTGACATTCGCGTTTACCGCGATAATATCATCAGTAGTTGTTCCAGCGTCGGATAGTGCTTGTACGACGCTGAGAGCTTCCTGGCCGCCGAAGAAGCTTGCCAGTCGTGCAAGATCATCATGATTAGACCCCATACTCGCAAAAATCCCTCGTTGACACCCTATATTGTGCGGTTCTCCAATTTAACGTATTAGGCCCTGAAGACCCGTTCTTAATCATGGCAAGGCTGGTTGTGCTCCGCATTGGGCATAGGTTCTTCAGGGATTCGAGAGTTACAACTCATGTCTGTCTCACAGCTCGAGCGCTCGGCGCTGACGGCGTAATCATCGCTGATAGGGAGGATAAGACGGTCGAAGCTACTATCAGGGAAGTTGGAAAGAGGTTCGGCGGAAACTTCTCCATCGAGTCCGGACAACCATGGAGAAAAACCATTCGCGACTGGAAGGACAGAGGTGGAAAGATGGTGCATCTGACCGCTTACGGCCTGAAGCTGCCTCATGTTATCCAGGAGATTGATGAGGCTGACAAAGACATACTCGTAGTGGTCGGGTCAGAGAAAATGCCTGGCGAAGTTTTCAAACTCGCAGACTGGAACGTCTCCGTGACCAACCAGCCGATGAGCGAAGTCGCCGCTCTCGCCGTCTTCCTCGACTGGCACCTCCAACACGGCGCCTTCGACAAGGTCTTTCCAAACGGACAGGTCCAGATCGTTCCATCAAGTGATCGGAAGAATATTCAACATCTCAGCTAGAGGAGACGTGTAGCATGTTGATCGAGGAAACGCTAGAAAAATTTCTCGACGAGGACATTGGCCACGGAGACATCACTACTGACGCTCTTGTTGATTCTAGGACAAAAGCTACCGGACAGGTGGTCTGTAAAGAACGAGCCGTAATTGCAGGCTTGTCAGAATCCATCATCCTCCTCAAGCTTCTAGGCTGCGAGGGAAAATCGAAAGTCCGAGACGGACAAGAGGTCCCCGCAGGAACCATCATTCTAGAAGTGGATGGTTCTGGCAGTTCGCTTCTGAAAGTCGAACGGGTGCTGTTGAACTTGCTATCTCACATGTCGGGAGTGGCCACTGCAACTGCTGAACTTGTCAGCATTGCAAAGAAGAATGGAAGCTCTGCGAGAATTGCCTGCACGAGAAAGACTCTTCCAGGTCTCAGGTATTTCGAAAAACGAGCAGTAGAACTGGGTGGCGGCGATACTCACCGTCTCAGGCTTGACGATGCTGTCCTGATCAAGGACAATCACTTGGAACTGGCCGGTTCCATAACAGAGTCTGTCAGGAAGGCGAAGGCTAGGGTGAGTTTCATCAAGAAAATAGAAGTCGAAGCGACTAGTCCAGGTCAGGCGGTGGAGGCTGGGTTGGCCGGAGCTGACATAGTTCTGCTGGACAATATGACACCACAAGAGGTGAAAAGGTCATTGACCCTCTTGGAAACTAAGAAGCTTCGAGATCGTCTTTTGATAGAAGTGTCCGGTGGCATAACAAGGGAAAATCTTTCGAACTATGTCAAGACTGGCGCGGACGTGATCTCCATCGGATCGATAACTCACTCCGCCAAAGCAATTGACATGAGTCTAGAGGTTCACTCTCACAAGAAGTAGCCTGGAACATGTCGGATTAGCAATCTTAAACCATTGGGCAAGTAGAAATAGCGTGAGATATTTCCTGTGGAACAGAGAATCAGATTCTGCACCACAAAGGATGGAGTCAGACTTGCGTACTCCATGCTCGGCCATGGGCCTCCTCTGGTTAAGGCCGCGAATTGGCTAGGACACTTACAGTTCGACCTAGACAGCCCGATTTTTCGTCATTGGACTAGGGAACTGTCAAGATACAATGAATACGTCCGTTATGATGATAGGGGATGCGGGCTATCCGATCGCGTTGTCAAGAGTTCTACGTTTCAAGACTGGGTGCACGATCTAGAAACAGTTGTCGATTCTGCGGGTCTTGACAAGTTTGCACTGCTAGGAATTTCTCAGGGAGGCGCGGTCAGCATCGCCTACGCAGCTCGCCATCCCGACCGTGTAAGTCATCTAATTCTATACGGAGCCAGCGCTCTAGGCTGGTCTAAGATCCACACCTCGCCTGAGGAACAGGAGGAGGGGAGAGCCATGCTGACGCTGACAAGGGCTGGATGGGGAAAGGACAATGCGACTTACCGTCAACTCTTCACGTCTCTATTCGTCCCTGGTGGGACGGTCGAGCAGGCCAGCTGGTTTAACGAATTGCAGCGAAAGTCCACGTCGCCAGAAAACGTGGTGCGCTTTCTGATGGAGTTCGCTCAAATCGACGTTCTCGACCAGTTGGCGAGGGTGTCAGCGCCAACACTCGTCATTCACACCCGAGGCGACCTAGTCAACCGGTTCGAGGATGGAAGAGATCTGGCAACATTGATCTCAAGAGCCCACTTCATTCCACTGGAGAGTAGGAACCACATTCTGTTGGAAGACGAGCCAGCATGGAAGGACTTTCTGGTCGAGACTCGACGCTTTCTCGGCGTGACAGAGACAGGGCCTGAACTGTCTTCGAAAGAGAAGGAATTAGGCGTCAGAGGATGGCTCAGAGGACCAAAGAAATAGCGGGCCCGAAGAAACTCATCTTAGGATAGTGTTCTGGCTCGAACGCTAAACAGCTGATCGAGAAAGCGCAAAAAATCCGGCATCAAGAACACCGGCTAAAGCCGTCCCTCCGACTGAAAACTCAAGAAGAGATCTGCAAGTTCATTCACGATAGGGGTCTGGTCTCGGCGCTAGGAGGAAATGAGCTTCCAAGCTTCATCAGCGCTATACTTGGCAGACCCTGGAAACCGTCTGCGAAAGGTTTCACCGGATGGAATGATTGGTGGTCGACGAAGATATCCGGCCAGTCAGTGGCCCACGTCTCCAGTGAGATTGAGAGGAGAAAGGATATTCTTGCAACAAGAATATTCCGACGGACCAAGACCTTCGTCGCCAATGAGCTCTGGCCGATTCTCGACATGATAGTGAAGCATCACCAAGAGCCGATAGAGAAAAGAAAGATTCTCTCAGATCTGGAACTTAAACTGCTGGAAACCATTGAGACTGAGGGTTCGATCCGGACTGATCAGTTGAGAAAAAGGCTTAGACTCGGGGCAAAAGAAAACAATTCGAGGTTCCATCGCTCGCTAAGTAATCTGGAAAGCTACGCGCTGATAATTGGGGCCGAAGATCCCCATCCGGAGACCCATATGCACGCTAACATCTGGCAGAGTTGGGACACGAGAATAGGTGAAGGAATCGATCGCGTTCGCCTCTCATACCATGAAGCGTTGGCCAAACTCTACGAGAAAACTATCGACGCATGTGTTCTCGCTCACGAAGAGCAGATGCGAAAATGGTTCCGGTGGAGTGTCGACATGGAGCCGGCTAAAGAAGAATCGCTGAAGAATGGGAGAGTCATGAAGGCAGGCCCCTTCATCATCGCACCTCGAGTCTTGAGATCCTGAGACTCAATATTTGCGGATTATGCGGCGGTTTCTTTCTAGTTCCAAAGTCACCGGGTTGGCGATGTAAATTAAAGCAACTCGCTAGCAATCAGGCGGTGGACGATGCCGTCGTTCGAAGTTATTATCACGGCCTTTCTCGCGATCTCCCTGACGGCCTCCATCATCTCCAGCAGGACTAGAACACCCTACACAATCGTTCTCGTCCTATTCGGACTAGCAATCGCCGGCTCGTATTTACCCAGTCTCTTAGGGGTCAACCTTCTCTATGATAACCTGATCGGCGGCGGGTTATTTGTCGGTTTAGTTCTTCCCCCGCTTCTCTTCGAGACTATGATGAACATTCGCTACGAGGATCTTCGTTCCGTTGTCAGGCCGGCCCTGCGTCTCGCAACAGTCGGTGTTCTAATTGCCACGATCGTCGGGGGACTATTTCTATGGCAGATCGCTCGGCTCCCCCTCACCTCCTCCTTCATCTTCGCGTCGCTGATTGCACCTACAGATACTGCTACGGTTCTTGAGATCTTCCGGCGAGCAAGACTTCCTCGAAAGCTCTCGACGCTTATGGAGACAGAGGCCGCTTTCAACGATGCCACCGGAATCGCGATTTTCACGATAGTGATTACGTCGTTCAGCGTCTCTCAACTGTCCCTCTTTCAGGCTACTACTAGCTTCGTAACGATTCTCGGGGGAGGTGTCCTGGTGGGGATGGCGGTCGCGCTTGGAGCTCACTTTCTTTCGAGAATTGTTACAGATCCCATGTCTGACACGATGATTACGATCACCGCGGTGTACGGCTCATTCACTGTTGCACAGGCTCTCGGGGTCTCAGGATTAGTAGCGGTCGCTGTCGGAGGATTGTATTATGGGAACTCGACGCTAAAGACTTGGGTCCGCCCTCAAACAACTCGAATTGTCAGGAATTTCTGGCGCATAATGGCGTTCATAGCAAACTCTCTTGCCTTTCTCTACATCGGCCTCAGTACCGATCTCTCCAAGATAGTCGCCGATCTTCTTCCGATCGCAATCGCTTTCTCCGCCGTGATCCTCGCTCGTGTTGCAACAGTATATCCTCTTCTTGGAACATCAAAGGTGGATAACGCCCCGATTCCTAGATCCTGGAAGAATGTAGCCCTCCTCGGTGGGATGAAGGGCGCGCTCTCAATCGCGCTGGCGGCCTCGCTTCCAGCAAACACTCCCTCTAGGGATCTGATCACCTCAACGGTGCTCGGTGTAGCGTTTCTCTCGATTACTCTCCAGGGTTTTCTCCTGTCACACTACACCGCGAGGAGGTTTCCGAGGAAGCCGAGCGGAGGAATACAAACAGTTCTATCAGCCAAGAGATAGAAGTGATATTCTCAACCTTCAGAAAGCATAGCTAAGCCAGCACATAGGGCCCGCAGTGCAGGTTCTGTGCAGCTGCTTTACAGGAGTTCGGGATAACTTTTGAAATGGTGGAACAAGTTACACTCACGGTAAGTTCCCCTTCTGCACATACTATGCAGGACGAAGCATGAAGAAAATCGCGTTCTCTCTATGTTTGCTAATGGCGACCTTAATGGCGTTCAATGCCCCGCTCCTCGCACATGCACCCCCGAATACTTCTCCTACGATTGGAACGCCTGTTATCCAACCATCTCCACCAACCTACAGTGCCCCGGCAACAGTCTACGTGAACGTTACTGACCAGCACTCAAGCATACAAAACGTGACCATCATTTACACGACTGACAACTGGAAAATGGTTAACACGACTCTTCTCGCCTCATACAATGCCACAACCACCACTGCCACTGGTCAGATACCCGCACTAGCGAGCGGAGGCCACGTCGCATTCTATGTTGTGGCCTTTAACGGCAACGGCATTAAGGGTGTCAACGATAACTCGGGAAGCTACTTCGGCTACGACGTCGCGGCACCTCCGTCACTAATCTCAACAACGAATGGGTGGATCGTCACGGGCATAATCCTGGGAAGCTTAGGAGCATTCGCTGTCGCCGCACTGCATTTCCTCAGGAAGAAACCCGAGACTAGGTCTCACTCAACAAACTGAATTCAATAGTGCAAGCTCACAGTACAAATAACGGCGGAGCAAGCTCCACATTTTTCCGCGGTAGACTCCCATCGCTACTGCCGAGCCTCTTTTTCTTTGTTCAGCAACTCGTCTAACCGTTCAAAGCTCTCGTTCCAGTACCGCTGGTACTCGGTGGCCCAGGCGGCAACTTCTCGCAAGGGCCTGGCCTGCAGCCGACACCAGCGTCGCTGCGCTTCGCGTCGGCGCTCGATGAGGCCCGCCCTTTCTAGAACCTTGAGGTGTTTGGAGACCGCTGGCTGGCTGATCGGTAAAGGCTCTGCCAGTTCCTGGACGGTGGCCTCGCCCTGCGCGAGCCGGGCGAGGATAGTGCGGCGCGTCGGGTCGGCTATGGCCTGGAAGGTCGCAGATAGGGTGTCGCCGTTCAATGAATGGTCCGTAGGAGTTCGTCGAGGCGATCGTAGCCCTCGTTCATTCCGCTTTCCATGCCGCTAGCTAGCATGCCGTCGCGATGCTCCTTGCGCTCGAACTTGACGATGGATGTGACTGTGGTTCGGCCGTTATGTTCTTGGAAGAGGGCAGTCTGAAGGGACTCGCCTGGCATGCCTTCGAAGTTCCAGGTCTGCACGATGCGCTCCGGGCGCACGACCTCGCGGAATTCACCGTGGAAACCGTATTTGGTACCGTCCGTGTCGATGTGGGTGAAGTGCCATCGGCCGCCCGGGCGGACTTCCATCCGCTCGATGGTCATCTTGTATTTTCGCGGCCCCATCCATTGAGCAAGGAGCTTCGGATCTGTATATGCCCGGAACACGGCGTCGCGTGGCGCGTCGAAAGTGCGTTCTACTCGGATTTCCGTATCGTTCGGTGTCGTGATTAAGGCGCGTTTCGCGGTAACTTGTGAGGATTTCATGCTCCCATGTATAACCATATGGCTATATAACCATTTTGTTAAGCGCAAATCTTGTATGGAAACTGAGGCCCAGATGAGGTGATAGACTAAAACGCGCTTAGAGGCACTGATACCTTGAGGCTTTGACAATGTGCAGGAATATCAGACCCCTCTTCAACTTCGACCCACCAGCCACAGACGCGGAGATACGGGACGCTTCCCTACAGTTCGTCCGAAAGATCAGCGGATTTCGTCAACCGTCGAAAGCAAATGAACGGTCGTTCCTAGCAGCGGTCGATGAGGTCGCGCATGTCTCAACTAACCTTCTCCGATCACTTGAGACGAACGCGCAACCGAGGACACGGGAACAGGAGATTGCAAAGGCAAAAGCTCGCTCTGCAGCCAGATTTCCTGCTAGAGTCGACTTAGCTGACCCCCAACATTCTCCAGAAATGTCGCGGACGGCACGAAGAAAAGGTTCCCTGTGACCGCCCTGCTGAAATCCAGCAGTCGATCATAGTTGCCTGGCGGCTTCCCGACGAACATGTTCTGAAGCATCTCTTCGATCGTTCGAGGTGAGCGGCTGTAGCCGATGAAATACGTCCCGAACTCTTTCTGACCGGCGTGACCGAAGGGCATGTTGTCCCGAAGAATCTTGACCTCCTTCCCATTCTCCACTATCTTGGTAAGCGCATTGTGCGCGTAGGTGGGCTTGATATTATCATCCAGCTCCACATCATTCAGCTTCGTGCGACCGACAATCTTTTCCTGCTTCTCAGTCGGCAACGCATTCCAGCCGGCCAGATCATGGAGATACTTCTGAATAATCACATAGCTTCCCGCGGCGAACCGAGGATCCTCGCCGGCTATCAGGGTAGCATTAATGGCCTCCTCGCCCTTAGGGTTCTCCGTCCCGTCGACAAAACCGATGAGGTCGCGACTGTCAAAATAACGGAAACCATGAACCTCGTCAACCGGGCTGATCACAGGTCCAAGCCGAGCCGTGATCTGCGTCGCCAGCTCGAAGCACAAGTCCATGCGCTGCGCCCGGATATGAAAGAGCACGTCGCCCGGTGTTGAAACGGCATGACGCTCTCCCGCCCGGATCTCTCGAAACTTATGCAGGTCTCTTGGCCGCGGCTTCCCGAAGAGCTGGTCCCAGGCATCGGATCCGAAACCCACGACACAGGAGAGGGTTCCCTCTTGTTCGCGAAATCCTACGGATCGCACGAGCGCGGCCATATCGGCACAGAAAGATCGGATCAGGGCTCGATGCCCAGCACCGGGATTGATTGTTACGACGAGAAAGATTGCGGCGCGGGTCAGCGGCGTTGCAACAGGCTGAGCGATGGCATTTGGAATGTCTGACGCTCTAGGCGTCATACGCAGAGGTTCGCCTAGAGTACTGAAAACGTTTGCCGTCCTTTCTCTAGTGTTGTCGTCTTTGCGAGGCTAGGCAGGTGTTGTCAGTTCTAGCCTCTTCTCTTCCTTCAAGAAGCTCAGCAATGCATTGTTGACTTCCTCGGCGTGTGTCCATGATATGCAGTGCGGCCCATCCTTGATCACAACTAGGCGCGCTCCTGGGACCAGTTTGGCTGTCCGTTGTCCCGAGGCAGAGAAGGGAACAATTCGGTCCGCATCACCATGAATGACGAGGCTGGGCACCTGGACGCGAGCCAGGTCCTTCCGGAAGTCCTCGAGCCACGTTGGAACACAGGCGAGACTGGCGGTTGCTGATGCGCCAGCGGCGATATTCCAGCTAGACTGGATGACCTGTTCGCTGACCCTCTTGCCTAGGAACTGGTCGGCGTTGTAGAAGTTCTTGAAAAACTCGGTGAAGAAAGCGTAACGGTCGGCTTTGATCGCGGTCTGGATACCGTCGAACGCGGCTCTGTCGACGCCCTCCGGGTTATCCGATGCCTTCAAAAGATATGGCGGGACTGATGAGATGAATACTGCTTTGCTGACGTCTTTTGATCCATATCGTCCCATGTAGCGTGCTACTTCGCCACCTCCCATCGAGAAGCCTACCAATACGAAATCATGTAGCCCTAACTGGGTCAGGAGTTTCTGCAGGTCTTCCGCGAACGTGTCATAGTTGTAGCCGTTTGTCGGCTTGCTGGATTGGCCGAAGCCTCTGCGATCGTAGGTGATGACACGATAGCCAGCATTGAGCAGGACCGGGAGCTGTTTCTCCCACGATGCACCGCTCAGAGGATAACCATGGATCAGTACGATCGGCTTACCCGTACCATGATCCTCGTAGTAGAGATCAACATTCCCGGAATTCTCCATCCCAACATTGACAATTGGCATAAGACCCGGCTCTCAATTGCATTAGTTCTTATCACTATCGGTAACCTAGGACCAAATTCCTTCAACCAGAGTTATCGGGGGCTTTTTCTCTAGAACCCTTTTGGAAACGAGAATTACGAGCGACTCGGCCCTCGTCTCAGAACTCACGGGTTACCCTAAGGTTAAACGTTGCACGGAAGTAGATGCGTCGTCCCACAAATGATTCCGAAATATTTCTTTCTGACGAAAGGTGTTGGGAAGCATAAGGAGAACTTGGCTAGTTTCGAGTTGGCTCTCCGGGATGCTGGGATTCAACACTGCAACCTCGTACCCGTGTCAAGCATAATTCCACCGGGTTGCAAGCTCATCCCGAAGGACAAAGGTATCCAGATGTTGCATGCGGGTGAAATCACGTTTGTCGTGCTCGCGAGGAATTGCACGGATGAGCCGCATAGGCTGATCGCGTCATCTATTGGCATCGCAATTCCTTCCGAGGAAAATCAGTACGGATATCTCTCCGAGCATCACTCTTTCGGACAACCAGAGGAGATTGCAGGAGATTACTCGGAAGACCTCGCCGCTAGCATGTTGGCCACTACCATGGGGGTCGCGTTTGATCCTGCCACAGCTTGGGACGAGAGAAAGCAGCTCTTCATGTCAAGCGGCTTAATCATTAAGACGACTCAAGTAACACAGTCTGCGATAGGAGACAAGAGTGGGCTTTGGACCTCAGTTGTTGCAGCCGCGGTGTTTCTGCCATCAAACTCAGCCTGGACGCAGGAACTTCTGCCCCCGTCAAATCAACCTGCGGTCTGACAACGTGTAGGTGTTCAAACTGAAACTAGTTCCTTTGACTAACTTACCGTACTACCACACCGCAGGAAAGAACAGGAAAGCCGACCAAACTATAGATATCCGGTTCTGTCCCTCTCGGTGCTGTTGATCCCGTGGCTAGAACTCCGAGCGCAACTGTTGTCGACCGGCAAAGCGAGATTTTCCACCAAATAGATGCGAGTAGTGACGGGTTTGTTGAGCAGTTGCGCGTGCTTTGCAGACAGCCGAGCGTATCAGCCCAGAGCCTTGGACTTGGTGAGACTGCTGAGCTGGTCAGCAAGTTTCTCAAAGAGACCGGGTTTACGGTGGAGGTATTCTCTCCGAGCAAAGGTCCTCCCATAGTATTCGCTGAACTTCCTTCTAAGACCGGAAGAAGGACGCTTGTCTTCTACAATCATTATGATGTGCAGCCAGTTGAACCTGTTGAGTTGTGGAAGAATGCTCCGTTCTCGGCAACAGTGGAGGATGGCAGAGTCTATGCGAGAGGAGCGAGCGATAACAAGGGAAACATCGTTTCTCGATTAATGGCGATTAATGCGTTCCTGAAGGTGACTGGAGATGTTCCCTGCAATATTAAATGGGTGATCGAAGGTGAAGAAGAGATTGGTAGCCCTCATTTCTCCGAGTTCATTACGCGGTACAAAGAGAGGCTGACCGGAGACTCGGCAGTCTGGGAGTTCGGAGGCCTCGACTACGAGGACAGACCGTTGGTTACTCTGGGTTTGAAGGGAATGCTCTATGTTGAGTTTAGAGTTCAAACAGCGCTGAAGGATTCTCATTCAGCTCGTGCCGCGGTTGTCGAGAATCCGGCATGGCGTCTGGTCCGAATGCTGGACACGATCACGGACGAGGATGGCAGAATCATGGTAGAAGGCTGGTACGACGATGTCAAACCATTCACTCAAGAAGAGCTGGAGATCATACGGGCCATGCCGCTAGAAGAACATAGTATTCGAGACGAGCTGGGAGTCAAGAATTTCCTCTTCGGCCTGACAGGGTTCGAGTTCAAGAAAGCGTTCTATGGCAATCCGACGGCGAACATTGCTGGAATATGGTCAGGATACACTGGCCCAGGGCACAAGACGGTTCTTCCATCTGTCGCTCAGGCGAAGATGGACTTTCGCCTCGTGCCCAACCAGGACCCGGTGAAGCTGGCGGGGAAGTTGAGGCAGCACTTGGTCCGTCACGGGTTTGCTGATGTGGAGGTGAATCTTCAGGCGGAGAATCCTGCAGCCCGGACGCCTATCGACTCGACAATAGCGAAGATTGCAGCTCGCGCTGGGAGAGAAGTATTTCGCAAAGAGCCCGTGACCCTTGTGACCTCGGCTGCGTCGGGTCCCATGCACTATTTCACAAACACACTAGGGCTGCCCACAGTGGCTATTGGTTGTAATCATGCCAAGAGCAATACTCATGCTCCTAACGAGAACCAGAGGATCGACGTGTTCGTTCAAGGAAGCAAGTGGATAGCAAGGGTCATCGAGGAATTCGCGAAAGAAGCCTAGTCGCCGAATGTTGTGATCATGCGAATGATCGCGGCGAAGAACAATAATCTTGATGGCAACAGGTGTGTGCTGGCTCAAGCACTTGGAGAAGCTCGAAAATTTCTTGGATTATAAGGACCGGTCGTCGCTGCGAGGAATATTTCTTCTAAGGTCCAGTCGGCTCCTCATTCATAGAACTCTTAACAAAAGAACCCTTCAGTGGCCCCAGTTGGCAGGCACTTGGACTTTTCCGGTTTGTAGAACCCAGTAATCGCGTAACTCCCTGCATAGCCCGTTCTTTGCAAAGTGTAGCATTACGCAGCCGGCGAGGGTAACGTCTTCCACTTTCTCCTTCATCGTGGTCCAGTATTCAACAGCGGCTCGGGAGCCTTCAACGACTGGCTTTCCAAAACGAACCTCGTACACCTGTCCAACATCCAACGCCCCCAGTGTATAATCCAGGATGCTCTTCTTGCCATGGGTCACGGGCCGGAAGGGATGTGAGTGGTAGGTCGCGTCCTCGGTGAAGAGAGAGGCAATCGCTTTTGCATCTTTCTTCAGCCATGCTTTCGTGTAGCTACGAATCCACCTGTTAACAAGTAGCCTGGTGCTAGCCATCTTCAGACCATCCTAACTGAATCATTCTCTTTGACCGGAAATAAGTCCTTGTCAATCCTGAAACCTGGCGCACGATGTTTCCTGGACTTGATATCGTCAGTTTATTATTCTGTATTCCCAGCGGCTAATGCTCTGGCTGTTGATTAGTCTCACACTTCTCAAGTCTAACGGAGATTCGGGAGCGGAGACCTTGGAGGCGTTTCCCAGGGAGGTGAAGCAGGGCGAGCTGCTCTGGGTTGATGCTGAGAGCCCGACAGAGCAGGAGTTGGCCGATCTGAAACAACGGTTTGGGCTCGACGACTACGCGGTCGAGGATGTGGTCAACAAGAATCAGAGGCCGAAACTTGAGGACTATGGTAAGAGCGTCTTCGCGGTCATCCACGTGCCCGTTGTGAAGAGTAGGAAGAGCGAGATAGTCGAACTCTTCGTGTTCTTTCAGAAGAACTGGATCATAACTATCCATTCCGTTGAATCGGAGCTGATCCACGCGGTAGAATCGCGGATAAGGACAAGAGGTCTCTCTCCCCTTACCACGACTCCCTCGCCTGATCTCTTGTTCTATGTCTTCCTGGATTTCGCTGTTGACGCGTACTATCCCATCCTTGACGAGGTGGAGAATCGGCTTGAAGAGCTCGACAAACAAGCCGCCACGACCTTCCAAACACGGGTGAAGAGAATGGAGAACGTCATCACAATCATAACAACTATTGAAGCTGTACGAAAACGGTTGATGACGCTAAGACACTCTCTCACCCCGACACGGGATATGCTTGGAATGGTGATGCGTGGAGCGGTGCCATTCGTCGCTGATACAAGTCTCAGAAGCTTCAGAGACGTCTACGACCATTCCTTTCAGCTATTGGAAACGATCGATAACGATAGAGACAGGACAAGTGATGTCCGCGACCTCTACATCAGCCTCCATTCAGCCTCGACAGACAATACTATCAAGGTGCTTACACTTGTCGCAACAATATTTCTCCCACTCACTCTTCTCGCAGGAATCTACGGGACGAACTTCAGCCCAGGCTTCTTCCAGCCCGGGTCGAGCGACCCACTCGGATTCTACATCCTCATCCTAGCAATGTTCGTCATATCGCTGGGATTTGTCTACTACTTCAAAAGAAGCGGCTGGATCTAAGCTGATGTGCTTGGCTTTAGCAGCATCATGGATAGAACACATCTTTCGATGGGCGGATCCACGATGCTTGTGATCCTGCTCAGTTCACTGATCGTCGGTTCCCTGTAAAGGACCATTCCATTGCTCTTCGTTGTCTAAAGTGTTTGTGTACGCAAAAGTATACAACTAATTTTACTCCAAATTGGATCGTGGAACGAACATGATCACCTGTTGGATCCATCACTTCTTCGACTGGGTTATGTTGTTAACAACAACTCTCTCATGTCAAACCACATAAAAAAATCGAGTTATATCGAAATCCGAGAATATTCTCTGGCGGAACATTCCTTATCTTTCATTCTACTCATTGATGGCTAAGAGAGATTAGCAACATGGCGATAAACAGGCCGGTAGAACAGAAGAATCCAATAGATGAAGCACGGCTCCCGGGTCCGCTTTCTCTGCTGACAGCAACCGTCGATACCACCCCATTGCTGATTCAGAACTCAACAGGCGCTATTCCAAGAATAGGAGAAATCCCACCCGCCTCACAGGTTAGCGGAAACGGAATGAAACCTCGGAGAATCCGACGGCTCAAAGACAAACTTGTCTGCCTAGAATGTGGCCGCGGCTTTCGTCCTGAAGGGGGGAGTCACGTGATCTGCAATACTTGTGGTCTCAAGGCCTGGGGAACCAAGCGAGCTGAAGAATACAAGACCCTAGTAAGCATGATCACCGGATCATAGTTCTAGATCAATCAATCTCAAACGAACGATCTCCGCGTGCCCTCTGAGAGGTAGGCTCCTACAGTCTTCAATGTTTAGATCGGGAGGCACGCTTGGTGCCACTATGGGTAACTGCGCGCCGTCTTATCTTCCGCTTGATCTTTGGTACGGGATCCACCCCATGGGTCCACGCGGCCTTGACCAGCTCCTTGAAGGCCGAATTTCTCGTTTCTTCTAGTGTTCTGATCTTGACGTGTCGTGCTCGTTTGCCGCTGCCTTGGAGTAGGTGGTGCAGGTCGTCGAGCTGTGCTCCGAACAAGAATCCGAGCGTGACATACGTCTCCATCGGAGAAATGTAGCAGATACGCTTGAGCGGAGAATCATCGAGTGAGTAGTTGATGGCGTCATAGTAGAGGAACTCGTGAGCTCGAGGCATAGTTTTTCTGGCCATTTTGCGCAACTCTAGGGTTATTTTCCGAACCCCCTCAGGATAGTTCGAAAGAAATTCTTTCACAACGTCGACCATAGAAAGTCAACTCCCGCCTTCCAAGCACAAGCCATGAAGGGAGACTTTCTCTATTCTAGGTTTGCCTCTGATCTGGAGCCTCTTTTTCCAGTCGGCCTTGCCCGTTGAAGCATTAGGACTGAAAAGGCACATATGAAGAAGCAAATTCCTAACCCTGTGAACACGTAGACCCAGGCATCCCACAGTCCCCTCGCTCCGATGACTGGGAAGTAGTAGACGCCGTTGGTTCCGTAGAATTGGGCGATTCCATAGAGTTCGTCTGCTGTGACTGAGAGGGCCCCAAACCCGTAACAAGCGATTCCAAAAAGTATCAGCCATTTCGCTTCAGCCATCATCATTTTCTAAGCACAATCAGGAAATTGCGTCCGGGTTCTAATCGAGATAACGGGCGATCACTTGGGTGAGATGCATGGAAATCAACAGGGCTTTGATATGGAAATCTAGAGATTCAGGTTCCTTTCCAGCAAGCTTTCTTGTTCTTGTCGTACCAGGAGTTGACGTACTCGCCGCCGGTGATCCGGTTGCAGACGAATTTCGCGTCGCAATAGTCGCAGAGTTCGAGGTTTCCTATGACCCATCCCGTTCCCGGATTCATGTCAGTCTTCAGCTCCACCATCTCCTCTGACAATCCCTGCGTCAGGGTATCCAGGGAATTGTTGGTGCACTGGTTGCAGCCTTTGCTACACGGATAGGGTTCAACCGTGTAGAATGGACCGTTGGACCCGTTCACGGTATTGTGATAATCACAGAAGACAGCGCATGATGCGTCAAGGGGCGAGAGGGATACTGTGACCCCTGGTGGCAGGAATATGTTGTATGCTCCTTTTGTCCCTAAATTGGGAACAGTGCCTGATGCGATCCAGCCAGTAAGGGTCTGTCTGAGTTGTCCATCAGTTATTTTCGGTGCAGGAGCCGTCTTGATTGTGATGAGGGGGTTGAGCTTCCCGATTCCAACATTGTATTGGGATAGCCCTACGGAGTATGTTTTGTCCGATTCTATATCTGCGACAGCTTTCTCGACGCTTTTTACCCAAGCCGCATTGGTCGGACTTGAAAAATAGGGGCCCCAGTATATGTTCTGCCAGGTGTAACCGTTCTTCCATAGTGGACCGCCACCATATTTCACGCTTGCGGATCTGGCGCGGAGCTGGTTGCGATGGTGGCAGGGGTTGGCGTAGTGCCAGATTCCCGATTCGTGGTCGGCCGTTGCCCTCACGCCGATGTGTTCGAAGCCGGAGGTCGAGCTACCGCATACATTGCAACTTGCAATATCGCTGCACGATTCACATCTATCCTTCAGATTCGTGTTTGAAAATCCGCTGAAGAGATCTGAATCCCTTCCTTGCACCTTTGACATATCGCGTTCCACACCCCCTTGCCCAATCTGAATCTAAATTGTGGTGTTCCTCATCGTGCAGTTCTAGGGTAGCACGACCCGCGGTTATTCACGAGAGCGCAGAACAAGGTCGCGACATGCAATCCCGGCTTCAAGAAGAGAACTACTCAGTCAAGGGACAAGGAATCGTGTCAGAATCATGTCGTTCATTCAGCCTTTCCATACTCCTAGGGCTAGGCCTACTAGGAAGGCGGCGGAAGTAATTGGGAGTATGTTTGCGAATGTCGAGGCCTGGCTGGCTGCTTGTGGTACTGCGGAAAAGACCCTGTAGATAGTTGCCGTCGAGGGCTCGCTCAGCTGGAGGTTGATGTAGCCTGTTGCGACGAGGAGACCCACGAGTGAAAGGATGGCAAGTCCGAGCTTCACTGTCTTCTTGAGCACGATCCCTACGAGGAAGCCTATCGCGAGCACGACGAGCGCGGGAATGATCGTTCCTGACCCAACATCGAATACGGACACCAGGAACCCTCGCCTCTACAACTAGCCGATGGGGCTTCTTAACCTATCCTAGCTGGAGCATACGTTCGATGGCCAGGCGCGCCCTTCGAGCGGTTTCATCTGGCACTCTGACCTCATGGACCATGTTTCTCAGCGAGTTAGCAACCTTCTCCAGGGTTATGGTTTTCATGTATTGGCAGACAGCATCCTCCTTGACCGGGAGAAATGTCTTGTCAGGGTTCTCCTTCCGCATACGATGGAGAATACCGGTTTCCGTCGCGACTAAGAACTTGTCAGCGCTCGACTCCCTTGCCCGACGAACCATGCCCTCTGTCGAAGCAACATGAACCATCGGCATATTGAAATCGCCCTTTTCGGCAAAATAGAGAAACTGTGTAACACAACCACATTCAGGATGGATTAGAAACTCCGCGTCAGAATTCTCCTCAAGCTTCCGGTTCACGACATCCGGCGTTATCCCCGCATGAACATGGCATTCCCCTGGCCAAATCTCCATCTCCCGTCCAGTCCTCTCCTTGACAAACGCACCCAAGAAAAGGTCCGGAAGAAACAGAATCTCTCGATCTCTGGGAATACTATTCACAACCTTCACAGCATTACCGGAAGTGCAGACATAATCGCTATCAGCCTTAACCTCCGCAGTCGTGTTAATGTACGAAACAACAACAGCATTCGGGTGATCCTTCTTCCAGGCCCGCAACTTCTCCCCATCGATCGTCGCCGCCAACGAACAACCAGCACCTAGATCCGGCAACAACACCTTCTTCTTCGGCGAGATTATCGACGCTGTCTCCGCCATGAAATGAACCCCACAGAAAACAATCACGTCCGCAGGCGTTTTAGCTGCAGCCTGCGAGAGGCCTAACGAATCACCTACAAAATCCGCAATATCCTGGACATCTGGAACCTGGTAGTTGTGCGCTAGAATGACCGCGTTTCTCTCTCTTTTCAGCCGCAGAATCTCCGTTGCCAGTTCCTCGTGTCCGTTGAACTGGAGCAACTGGGCCACAGAAATCAAACTAGAGATGGGCAAATTCCTGTGTTAAACATTACTCCGAGGAGCCCGAAGGAGGAGGGTTGCTAGCTGGGTTTCTACATCATTGGAGATTGGAGCCTTGCGATCGTGGAGGAGACCTGGTCAACATATTCTTTCAATCTGGAAAGCATGCTGCTCGCTGTGATGACGCCGATAACTCTCCTGTCCTTTAGCACTAGAACTCTGCGGATTCCTTTCCGCGCCATCAACTCCGCGACCTGATCTAGCCCCGCGTTCGCGTCCACAGATACGAGATCGCTCGTCATTATATCACCAAGTTTCACGTGTGAGGGGTCTTTTCCCTCAGCGACTATTTTGGAGAGATAGTCCCACTCGGTAACTATCCCATCTGGGCTGCCGGCGGGGGATGAGATTATGGCGAAGCCGTGTCTCTTTGCTTTCATCTGTCGGGCCGCCTCCAGAGCTGTTGTGTCCCGTGGTAGAGAGAGAAACTCTTTCTCGACCACGTCCTTTGCGATAAGGACCATAGGTGTGTATGGTGGAGCTCGAATAATTAATAGTAACCGACAGGGGCTTTCCCGTTTAGTTGGCAGTCCGTTAGCGGGCCATTTGGAAGATTCGGCCCTTCGCGCCATTCCCTGAGCTCATCTTTCACAGAATTTGCTACTATCAGACAACCTTATCCAGCGATAGGCTAGAAATCACCTCAGAACGCTCGATGCCAGTCCAAACCTAAATCAACATACACCACAACTTAACCACAGCAAAAGTTGAGACCGGGGGCAAGCAGCCGAGGGTTCGAGGACGAAACCCACGGTTTCCAAGAAGGAGAACGGATTGCGAAGGTCTCTGTATGGACCCTTTTGGCTCTTGGGATCGTTGAGATCGTCTTCAGCCTTATCAGTGGAAGCATCTCCCTCCTCGCGGATGGTATAGACTCCATCTCTGACGCCGTAGTTAGTTTCTTTGTCTGGGCTGGTCTCCGCATCTCACGCCGTAAGCCCACTCGCAGGTTCCAGTTTGGCTATTACAAAGTCGAGAGCTTTACGGCCCTCATCACCGCGTTCGTTCTTGTGGCAGTTTCAGGCTATATTTTCCTCCGATCCTACAGAGCCTTCCAGAATCCCGTTCCCCTTAAGCTCCCTCTTCTCGCTCTAGTTGTGCTTCTAGCCGCAGGCTTGGGCTCCCTCTACCGTGCCCTCCAGATGCGTAAGATCGCCAACAAATACAACATAACGTCTCTGAAACTTGATGCGAGAAATTCAATTAAAGATGCGTCCTCGTCATTCGTAGCTTTCGCCAGCGTTTTCGTCGCTTCCTTCGGAATTCACCTCGCGGACGCGATCGGAGGAATGCTTGTAGCGGTCTATATTCTTACGGTGGCCTATGTGGCGCTGAGAGAATCTTCCCTGGTGCTCCTAGACGAGTTTCACGAGCCGGAACTCTCTCGCGAAATCGAACATGTGATAAGATCCCATACCGATGTTAGGGGAATAAGAGACCTGAGGCTGCGGAGAGCCGGCCCCTTCATTGTAGGAGCGCTCGAAGTAGAGGTTGAAGGGAATATGACGTTGAACGAGGCTCACGAGGTCGCCACGGAGCTGGAAGCCTCGGTCAAAACTAGGATCAGGGGTCTAAGGAGGCTGGTCGTAACGCCCGTCCCAGTGGTTGACCCTCACGAGCACCCCCACGAACACTACACTGCTTAGGCCTCGGTCCTCCTGGAGGATAGCCGCTACTCAGCGGGGCTTACCGAATGATGTGCGTTGAATGACTAATTGTAAATGACACCTTTCACAGGTGAAGGAAGACGAGGATTAGGATTCTGGCAAAGACACCGAGGATGGGAGGAATAACGAGAACTGTTGCAAGCCTGCTGACGACGCCGAGGTCAAAGGGCCAGGATTGGATCTTCTGTACATCTTGTTGTATCTGACGAACCATTGTAACCTCATCAGCCAAGGCCTTGGTCTCGTTCGTGCTATCTCCTCTGGGAGACTTCGAGATTTGTTCCTTGAGCTTCTCGATGATTGTTGTGTAATGGGGTGTTACCCAGCTCAGCTCTTGACGCTTGGCTTCCTGAAGCCTCTTCCGAATGCTGAGCAGAGGCAGGAAGAATAGGGCGACTCCGGCGAGGATCAGCCCGACGCTGAAAATCATGTCGGTAAGCCTGATCGGAGCAAAGATGATGGTTACGCCTCCCGGAATATCCACCTCAATGTTTACCAGCTCCAGGAAAGTCAGCGTAATCGGGAAAACTGCGTAGATACTTGCCAATCTGAGCGATGCTGTTCCGAACGGTTTCAACCCTAGCGTTCTGTCTTCAGTGAAGGGTTTGAGCTGTAGCGGTAGCTTGCCTGCCCGGTGAATCGCGTACATTGAGTAGCTATAGACCCACAGAAAAGAGGCCAGTATCAGAAAGAAGTATGCGATGACCGCAATATGCTCCGAGAAGACTGACGTAGGACTTGGGAAGCCGAAGAGAAAAGTGATTGCAAGTAGGAATACTACCCAAACTGCAAGGATGTTTGCGAGCCGAAACGGTATTCTAAGGCCATCGACGGGCGCATCTGGACTCATTTGTAAAACATATTCGTTTAGTCGTTCCATTCTATTCGAGATGAAACGGATAGCGTAGACGAAGTAGACAAGGAAAATCGATAGGACCAGGGCCGTATCTATCAAGTAGCCCCCGAGCCCAGAGGGAGGAACGACGATGTAGTCGAGAGTGGCTAGTAGCCTAGTCGGAACGAATCCGATGATGATCGCCCAGAGCCAGAAAGGAAGTCTCAACCGAGCAGCCCGGCGAACCAATGGTGGCCAGGAAATGACCTTGGACGGACTGTGCAAGAAAGCTTCCAGCATGACACTTGCTGGGAGCCTTCCTTATAGAACCCGTGCCGTAAGGTGGTCTCCGTTGAAAAGAGAAGGAAGGAAAGAAACGCGGCAGTTATCGAGAAGAATTATCCTACGGGCTCCGCGCTGGGTGTCTTTGACTCGGGAACCCCCTCGAACTTTTGGCCTCTCAATGCTGAGGGGATGACCGCAACAAGGCTCATGATTCCCATGATCAGGAACGTCGTGTGCATAGGACTCACGAACAGAGCAATATTGGACGCGTTCGAACCAGCGAGAGTTTCGCCTGCGAAGACTGACTGGAGAACGTTCAACGGAATGCTTGTCGCCAAGACAACGAACACCATCGCGAGGCTGAGAAGGGCTCCGGTGGTGACAAGTGTAGCCGACATTCCTGAAGCAACGCCTCTCCTGGTCACCGGTGTCGCGTTCATGATGGAACTTATGTTCGGGGCAACAAACATGCCCCCTCCCGCCCCACTGACAACCATGAGCGATGCAAGGATCGAGTAGGAAGCATCTCCAGGGACTACTGCGAATCCAAAGAGCGCCGCGGCAGATATCAAGAGTCCTCCTGTAGTAAACCCTCTCGCGCCATACTTATCGGAGAGAAAACCGCTCAACGGGCCGACGGTGACGAAGGCCACCGCGAACGGTATCAGGAGGATACCCGCTGTAAGTGCATCATAGAGTAGTGCCCCTTGGAAGAATATGGTCAGGACGAGGGAGATCCCACTTCTTGATATGGAAGCGAGGAAATTGCTCAATATTCCAGCTGTAAAAGGTCTGATCTTGAACAGCTTCAAGTCCATCAATGGGGTCGGGGTTTTCAGCTCCACATAACCGAAGCTTGCTAGCGCGACCAACCCCGTGACCATCATGACCAGATCGAGAAGAGTATATCCTGACAGAGCTCCCAGGGTCAACCCGACGAGGAATATGGACAATCCTCCCGCGAAAAGCAGGTTCCCGGGGAGATCTATTCTTTCATGCTTGACCGTTCCTAGCTCCTTGAGCTTCTTGTAAGCCCAAAAAGTGGCGAAAGCGCCTATGGGCAGATTTATCCAGAATATGGACTGCCAGCCCAAGGCAACTGTGAGGACACCACCTAAGATGAGGCCGATTACGGATCCGCTTATTCCTGCTACTAGGTTGACCCCGATCGCCCGGCCGCGCTCGCTAGGAGGAAACGCATCCGTCAATATGGCGGCGTTGTTGGCCCAAATGAGAGCGGCTCCTACTCCCTGGATGAGTCGGAAGAAGACGAGCATCGTCCCGGTGAGGGCGAGGCTGCAGAGCCCGGAACCAATGGTGAATATGAGGAAGCCGAGGTTGTAGAGACGCACCTTGCCGTACATGTCGGCCAGCCGACCGAACAACAGCAATAGAACCGCGGTCATGAGAATGTAGCCCATTAGGACCCAGAGAGCTTCGAACGCTGACGCGTTCAGCTTCCGGGTTATCGTCGGCAAGGCGATGAGGACAATGTTCCCATCCAGCTGGGACATGAACGCGCCGATAGTAGTGTTCGTCAGAACAGTGTACTTGTATTCCATCTCAAAGAACCGCTTCGCTTTTCCAGGTAGATGAAACGGTGGGCCGTTAGAAATCCCGTATAAGGTCTATTTCCACAGTTCGGGCGGGTTCTAAGAAAAGCGAGGGTCTGTCAGTAAAGTTCTCTTCTTCTGGCTGTTAGGTTTATGGCCATCTCGGCGATGTCTTCGCCGTACTCAGCGATGCGTTTCAAGCTCTCGAGCGCTAACCTCACTGCGACAACGGTTTTGGGGTTCAAACGGAGATCAAATAACTTGTCCATCACGCTTTCGGCGTCTTTCTCAATTTTCTGAGCAGATAGTATTGAGGTGTTAGCGATAGCCCCGTCGACTCTCGTTAACGACTTCAGGGCGTCCTCTAGGACCGAGCTGGTCAGGTCACTTACCTTCGACAGGTCTTCAATGAGTCGTTGTGGAAGAGGAGACTGGATCTCAGAGGCCGTTCTCGCGATGGTGGTTGCATGATCGGCTATTCTCTCAAGGCTTTTCGAGACCACACGATAGACGAGGCAATCCCGTGGATCCGCCAATCCGATTTCCTGGATCAGGCTTCTATTCAGGACAGCCATGGTGAGCTGCCGTATGAGAAACAGGTAAAATCGGTCAACTTCTTCGTCTCTCTTGATAATTTCCTCAGAAAGCGCAGAGTCCCTATTCTTCAGAGACTCCACTGCATCACGCAACATGAGTTTAGCGATGAGGCTCATTCTTGAGATGACTTTTGGCACCGGGAGGTCCCCGTAGGTCGAAAGGCATTGAACTATCAACTCATCTCTTGACTCCTCGATGATCTCCGATCCAACGAACATGCGCCTCGCAGCCTCTCTAAGGTATACGCGAAGGTCAGGCCTTGACGCCGTATGAAATCTTATTCTGATCACATCATAGCCTGCCAAATACTGGGCGACGACCGTTCTCAAGATCTGTTCTCTATCCTGATCCTTTGAAGGCGCGAGAACAGCCTCTGCACCCTTGCCCTGATTGGCCGGAATCTTCCCATGCGGGACCAAAGTTAGCGAAGAATCTGACCGTGGAAGAACAGCCACGACATCACCCACCTTGAGACCTTGTTCCTTCACCCAATCCTTAGGGAGAGAAACAGTATAGCTCGCCCCTCCCGTCATTTGCAATCTCCTCAGCTCGACCTGCTTCAACTCATGAACCCATCTCCATTGGTCTATGTATATATTTACCCCAACTATATATTCGGTTAGTTATCTACTTATTTCCCGTAGCGTGAGTGCCTACCTGCACACATGAAGAAGATGGTTCAAGTTCCCGACTCCCCGAGAGAGCGAAGTCGCACCCGTGATACGATACCCGGACGCCGGAGAGAGCGGCGAAACCTACGTAGTAAAGAGATGAATTGACCGCCGTAACCGTGCCTAAGCGCAGATGATTCTCAATTTCCAAATTTCTCGGTTCATCCAAAGTCGTCCTTTTTTTCGTGAAACTACTGTGATCTACTGACCTACATAGACGGTCAGTATTATCAGTGGGACGATTAATTACTCAGTCGCTCACAGATCGTCCTATGGGTCTAAGGGAGATTCTCATACCCCGGGAGAAAATCTTCTTCCAGCTTCTCGAGGAAGAGTCAAAGAATGTCTTGGCGGGGGCTGTAGCTTTCAGCGAACTGATCCAGAACTTCGATCAATTGGCTGACAAGAGGAACAGGGTAAAGGACATAGAACATCATGGAGACGAAATTGTTCATTCAATCTATGACCGTCTCGTGAAGACTTTCATCACTCCGATCGATAGAGAAGACATCAGCAAGCTAGCTTCTCTATACGATGATGTCCTAGACTACATCTACGCCGTCGTTAACCGCTTGTACCTCTATGAGGTTGATTCGCCAACAGAGCCGATGAGGCGGTTCGCCGACTTGGTCGTGAAGTCAGTCCGGGAAATCGATTTCGCCTTCGCTAGCATTCAGAAAATCAAGGCCTCTGAGATTGAGACCCGGTGCAATGAGGTGGATACATTGGAGAACGAGGCGGATGTTGTTCTGAACGAGTCCGTAGCCGCCCTCTTCAAGACGAACGATGCGATCTCCATTATCAAGCTGAAAGAGGTCTACGAACTAATGGAGACAATTACCGACAAGTGTGAGGATGTTGTCCAGGTGATCAGGGACATCATCCTAGAGTACTCATAGTCAAAAAAGGGTCCCCGAATGTCCACGGCAGTACCGTTTGAGATAGTTGTCCTGGTGATTGTTGTTGCCCTAGGCTTCGATTTCATGAACGGGTTTCATGACGCGGCGAACTCTGTTGCTACCGTGGTTTCTACCAGAGTCCTTACTCCCCGTGTCGCCGTGCTATGGGCCGCTTTCTTCAATTTCGTGGCCGCCTTCGCCTTCGGAGTCAATGTCGCCTCAACCATCGGGAAGGGAACCATAGACCCCAAAATAGTCACCGCCTGGCTGCTCCTCGCCGTCCTCACCGGTGCCATATCCTGGGACGTCATAACATGGTGGTTTGGCCTACCTACAAGTTCGTCTCACGCCCTGGTCGGCGGCCTGATCGGCGCGGGTGTCGTGAAGGGAGGGTGGGGCGTGGTCCAGATCGCTGGTGTCAGCAAGATAGCATACTTCATAGTATTGTCTCCCGTCATTGGCTTCTTTGCCGCAATTGGCTTGGTCCTGCTCACCGTGAGGATTGCCATGCGGTATTCCCGTTCCACATCTGACCACGCGTTCCGACGGCTTCAGCTTGTGTCCGCCGCCCTCTACAGTTTAGGACACGGGACGAATGATGCGCAGAAGACAATGGGGATCATAGCCGCCCTTCTTTTCGCGCAGGGACTGTTAGGTTCGACGTTCTACGTTCCGTTCTATGTCATACTATTGGCGGGAACCGCTATGGGTCTTGGAACCTATTTCGGGGGATGGAGGATAGTTCGCACAATGGGCATGAAGATCACAAAGCTGCACCCGTTCGGAGGGTTCAGTGCCGAGACCGCGGCTGCCTCAACACTCTTCGCCACTGCATCCCTTGGAATCCCCGTCAGCACAACTCACACAATAGCTGGGGCGATCATGGGAGTAGGTTCGACACGCAGACTCTCAGCGGTTAGATGGGGAGTGGCCCGCAGAATAGTCTACGCGTGGGTCCTCACGATTCCCGCCGCGGCCGCGATAGCCGGCCTATCATACTATGTTCTGAGCCTCGCAGGCCTCAGCTAAGCAAAATAGTGGCAGTTTCCCTAACCCTTCCGACTCTGACCTTACCCTGAATCGCGCGACTCGCCGGGAAACCAGCCGGACAGAAAAAACCACCCCGGAAAAAAAATGCCTCCTTCATAGCTGCAAGAAGACAGTTCTTCGGGAGACTGAAATCGCAAACGAGCCGCTGTTTCGGACACAATCGCCTTAGATTTGGCCTCTAAGAGAATCTCGTATCGTCCCATCTTTCCATAACTGTTCTACTTGGGTTGCTCTGCAACCCTTGCAGACGATGGTGACCCATCCACCTGCCGAGCCAGGGTGATTGCTAACATCGTGTTCCATGACCTTGTTGCAACTCCAACACCACATGACCTCCCTGACCGTCACCGCCCGCATGGGGAGGAGAGAATGACTGGGGATCGATTAAGTAAGAGATGACAGGAAATGTGAAAGAATTCCTCGAGTGAACATGCAAGTATGGGAGAAGAGAGGACGCGAAGAATAATCATAATAGTTGAACCGGTACCTAATCCGTAATCTACGAGGTGAATTTTCGGAATGAGTATTGAAGAAAATCTACGACTTATGCAGACATTAGACAACGCTTGGAATGCCAAAGACTGGGAAACTTTCATGAAACGTCACTCTGAGAACGTTGCGGTGTACTGGCCAGGCCAGCCTGAGCCAACGAGGGGACGTCATGCACATCATAAAGAATCT
>VBAX01000130.1:7523-11780 GCA_005883075.1 Candidatus Bathyarchaeota archaeon | reverse complement strand
CTGGTTAAACGACATTGGACCAGGAACAGTGACCTTGACTACCCTCTACATAAAGAGCGCAAACGGGTACGGACCAGTGGCCTCATATCAGCTCGGAGTAACAATCAACCAGGGTACCCTCGGAATGATTTCAGAGAACACCACCACTCAAGGTCTCCAACTTACGCAGAATGGCGCCTACAACCTGCAGATCGTCACCTCCCAGAACGTTGAGGTAGCTTTCACAGTCACTTGGACCTAGCCCTCCACCTCGTAGCAGCCGTAACTTTGGGATCCCTTTGTCCGGAACTGTTATCCAGAGCGTCCCGAGATACTCACCGTCGTCTAGAGCGAAATACAAATCTGTTCGGGTCGTACCAAGACGACTGGCTCGAGTGCTCATGATCCTGAGATTGTTCGGTCCTGTTTAGCATCGAAACCAGCAAACGAGCTGTGGCTGGGGCAAGAGTAACTCCCAGTCTGCAGTTCCCGGACGCGATGTAGGCATTCTTCGCGATGTAGGCATTCTTGTACCCGGGAACGAGGCCAATAAGGGGCATTTGATCCGGAGTGCAAGGTCTGAAGCCAACTCCCTCTTCAACAATCTTGGCTTTGTCGGACTTTACGACGTGCCTGTAGAACTTGTCCAGCAGCCATTTCCTCCGAGCTTCGGAAAAATCGGTTCGAAATCCCACCATTTCGAAGAAACCTGTGATTCGAAGAGTTGTCTTGTTGTGCTGGGCCAGCCCAACGCCATAGTCTTCCAGTAGTGCCGGAGTCGTGACAATTTCCTCTCCACCAGTATCGAACACTATCGCAAGTCCCCTGGCGGGTAAAATCTGAGGGTCAAAACCAAGCGATCTGCATAGCTCGCGAGTCCAAGAACCAGCCGTCACCAGTACAATATCGCAGTGAATCTCTTTTCCGTCCACGTACACGAGAGCACGCTGACTGCCGCCTTTCTCAGCAGCCAGTCTGATATCATCTCCGACCAAAAGATGCGCAGAGCCATGTGTAACCACAGCGTCCCACAGAGACTTGTACAGTTTGGCAGGGTTTACCGACCACTCTTCTTCAAACATCACTCCTCCACGAAAGCCTCGGAACCCCATTCGACTGATCGATGCCTCATCGAGAAGCTCTCCGCCCAGCGAAGCCTGTGCCATTTTTGCATCTCTTTCTTCGGCGTAAACGGCGGCGACTCCCTCGATCAAATCGGGACGAGAGCCCACTTCCCTGAAGAACTCTTTGTATAATTCGAGGCTCTCATGTCCCATCCTCACTATCTTGTCTTCGTAGCCGGTGAGACCTTTTTTCAGAGCAGTCCGAAAAAATCTCGGGTTCCCGAGGATCTGCCTCGGCGAGATGTGGACAGGGTCGTCTCGACCAAGATAGGTCGAAAGAATTCTGCCAAGCCCGATTTTTGGAGTCGGGGCAAGTGATGGGGTAAGGAGCCCAGCATTATAGATAGATGTGACGGATCCGGTACTTCTCCGCTCGATGACTGAAACTTCGTGTCCCTCCCTCATCAAGTAGTGCGCGCAAAAGAGTCCGGTAATTCCTCCGCCGATAATCGCAACATTCATTCTCTTTTCAACAACTTCTTCCCCTTACTTCGTCGAGGCTTTGCCTCACGGAGCAATTTCCTAGCTAGTTTTGGTGTGATCTCGAAGATGCCTTCTTCCGTTCTAAGAGTGAGAGTCTGCCTTCCGGCGAGCACAATCCGAGCCTTCACGCGAATGACCCTGTTCATTAGTTCTTCTTCGGAAACTATGTGAAGCAGTCCGGTTGATTGGCGTGGACGACTATGCCAAGACAAAGGAAATTGTTCCCTCTATGGAAAGCACCATTACCTGGATAGCTTAATCGCAACTGCCTCGAGAAGCTATTGAAGCTCCTGCGGTATGGGTAGTAAGCCGCATATGCCTTTCCAACTCTCACAGCCATCTGAATCTTTTCCTCACCCCTAATTTCGGAACCATGCTTGGTGTTGTCTAGGGTTTTTCTTCCTTACCGAAGATGGAACTCATTGGTACTCGGATCTTGCATTCCGGTTCCCGCACCAAGAACGCCACCCCCGAGTGTTATCGTTGGCCCGACGAGTCAAAAGTCCGCTTCGCCCGGCAGGCAGTCGCCCCGTCCCATGGTTTGTCCTACTTTTCCGAGCAAAGCCCCGATCAAGGATTCTACAGTTGCCGTTGTCCCTGAGCCCAAGCCACCTCTTATCATCGACAAGCCCGAGGTTCCCGCTGTCGATCAGAAATGATCTGAGACAACTACCCCTCTCGTCCCACCGGTGGAAGAGACGAAGGAGAAACCGGCTGAGAAGCCAGCTGAGGGGTACAGAAAAAAGACCGGTCGCGAAGAAAACTGGCCAGCCTTCGAATCCTGTTGTCCTTCAGTTCTTCAGCCTACAGTCATCGTATTGTCTCGATCGAATGGAGACTGATCGTTACCAAGATCGAAGGCGGTTGCAAGCTGAAAGCGCTCACAGGACTGTCCCGCCGGCTCCTGTCGCGGATTTCTGAAGCTATCTCTTTATTGTCGGACTCTCCGTGCTTGTAAAACCCAATGGCTTGTTGTCACTTGTTGTAATAATTTGCAGTGGGTTGTACACGTGCGGTTTATCGGCGGGTTGCTGGGGTATCCTGCAGGGCGAACTTGGTAGCTAAGAGGATTCTCTCTGTCGTTCTTCTTTTCGCGGCCGCTCTGATCTCCTCATCTCACTTTGTTCACGCGTCACCCACACTAGGGCTGGACGGAGTAGGAGTGCAACCGACTCCTTGCTGTGGCCCTCAACCAAACTCCGAAGTACTTTCTACAAACAACGGTAATGATGTCATCATCGTGATTATCGAATGCGGCTACCGATCGTGCAATGGGAACGTGTCTTCCGTTACTGATAGCAGCGGTCTGAGCTACACCCTCCGCATATCATACACCCCCAATGACAGATTATGGGAGTACTACGCTGTAGCCCCCACGCCCCTCTCATCCGACAACATCACGATACTAGTCTCAGGTTCGCTGTTTACCTGGATGGCTTTTGCCGTTAAAGGGGTTAACACCGCGTCCGTATTCGACTCTAGCCCTTCGTTGCCCGCGATGGCAGCCTGCGCGGGTCCTGGCCCAAATGACTGCAGCGTTTCAGCGGAAACATCCGCCGTAGACTTCGTCATCGCGAGTACAGCGATCAATGACGCCGGAAGCTGCCGCACTTCGGCGGGCTTCAGCGAGATAACTCCGCTCGGAGGCTCTCTTGACGTAGACTACAGGATTGTTGATGCGTCGCAGAGTGGAATCTCTTTCACGTGCAGTGGTACGGACCCCACAGCCATTATACTGGACGCCCTAGTTTCTTCAGACCACCAGCCGCATGCCCCCATACTGATAAATGGTAACGGGGCTTTCACCGCTGATAACGGCGTCACTGGAGGCAGTGGCACCAGTTCGGATCCTTACACGATCCAGGGATGGGACATCGACGGTAGTAACGGGAACGGGATTGAGATTCGCAATACCGACGCCTACTTTGTCATAACCGACCTCTACATTCACTCCGAAACCAGCCCTGCCTCTTACTCAGGCGTGAACCTCTACAACGTGACCAATGGCAGTCTTGAAGAATCCAGGATCGTAGGATTTCTGATAGGAGTTGGAGTCCAAGGCGGCAACAGTCTCACTATAACAAGAATCAGTGTCGAATGGAACAGCCAGGCCATCCTTCTCAGAGGTCCAGCAAACATTGAGATAGCAAATAATGACTTATCGAACAACGGTGCGGGAATTAACGCTGGATACCTCAGCAGTACAGACGTTTCGAGCAACACGCTCCGCAACGATGGAATCCTCGTCTACCGCTCACTCAACTTCGTTATAGCCGCTAACACGATCCAAGGAGACCACCAAGATGGAATCTCAATTGATCAATCAAACAGTTTCCAAGTAATTGGAAACCAGTTGTCGGGCGACGGGGGGAGAGGTATTGCGATCACAAACTCGCTCTCCTTCTCCGTGACAGACAATAGTGTCAAGGCTAGAACCTGGGGAAACGGGCTTGTTGGAATAGATGTCTCCAGCTATCCGCTAGGCAGCTCTCAGAGTTTCGAGATATCCAACAACTACATTTATGGAAATTCCGTTGGGATATACATGAACGGAGTCTTTGACTCGAATGTCTCAAACAACACTCTCCTTGTTAACAGAAACGGGGCCGTATTGACCGGCTCCTCCAACGTTACTTTTCTGACGAACGCGTTCGATTACAACACTCAGGGA
>VBAX01000130.1:0-7489 GCA_005883075.1 Candidatus Bathyarchaeota archaeon | reverse complement strand
GCTCGTCTATCGCAACAACTTTTACGGAGACACTCCTCTCGCAGTCGACCTACAGGGTTCCAACAACTTCTGGGACAACGGTTATCCCGATGGAGGAAACTTCTGGACAGATTTCAAAGGCGTCGACAATTGTAGCGGGCCCAACCAGGATATCTGCACAGGACCCGATGGCATAGGCGACACTCCCTACACTTTCAACTACAATCAGGATACCTATCCACTCATGAACCCTATTCAAGTTCTCAGCAACAACCCGCAAAGCCCTGACTGGACAAACGCGCGGGGAACATGGACTGTCGTGAATGGTTACATGGACGCAACAGGTGTCTCCCCCCAGATACAATCCGGTGCCAGCTTCCCCTCCGATCGCACCGTGTCGGTACGAGCCATGACAATAACCTCGGGCGAAACCGTCTACAAGGTTGCTTATTTGTACGGAAAATATGTTGACTTCTACGACAAATTGTACATGTATATTCAGACGGACGGGACAATTATCCTCGCTATGTGGCAGGGAAACACGAACCATGGCTATGTCTACTACAACAGCGGTTTGAGCCCGTACAGTTGGCACACCTTCAAAATGGTCATCTCGGGCAACACGGCTTGGGCATACATCGATGGAACATTGTACATTACAGCCACGGATTCGATAATCGGATCGCTCGGAGCCGCCTCGGTCGGCCTAGCGTCTTGGGGACCTAGCGAGTCCCAGTTCGACAGCGTAGTGATCAGCTAGCCCACAGCAGTCAGCGCTGGATATCCTATCGTTCATATTCCATTGTAACCGGAGTAGTGAGTATTGGGCTCTTCATTGCGTTTTCTGTCGCTGTCCTAACATCATTCCAATACCTGGGGCTGTTGCAGCGATTCTTTCTCGCTGCACCGTTTCAATGGATAGGAATAATGGCGAGTCGACTGCTTTATCTCACAAAGTGAGCGAGAAAGTTGGTTGCGAAATAGGGATCCGCTACAAGCTGCTCGGACGATCAGAGCAGACACGGATGGAGCAAGGAGATGACAATCACAGGGTCTTATGACATAGTGATAGTCGGGGGCGGAGTCGGAGGTCTGGCTCTTGGATATGCTCTCGCAAACAAGTATAGTGTCTTAATTATTGAGGCAAGACCAAGAATTGTCCCGTCTAAGAGAGGTCTTTCGCTTCAAGCCAATGGACTAGAAGCCCTACAGAGACTAGATCTCCTTGAACGAGTCGCCCCACTTGGTGTCAAGACAAGTCACGTAGCGTGGTACGAGATCGGGGGAAATCTACTGGCAGACCTTGACTATTCAATCCTAGATCATCCCTACAGTTATCTTCTCACTCTTGTTCCGAGCGAGCTGGAGCGAGTTCTCCGGGATCAGTTTTCCCGTAGAGGCGGAGAAATCCAGGAATCGACCTCCTTCAGAGAAGCCGTGTTGCATTATGACAACGTAAGATTGAGAGTTCAACGCAATACATCTTCTCTTGAATACTCTGCAAGTATCATTGTCGGTGCGGACGGGGAAAACTCAAGGGTAAGAAATGGATTGAATTTGCCAACAAAGATTAGGGAATGTCCAGATCACTTCCTCTTTATGCTCGCAAGGCCCTTGGATATGTTACAAGGACAAGCGAGGCAGTATTTTGCTCGTGGGAAGATGGTTGGATTCTTTCCTGTACTTGGAGGAACTTACATTTTCTATTACCTTCCAGCTGGAAGGATCGATGATTTGAGGGCCAGAGGATTAGACGCTTTCAAGACTGAACTCGCAAATATTATGCCCGAAATTTCTGGCAAGCTTGATAGAGTAACATCATGGGACGACATAGTGTATGTTGCCCCTAAACGTGTTAGTGTTGGTCATTGGGTAGCAGATCGTGCTGCGCTGCTTGGCGACGCCGTTCACGCCCTCGATCCGTCCTGGGCTCAGGGTGCGAACATGACATTGCAAGATTCATCGGTTCTCGTAGATACGATTGAGAAATGTTTTCAGTCCGGCGATTTCAGCGCGAACAGGTTGAAGGCTTACGAGAATGCGAGACGGAAGCAGACTACCTTTATCCAACGACAGTCAGATAGGACCGCTCGACTTACTACAACAGAGAATCGTTTCAATTACTGGCTGGGAAAACAAATCATTCGAAGAACCGCAAGGAACAAGACTCTCATGCAGGCAGCGCTGAAAGCATCGGCTGGGCTCACTGACCACTTTAGCTTACGCGAACAGCTCCGGTTCATAATATGAAAACATAGACAAGTCTGTCTGCTCTTTGCTGGTCCGAGCCTGACCCTCGTAATTCTTCAAGCCTCGATCGTTCGATGGAAGTCGAGACCGACGGGGTCGTTTGGATCATCGTAATCCTTGGACTATCCTGAGACTATCTCTGTAAGGATTGGTCATAGCCGAGAATAACACCTCCTCAGAAAGTTGTTTCTCCAAGGACTGGGAGGACATGTGAAACTCATGTTCCATCCGAACATTCGCATCGAGTGAAACATTTTCGTAGGCCACAAATTGCAATCTAACTACGAGATTCGGAGACAGCAATCGGCTCACCCCGGCGACACATTCACTATCACCAGATGAACATTGCTCAACGTTAAATCCTAAATCGATGCTTTCTTCGCTCTCGGGTTAGGGCGATTTTCATAACGACCAAGGTCGGATCAAGTGTATTCATTGATGCCCCGGTTGAAAAGGTGTTCAGTCGTATTACCCAACATGATAGTTGCAATGATTGGCTCGAATTCGTTTCTAGTGCAAGATACACTTCAAGCGAGAAGACTGGAGTCGGCGCTTCAGCACACCACTCGGGTCAAGTTATGGGTAAAAAAATGGAATGGGATGGAAGGGTCATAGAATGGGCGGAGAATGATTCTATCGTTTGGCAAGCGATGTCCGGCACACCCGAAGCAATGAGGATGAAAGCCGTGAATCGTGTCGAGAAGGAAGGGGAAGGCACACGCTACTCTTTAGAAGTGGAATATATGCCACCTTACTCGATCCTTGGTAGGATCATGGATCTAATCATGATCAAGAGGAACGTACGAAAAATGGTCCAACATTCAACGCAGAACCTGAAGAGAGTCCTCGAACAATTCTAGGACTATCACCAAGGCAAAACCGTATAGAAGTCAAGCTCTCCGGGGATTATGGTTTATGTGCTTGATTATGATTCGGTGAGAAGTCTTCACATGATGTACATGAGAAATCCGATATCTGAGTTGAACGAAGCGACGCGCCGAAGGACATTCCCAATTCGACTATGTCTCGGGTCCCTTTATCCATCCTGATATTCCGAGTCCAGTTTTCTTCTTTGTCTTGTCATTCACGGTTGGGGCTAGTTCCCGCTTTCCAAGAAAGTTTCTCACCTCGGATACAAAGATGTGCCAAGCCGGATCAGCTTCCAGCAGCAAATGGTTCCTGCTTTCCAGCGTCACAAGACGTGAGTTCGGAATGCCCGCAGCTAGAAGCCGACCCTCCTCAAGTGGGACGGTTAGATCTCCTCGAGAGTGGATTATCAGGGCAGGAGCTCTTACCTTGGAAAGATTCATGGACACGTCTACCGTGCCGAACTCTTCTTGGAATCTAACCGCGTTTTCAGGCGAACAGGAGACTCGCTGAAGGTCATTGAACCATCGCATCTGCTCCAATGTGCCATCAGGAATGAATGTGGAGGTGAAGTATTGGCGAATAGCTGGGTCATCATGGCCCCAACCGTGTCTTATCAGGGTCATCAGGGCCTGGCGCTTTTCTATCGTCTCGGTTGATCCCCGCTTACCCCATCCCCGCGAATATCCGCCATACACGATGAGTTGGGTGACTCTATCTGGATGGCGTGCCGCGTACTCGATCGCGACAGCTCCACCTTGGGAAATTCCAAGTAAAGGGAATTGTTCTAGGCCTGCGGCGTTCACTACTGATTCCAGGTCTCTGATCCAGGCGTCGAATGAGAAGTCGGGGACGTTCCAGTCGGATAAGCCGCATCCCCTCTCATCATACCTTATCAGTCTGCTGTCCGCTGACATGGTTTCGAGCCAGTGGCGCCATACTGGACTCTGCCAGTCGAACTCCAAATGGCTTAGATAGTTAGCCGCCTTAACGAGTGGAGGTCCTTTTCCGACAACCGCATAGGCTACGCGTACATTGTCAGGCGTTGTACAAAATCGGGTCTCCTGCCTCATAATGCTTCAGCTTGCGTCGGTCATGATGAAAGGAGCCAAGGATCCATAGGAGATCTGACATTAGTCCTAGATATAAGTGGGTAAGTGTGAACCTCTGCCTGCCTGTCTCAGCTCTTAAAGGTCCGTGGGTTTACTCTTGAACTGTGGGAGGATGACGTTTGCCGGCTTTGATCCAGGCTGACTAAGGCGCAATGTTAGAATACGTAAGCGGCTGGGCTTAAGACGGGTAAAGGAACCAGTGATCATTCTCTCTGAAAGGCTCGGAAATGGCCGATAATGATATTCCAAGCGCCAACACTCAGACGACTGAAAAACTCCTTTTGATGTTTCGATTTCAACATGGTTTTGTCTCCCGGAAAAAAGGGATAGCAAGGAATTTAGCCGAGCCACGGAAAGAATAAGGTGTAACCCACAAATGGTCCAGAAACAGGATAGAAGAGAGCAAGAAGAGGTCTACGGAACGATCAGTAACGAAGAGTGGAACAAGATGGTGGAAGAAACTCTTCGAAAAGACAAGAAACTACTGGAAAAACTCGCGAAGATCTAAGTCCGCGACCTGGACACCATCTGCAAATAGCTCGCTACTGGAATCGACCAGGAGCTCATCCAACCGTTAGTCGTTGAATCTGATAACGGTCTTGATGGTATCCTTGTGCTGTGCATAGGCCTTCTGGTATTCTTCAGACGGTATTCTCGCGCTTATTGTATCCCGTAGGATGCCGTTGAACCTTTTTTCGATTTCTGCAAAGTCTTTGAGGCCCATCCTGAAGTAGCTGATGTTAGCGTTGACTGAGCCGAAGAAGGTCTTGTTGCCCAAGACAACATCCTTGTAGAATTCGCCAATGTCCTCTGGGGCCGTTGTTGACGAGTAGATTCCTAGAAAACACATGATACCATTCGTATTCAGCATGCCCGTTGCCTGCATTGCGACCTGAGCCGAGCCAGTCTCCTCCATGATTAGGTCGAATTTTCCCAGACTGTTCACCCGTGTTGACATAAACGGCTCCAGCGCGCTCCGCCAGTCGCGCCTTAGCGCTGTCCTTCGCCCTCGTCGCAGTCACGACGACTTGCAAACCCTTCAGCCTCAGCAAGTAGGTGGTGAGCAAACCTACAGGACCTGCTCCGAGTATGAGAACTCGTTTCGGTTTCCAGAGCATTCGTTCTTGGATCTTGAAGGCCTGGTAGACTCCCTTCTCTGCCACACTCATTGGTTCCAACAATACAGCAACGTCCGCAAGCTTCGACGGTACTTTCACGAGGAACTGTACATCGGACACGGCAAATTCAGAGCCGAAGCCGTGCAACCGTTTTATCCCGTGCTCTCGATAATTTCCAGTCACGCACATATCCGATTCCCCCTTGAGACAGTTCATGCATGAGTCAGGGCGACGCACTGTCGGAACAACAAGATCGCCCCTTGAAATTCCATGAGCGTTTCCCAGGATGCTTTCGACTGTGGCAAGAGACTCGTGCCCTGTAACTAGGTAGCTTGACCCAGCCGGAGCCTCTCCGTAGAAGCCTTGGTTGATGTCTAGATCTGTTCCGCAAATGCCGATTTCTTGGAGCCGGAGAAGGGCTTGGGAGGATGATGGGGTCGGCGGGTCTATGTCCTCAAGTCTGATGCTGTTCTTGACGCCTGGAGTTACCGTGAGGGCTCGCATTGTTGTGCGGGGGGATTCAGTGTTCTTTCGGGTTGTTCCAGGTGTTCTTGACGACCCAGACAGGCTCGTCAGGATTGAAATATTCTTGGCCCTCGACCTTGTACTTGTCGAGAATCTTCTCGTTGACGTCCACCCCGATCCCAGGCCTGTTCGGAACCGTACTGTAGCCACGCTCGATCTTTGGTTCGCTGTTTACCAGCTGTCTCTTCCATTCTGGGAAGCAATCATAGAAGGACTCCTGGATCAAGAAATTCGGGATCGTTGCATCCAGCTGGATCGTTGCCGCGTTTTGAATTGGACCGAAGGCGTTGTGGAATGCCATCTCAACCCCGTACGACTCAGCGATCGCGCTGACCTTTCGAGCCTGCGTGATTCCGCCAATGTTGGTGAGGTCAACCTGGAGGAAGTCGGCTAGATTGTTCGAGAGTACGTGGATGACTTGCTCCTTTGTGAGAAGGCGTTCTCCGAGAGCGACTCGAAGACTTGTCGCGGCTCGATACTTCTTCAGTCCGTCAATATTGTCCGGATGTATTGGCTCTTCTGCGAAGAGGGGAGAGAACTCTTCCAGCATCTTTGCCGCCATAATTGCTGAGGTGGGATTGAATCTCCCATGGTGTTCGATCAATAGATCGATCTTGCCCTGTGTTGCATCCTGGACCGCTTTCACGCGTGACCGTGCGAGGTTGAGGTCAGGTTTCTCGATATAGTCGTATGAATCTCCAAAGGGATCGAACTTCAGAGCCGTGTAACCCTTGGCCACGGATTTCGTAGCGGCTTCACCGAACTGAGCAGGTGTGACACAGTCATTGTACCAGCCGTTGAGATATAATCGAACCCGAGACCGGAAAGTACCACCCATCAAATCGTGAATTGAAGCCCCAAAGTGTTTGCCGATAATGTCCCAGCAGGCGATGTCGAAGGCGCTCACTGCCGTGGTTGACTCAAAGGACATGGGCATGTAGAAGTCGTGCTTGTGCCACTCGTGCATATTGCGCTCCACATCAAGTGGATCTTTTCCCTTGTAGACACGCTCCACCTCTCGTAGAGACTGAATGACCGGTTGGACCCGGAGCGTAGGAACCGCCTCACCAAACCCCACGGTTCCATCGGAAGTTGTTAATTTCAACAAAATAGAGTTGCTGGCCCAGGTTGCGCTTCCAGGAGAGGCTCGCTCGCCCAGCTGGTAGATTTCGACCTCGGTTATCTTCAATCGGTGATGACCTGGCTATTCCCTAGGCCCGTATGGAAAGAGGTAGGGGAGATTTGGCTTGTCATTCCAATCAACGTAACACGTCTTGAGCTGCGTATACATCTCCAAGCCATACCTTGACCCCTCGGCGCCAAGGCCTGATTGTCTGAAGCCCGTGTGAGCGCCCTGAAGCTGCTCGGGTCCGACCTGGTTGATGTAGCATTCCCCGAACTTGATCAAGTGCATTGCCTTCAGAACCCTAGTGTTGTCCTTGGTGAAGACGTATGAGGCGAGGCCATACTTGGAATCGTTCGCGTACTCAATTGCCTTATCAAAACTGTCCACGCTCAAGACTGGAACGACTGGACCGAATATCTCGTTCTGAACCAGAGACGATTTCTGACCGACATCCTGAATGATGGTCGGCTCGTAGAACCATCCTCTGGCAAGGCCTCGAGGCTCTTGTCCTC
>VBAX01000058.1 GCA_005883075.1 Candidatus Bathyarchaeota archaeon | reverse complement strand
GGAGACAATCTCCCCAAGCAACACGATCTTGATAGTTTGCGCCTGCTAGGAACAGTTGGTGAACCGATAAACCCTGCTGCTTGGCAATGGTATTTTGACGTTATCGGACATGGTCGATGTCCTATAGTTGATACCTGGTGGCAGACCGAAACTGGTGGGATCATGATCTCGCCGAGCCCTCGGCTGGGGCTTGTCCAGTTGAAGGCTGGTTCTGCGACGTTTCCGCTGCCTGGAATAGAGGCGGATGTTGTTGACGAGAAGGGTAAACCCCTACCACCTGGCGAGAAGGGATTCCTTGTCATCAAGAGGC
>VBAX01000057.1 GCA_005883075.1 Candidatus Bathyarchaeota archaeon | reverse complement strand
GACGTTGAGAAATGTGGCTAATCCCTCCAATCATCTCTCTGAGGAATTGAAGCAACATGTCCGGAGGATGATCGGTCCTATCGCGACCCCTGAATCCATCTATTTCGCTCGTCTTCTCCCAAAAACGAGGAGCGGCAAAATCATGCGACGAGTCATCAAAGCGGTCGCCGCCGGGGGCCCGATCGGAGATCTTTCGACACTCGAGGATGGCGCGTCAGTAGAAGAAGTTCGTCAAGCTATTGAAGCGCTTCAGACCGCGGAAAAGACGACCTAATAGAATGGGAAAGGCTTTGCAGTGAGTGCTGATCCTCTTCTATATGATGAAGTTGAAGGTTATGAACATCGCCCACAATGGAAGGGCTATTGCAAGTGCGACTGGGACGCTCTTCCGGAAGATCTTCGAGCCGTCTAGGGGAGGGACTGGCAGCATGTTGAAGGATCCAAGTCCCACGTTAAGCAAGAGCCCAAAAAGGGCAACTGTATAGAGGAAGCCAACTGGAACAGAAAACAACACGACCAAGAAAAAGATGGCGAATCCAAGATTGATTCCCGGTCCAGCTGCCGAGATTATCATATTGTCCTCTTCCGGATCGCTAGTTCCTCGACTTGAATTGTACCCGTAGAACCCAGCTGCGGAAGGGGAAATGTAAACCGCTCCTGGAGCGCCGAAGACGAGTCCTCCGCCCGAGATGGTTACAATGGATATGGTGAGAACAAGTCCCCAGATCCAGAGACGGAAATGGGCGAGATATCCCCGTCGTATCGCGACAAACTTGTGTCCCATTTCGTGAAGGATGAATCCAGTCGCCGTGGCGACAAAGCCGGCTATCACAACATCAAGACTGCCTGCTCCTGTCAGTAGACCAACAAGCTTTTGGTAAGTGATTGCGACAGAGAGCACGATCCAGGCGACGATGATGGAAAGGATTTCTCCAGAGCTGAATTGTGACGACAGAGGGTAACTACCTGGTGAGAGGAGCTTTGGATCTCGATATTTTACTTTGCGTCCGCTCAGAGAGCGCTTGTCCTTTGGGACCAGCTCTCTATCTTCCTGCGTGAGAGAGTTGCCACAACCTAGGCACCACTCGGACTGCGACCGCTAGCTATTGGTAGAGAAGGCACTCCACGAGCCTATCCTGAACTTGCGTCTGGCGCAACTGGTTTGGCGGGTGGAAACGAACCATCACTGTTCTCTTCTGCGCGGATACGGATTCGATGGCCTGAGTCATCGCCACAGGGGCCTCTGCGAGAATAGTCTCGACCCTTTCAACTGCTTTCTCAACACTCATCGGCTTGGCCTCCAGGCTGGCGACCAGGCCGTCTGCATGCCAGCCCTCGATAGGCCCTACAATACTCTCGTCATCACCCGCTCTTTTCGGGTCGGACAGGTGCTCATCCAGAAAATCAACGAAGTCGCGGCCCTCCCAGCCACAAGTGGCGAGAACAGCTGGGCATCTCGGGTGAAACCTGCATCCGGCTGGCGGATGAACAGCGTCCGGCACTTCACCCCTCGGCAAGACCTTCTCCTTTCTTTTGTCCGGATCAGGTATCGGGATGACTTGGAGCAATGCCTTGGTATACGGATGCTTGGGATCCGCATAGATCTCCCTAGCCGGGCCGATTTCAACAATCCTACCCATGTACATGATCGCTATTCGATCGCAGATGAACTTCGCAGTTGCCAGATCATGAGTGATGAAGAGATAGGTCAAACCATGTCGGCGCTTGAGGTCAAGCATCAGCTCCAGCACCTTAGCCCTGATCGACATGTCAAGCATGGACACTCCCTCATCCACTACCAACAGGTTCGGTTCCAGAATCAACGCTCGCGCGATCACAGCACGCTGCTTCTGGCCTCCACTCAGATCACCCGGAAATTTGTCGTACAGCTGCTCTTCTGGCGTAAGCCCGACTTCTCTCATCGTATTCAACACTCGTTGTCGAACCCATTGCCCGAACGCCTCAGAGCCCGACTTTTGGGGGCCAAAAGCAGAGCGGTGAATCCAGAGAGGATGCCCAATTCCGCGCCCGATCGTCATAGCCGGGGTAAGCGATGCGTGAGGATCCTGGAATATGATCTGAATCCTCCTCCTCAAGGCCCGCAGATTCTCCCCACCGAGCTTTGTGATATTTTGACCTGCGAAGAAAATCCGGCCCGATGTGGGTTTGATCAGCCTGACACATGACCTACCTACCGTGGACTTCCCGCAGCCGCTCTCGCCGACAAGGCCCAATATCTCTCCGGCACGAATTCCAAACGAGACGCCATCAACAGCGTGGACGACAGCCTCCTCTCTCTGCAGGAGGCGCTGGATGAAAGGCAACTTCACGGGAAAATGGACCTTAAGATTGTCGAGCCTGAGCAGCTCGTTGGCCGGCTCGCCCTGAACCGCGACCACTGGAGCGCTCATAAGAACTTGTCTCCGAAATGACACGCGGCAAAATGTCCAGGCTCGAACTCGACCAGCGGGGGAACCTTCTCCATACAGATCGATTGAGCAAATGAGCATCGCGGGTGGAAGCGGCAACCTGATGGTGGCGCTATCAGATCTGGAGGACTTCCCTCAATCGAATGCAGCTCCTTTGTTTCTAGATGTATGATCGATGAGAGAAGGCCCTGTGTGTAAGGATGGAGCGGCTTGTGAAAAATGTCCCGGACGGAACCCAGCTCGACGAGTTTTCCGGCGTATAGGACCGCGACACGATCACAGACTTCGGCGACAATTCCAAGATTGTGTGTGATGAGCAAAAGAGACATGCTGTAGGCTTGTTTGAGATCTTGGAGAATCTCAAGAATCTGGGCCTCAACAATAACATCAAGAGAAGTTGTAGGCTCGTCAGCGATAAGCAGCGAGGGCTTTAGAACTAGAGCTAAGGCGATCATGATGCGCTGGCGCATTCCTCCGGAGAACTCGTGAGGATAGTTTCTGATCCGTGCCTCGTGGATTCCCATTGAAATGAGCGCTTCGCGGGCTCGTGTCCTGGCCTCGGTTGAGGAGACGGGTTCGTGTGCTTGAATCTCCTCTATGAAGTGGTCTTGAACGGTCATGAGAGGGTTGAGCCTGGTCATAGGGTCTTGGAAGATCAGGGCGATTTCCTCGCCTCGCAACCGTCGATACATTTGATTGGTTAGCATAGTGAGGTCCCTGCCGCGAAACAGGATCTTCCCTTCCACCTGGGTCCCTACGGGAAGGATTCCGAGAATCGCTTTCCCCAATGTCGATTTCCCGCAACCCGTTTCGCCAACTACTCCCAGAGTCTCTCCCTTCCGCACGATTAGATGGATTTGGTCGAGGGCTCCGACTTGACCTCGTCTCGTCGAGTAGCGGACGGAGAGATTCTCTATTTCGAGCAGAGGCTCCGTATCAGGCTCTCTCCTTCTTGAGGAGCGGGTTAATGATATCGTTTAGTCCCTCTCCCAGGAAACTCAGGCCTACTGTGAGAAGAATTATCATGAGTCCGGGGAAAAGGGACGTCCACCAAATGCCTGAGCCGAGAAATCTTTGGGCATCGCTGAGGTCTCGTCCCCAGTCTCCTGGTATGTCAATTTCCAAACCTAGGCCGAGATAGCTGAGCCCTGCCGCTGTAAGGATGGTGTCCGCCGCGCTCAAGGAGAATATGACAGGGATAACTATGACAACGTTGTATGCAATATACGACAGCATGATCGTCCAAGATCTTGCACCAAGTGCTCGGCCAGCCTCGACGTAGAGCTCTTCCCTAGTCGACAAGGTCTGATTTCTCGTCACGCGAAAATAGAGAGGAATGTAGATTACCGTAATAGCAATCCCTATGTTGAAAATTCCCTTGCCAATGACTGCAGCGATGAGGGCGGCAAGCAATAAGCCTGGGAAGGCGTAGACCGAATCCATAACCAGTACCAAAACACGGTCAACCTTGCCCCCAACAAAACCCGACAGGAGTCCTATGGGGAAACCTACTACGAGGGCGAGAAGAGCTCCGATCGCCATGATCATGAGCGACGTCCGAGTGCCCCATATGACGCGGGCGAAAACGTCTCTTCCAATACCATCGGTCCCCATCACGTGTTGGAGACTCGGTGGTAGGAGGATGGGATAGGCGAGGGCCTTTGTTTGGTCAATGGAAACTAGGACCGGCCCAAAGATTCCAACGAGAATAAACGCTATCAGCGTTCCGAGACCTATCCAAGAGAGTATTCCGGGCAGTGTGTGCCTTTCCCTGATTAACGGACGGAACGGCCGAACGAGGCGGGAGTGAAGCCACTCCAAGATTGAGAGTAATGCTTCACGTAGTTTGAGTCGTGGTTTCAGTATCGCACCCTCGGATCGATGAGACCGTTGATAACATCGATTATTACAGAGAGTCCTACGATGATGAGCGCGTACACCACTATGACCCCTTGAATCATAGGATAATCTGCTGAGTCGATGCTTTTGAGAAGCAACATTCCCATTCCATCCCAGGAAAACGTTCTTTCAGTGAGCACTGCGCCAGCGAATAGTATCGCGAATTGAAGGCCGAGGACTGTAACCACAGGAATAAGCGCGTTCTTGAAAGCATAACGAGAGATTATCCTACCCTCAGGAATGCCTCTGGCCCTCGCTGCCTCGACGTAGTCCGCATTTACGGTTCGAAGAAGATTCGCCCTTACGGTCTTCGTAAAGAAGCCGCTGAGAACCAGGCCAAGCGTTAGAGATGGGAGGACTAGGTGCTGCAACGCCACGAGGAACATGTCTAGTCTACCTTGTAATAGTGAGTCAACCGTGTACAATCCAGTGACTTGGTTCGGAAATGGAAGACCCGAAAATCGCAGCTGGGCTGGAAACCATCCAAGGTCTACAGCGAATATGAGTTGCAGGATCTGGCCCAGCCAGAAGACGGGAATGACGAAGATGATCGTTCCATAGAGTCGTAGTGCAACGTCCGAGGGCTTGTCGCGATTAGTCCCCGATACAACTCCCGCGGCAATTCCGATAATCGAGGCGACTATCATCGCACCAATTGCCAACTCTACTGTGGCGGGCAACTTGTCCAAGATAATTGCCAGCACGCTCTTTCCGTGGTAGTTCTCGCCGATGGAGGTGCCAAAGTTTCCTGTGAAAATTTGTCCGAGATAGAAGATGTATTGTTGCCAATAGGGCAAGTCTAAGCCTAGCTGGTGTCTGGTCTGCGCCACAACGTCTGGCGGGGCGCGGCCCGCGAAAAGTGCTGCAATGGGGTCGCCGGGTATGACTCTTAGGACTGCGAAAACGATCGTGAGAAGTATGAGCAGCATTGGCAATGATAGAAAGAGACGGGTGAGTGCATAGGCCGCAAGAGACCCGCTTTTGGGCAACTGACTCGTTATACCGGAGACATTAGATCAAAATTAAAGAGTTAGAGGGCGAGCCGCCGGTGGGAAGTCTCTGCCTCTCCGGGCCGATACTTCTCCGGAGCGGTCTTCTGGATCTTGTCTCAGTGCTGGAGAGACTTCACGTCTGTTGGATTCAGTGTTCGATAAGCCATGTCGATCTGGCCGCTGACAAGCGCGTTCTTCAGGCCGGTCGCATCCGAGTAGTGGGTAATTGTGATCTGGCTGATTATTGGTATCGTGGAGATTCCGTACCCGGAGTATATGCCTGGAAGATAGTAGTTGGGGTTCTGCTGAAGTACAACCTGTTTGTCAACGGTGTAACCGCTTACCATGTAGGGGCCGGTTCCGACTATGTGACTCTGGTCGTCAGGCTGAGGCTTGTCCTTCAGGTACGACTTCATTGATACTGGTGCAGCCACTGAGAACGCCATTATCTCGTTGAAGAACGCAGTCGACTGTTTCAGGTGGAACCTGATGGTGTAGGGGTCGACGACGGTTATGTTTGCGTTGGTCTCTCCTCCCGGCCCGGTTGAGTAGTTGATGTGTCCAAGATTTGCGGAGTCGAAAAGCAAGAACCCCGCGCTTCCCTCATAGAGGCCGCCACCATAGTACGGGTTGCTCGGGCTAGGGTCTCCTAGGCCCATTGCACGCTCGATCGACCACTTCATAACAGTGGCGTTGAACGAGCTTCCATCCGTGAACTTTACACCCTGACGCAGATGGTAGGTATAGTTCATAGCATCGGGAGAGATTCCCCCGTTCGCTACCGTTGGAACCTGAGTCGCTAGTCCAGGGAGAAGGCTCGCGTTTGTGGGAGAATAGACTAGCAGTGTGTCGAATACTTGGTTAATCACCTCAATTGAGTAGTAGTCGTATGCGCAGGCAGGGTCAAGACACACAACTGAATCTGTTGTTCCTACATTGAGCTGTGTTGTTCCGGGTTTGCTCATTACGAAGTACTTGAAGGACACGGGGTGCAGGTAGACTCCTGTTATGTCGGATTTGTATTCAATGTCCGCGGTCTGTTGCCAGAGAGGAATGTAGGGGACATCAATTGCGGACTTGTTCTGAATGTTTGTGAAGTTTCCCGCTCTCAGGTTATCGCTGGTAGTTCCCGCTTCTAGCTTGAGCCAGTTATCCATCGTGGCGTTGCTGTAAAACGACCCTTGACCGATCGCGCCGCTAGTTCCGAAGAACGGGGCGGCGTAGTCGTCGGCATCCAAATAGTCAGGATACCAACCCAGAAGATAAAAGGAGAAGCTGCCTTTGGCGAGGTCTCCTCTATAGGCTGCCCAAGGTTCTGATTTCAGAGATACGGTAATCATCCCAGTCTTCTCAATACTCGTCTTTACGACAAGGGCGACCGACGGTTCCGTGTCTCCGTAGTGACCGTCGCTGTTGTACCATAGATCAATGTAGAGCTTCCCATTCTTGCTAGAGTTGTATCCGGCGGCAGACAGCAGATTTTGTGCCAGAGTCACGTTTGGTGTAGCACCATACTTTGTCTTGAAGACTGCTTGAGAGTACGGCATAGACGGGGGTATCATGCTGTAGATGGGGGTCGCCAAGCCCAAGAATACATTGGTATTAATCGAGTCTCGGTCGACTGCATAGGCGATTGCCTGGCGGACCTTCACGTACTTATCGGAAGAGATGGCGACACCGTTTGGGTCCTTCGGTGGAGTCTGAACGTTAAAGCCCAAGAATCGGATTCGAGGACCTGCACCAACGTCTACCTTAAGCGCAGCGGCCTTGGGAAGAAAGAAGACAGCAGTCACGGCTGCGCCTACAACGATTATTATTATGAGGATCGCGAGGATGTACTTTCCCTGCTTCAGCTTGCTGAGTGAAGAACCACCTGTCGAGACTTTCTCTTGGGTCAAGTTGATTCCGACCGTGCAAAAAACCGGCTTATCAGTGTTATTCTTGCCCTAGTCATATAGGGAAAAAGCTGCCTTATGGCTACGGTACCTATGGAACGGTAGTGAATGGGCATTATAGGGAAAATCGCGTTGGATATCCAAGCCCGCATCGTTCTCCGCAGGGAACGTCATCTTCTACTCGGTCTGGGAGATCCAAACCAACTATGGTCTTCCTCAGTAGAGCCAGCGACCTAGAAGTGCAAGATTCGGCCACCCGCTCATGGCTTTCGCTAGGTTTCGTCGAAGAAAAAAGGAGGTGTCTGGAGTGTTCGATGCTCTGGGTTTAGAACCGTCCGAACTTTTCGGGCAGGTTGTAGGATATGAGGGTCTCGCTGGCTGTGATTCCGTTGATGCTGCCTATCTTCTCAACGGACTTTTTCAGAAGCTCCTCGGAGCTGTCAGCCCTGAAAGCCGCCAGTATGTCGAACGCTCCAGGTATGACGTGTGCCTCTGCAAAGTTCGGGATCGTCTTCAGTTTTCGCAAGATCGTATCGAAGCTGCCTCTGACCTTCAAGAGGGCGAATGCCAGCGGGCTATCGTTGTCTCCTCGGTTTGAGCTGTTGATAATGCTCTCGAAGGATATCGTTGTCTGAGTGTTTGTGATACTTGGGATGCTCCTGATCTTCTCCATAGTGGTGAAAGCCTTCGTCGGCTCGTTGGTTCGCAGCTTGATCACAAGATCGAATCTGCCCGTCACTGGTGTAGCGGATTCGACAGTAGGGATACGCTGGATCTGGGAAATGATGTGTGCACGGTCTCCTTTGCATTTAGCGAATATGTACCCTGTCTGATCATTTCTTGCCATTTTTTTCTACCGTAAGACCCCTATAGATAACAAGCCTATTTCACTGAAAGCGTACCCGTGGCGCCTATCAACGGTAGCGGCGAGAACCGGTCACGCTTTTCGGCATTGCCCCTTCCTGGAAACAGTCAGTTCACACTAGTTTGTTTCCTGAAGACTCCTCCGCTTCCGAAAAAAAAGCATGCTTTTCTCGACCCCCGGGGGTGGTCTTTTTTCCTGTGCCCCGCCCTTCGTGGCCTGAGAATCGCCTCGATGTCAAATCACCTATTATCAGCCCTGTCTTCGAATCTGGCGCCTCGTCGCTAAAATGCATAGCAAACCCTTCTTGACGACCCGTTAAAACGGCATGCGATCCAAGCATGGTCTTTGCCCTGAACCGCCTGTCTCGCCCATAATCGCTGGCAGACAGCGAATTTTCTCCTCTAAACGGGGGGGTCTTGCACAGAGCGCCTCGCGACGCAAGAGCAGGATTTTCCTGTGGCTCTTTTCTCTAGATCGTTGGGACGTGGTAGTGGAAGAAGACCCAGAAAGACAGTACAATCCCCGCCAGGGATATTCCCAAGAGCAGATAATCTACAGGCTTGAATTGTAGTTCGAACAGCGAGGTTCGGCCCTCTTTTCCGGGAAACCCGCGCGCCTCGAGCGCTTCCGCCAGCTCAAGGCTTCTCCTAATTGCGATCAACAGAAGAGGAATAAGTATCGGAATATAGTTCCGGACCCGCTTCAACAGGTTTCCCTTGTCCAGCTCCAGCCCCCTTGACCGCTGCGCATCCACCACTGTCTGCGCGTCCACCGCCATCGTGGGCACAAGCCGCACAGCGGTCGTGAAAGTAAACGACAGCGCGTTCGGATAGCCCAGCCAACGACGGGAGAGCCACCGAATGAAGCCGACCTTGTCAATCGCCAACCCGAGATCATCAGGGGAGGTGGTCATAAAGAAGAAGCTGAAAGTAGTCATCAACAGGAGAAACCGGAGGGTCAATGCCACAGCATTCACCAACGGTCCCGTGAAGAAGTTCACGACAAAGATCAAGGCCGAGAGGAACACGCCTGCTCTCAGAGATTGAACCCACCGCCTCGTAACACGGCCAACCATGAGCAGCGGAACCTGCACGAGCAACAATGCAGATAGAAGGTAGATGTTGGTGAACAGGAGCGAAGGCACGATGATTCCGATTACCAAGAGGAATTTTGCCCTCGGGTCCAGCCGGTGAACCGGGGTCTTGAGGCTTGAGAACTTGAATCCATTAAGAACTCTGAGCGACACGAACCTTCACCTCCAACAACTTCTCCTCCAACAGCATCTTCGCCCTGTGAACGTCAACAACGTCTCGTGGAAAGCCAAAACCGTCTAACTGGCTGAACAACTTGGCCATCTGAGGCTTAACTAGCGAGGCCTTCTCGATCAAACCATCATCGGACAAGATCTCGTCCGCTTGTCCCTGAGCCAAGACCTTCCCGTTCGACATTAGAACGACCTTTGGGTTGCACTCTGCCACAAACTCCACATCATGAGTCACCATAACCACGGCCTTCCCCTGTGAGTTGAGCTGCAGAATGAAGTTGCGCAGCCGCTCCTTCTGCTGGTAATCCTGCCCGATCGTAGGCTCGTCCAGGATCAGATAGTCCGGCTCCCAGGCCAACACCGCGGCCAAGGCCACCCTCTTCCTCTCCCCGCCACTCAACAAGAATGGGGAGATATCCACGTAATGAGCGAGATCAAAAGCCTCAAGGGTCCTCTCCACCTGTTTCACTATCACACCAGGCTCGAAGCCGAAGTTCTTCAAAGCAAACCCAACCTCCTCCCTAACTGTTTCCGAGAAAAGGAGATGATCGGGATTCTGAAACACAATCCCAACCTTTCTAGACAGTTGAGCAACGCTCTTCTTCGTTGTGTCATCTCCATCGACCGTCACCCTCCCCAGAGTCGGTTTCAACAGACCATTCAACTGCTTCGCCAGCGTAGTCTTCCCGGCACCGTTCTCCCCCATAATCGCCAGAAAATCGCCGCTGTCGATCTTCAAATCGACAGAGTTGAGCGCCAGTTGACCGGAAGGATACGTGAACGAGACCTTCTCGACAAGGATCAGTTGCGGAGCCTCTCGGACAGCATCTTAACAGCAGACTCGACGTGTGTTGGAAGACGTTCGGAGACCAGCCCATCTCTCTTGAGCAGTGACCAGAGAAGACTCACCTTTGGAAGACCAATCCCCAACCTGCTCAAACGGTCAAACTCCGAATCGAGAACATCCTCAACCTTTCCATCCGCCACAATCCTTCCGTGATCCATAACCACGATACGCTCCGCATACCTCCCCACCAGATCCAACCGGTGCTCAACAACGATAACCGTGATCCCATTCTCCCTCCGGAGATCGTCCACCGCACTCATAATCTCCTCAGCAGTCCGCGGATCCAAAAACGACGTCGGCTCGTCCAGAACGATCACGCTCGGCTTCATCGCCAATACCCCGGCCAAGGCAACTCGTTGCTGCTGCCCCCCCGACAACTCGTACGGCGCGAGATCCTTGAGCGCAACTGTCCCAGCCGCATCCATGGCCCAGTCAACCCGACCCCTAATCTCCTCCCTCGTCAAGCCAAGGTTCTCAGGTCCAAAAGCCACATCCTTCTCCACCGTCAATGCGAAAAGCTGGTTCTCCGGATTCTGAAAGACGTAGCCAACTTTCCGAGAAAGCTCACTAGTCGTCTCGGCAGCGACACTGACCCCGTCGACCAAGAGCTCCCCAAACATCTCTCCAGGGTGGAAATTAGGGATAAGACCGTTGAGACATCGGCAGAGAGTAGTCTTTCCACAACCACTCGGGCCCGTAAGAAGCAGGAACTCTCCCTGACGAATAACAATATTGACATCGTCGAGAGCTTTCGAAGTGGAACCGGCGTATTGGAACCCCAAGCTATGAGCGGCAACGATCTCCCCTTGAGTTCCAGCCAAAATCTCCTACTCACTCCTGAGTTAGTACTCTATAATGATACGATAAGCGTCCGCGCTATTTTAGGTCTGGAGCGAACCGACAGACTCTCTGAGACGATTCACGCAAGCGATCAAAACATCGTCCACTGTCCCAGAGGCCGTTAATCCTGCAGCAGTCGGATGCCCCCCACCAACTCCACCTAACAGCTTCCCCAAAGGAATCGCAAGATCCCTTGCCAAATGTGCGCCGGTTTTTTCGTAGAAATCTTCCGTTGCCCGCATGTTGACCCGTATCTTATCCTTCACTTCTCCCGCAACAAACGCCACGTGCGCGCCCAACGACAGAAAGGCCCGCGCCGCTGAAGACTGATACGAGCCAAGTTGCGATGTAACGACGATCCAGTTCCCGAGCATGGTAACATTCGATCGCTCTGCAGCCCTCAGGCGAGCAACTCTCTCCGAACGGTTCATCGGGGAACTCAACATTCCAGCGAGACGACGCGGGTCAGCTCCAGCTTTAACAAGCTTGGCCGCAACCTCAAATGTGGACTCTCTCGCAAGCAAGAAATGCTTTGTTTCTACAAAAATCGCCGCCATCAAAGCAGTCGCCACCATTCGTTCCAGTTCTTCATTAGAAGCCTCGAACAACCGGAAGACAACCTCCGCGGCAGCAGCAGCAGACTCGTCAACAATCATCTGACTTGCCAGCTTCACAGTATCAGGATGCGGATGATGATGATCGACAACTATCAGACCGTATTCCATTTTCAGGAGAGTGCCCGACGCTCTTCCAAGCTGATCAAGCGAGTTGGTGTCAACAAGCACCGCCAAATCAGCATCAGCCGGAATCCTCTGATCAGGCGTCGAGATACCGAGGTTTTCCATTAACTGCCTTGTGGGAGCGCTGATTCCTTCAGGACATGCTATCGTGGCCCTAGTTCCCGGTGCTAGCTTGTGCAGAAGAGCTTGTAGAGCGAAGGCCGAGCAGACTGCATCCGGGTCTGCGTTCTGATGGCATAAGAGAACGATGTGATCCGCCAGGCGAGCAGAGGTTAGAAGCGACCGGAGAAATCCTTTCCAAGTCGTCTTGGCCTTAACAGGAATCGTCGACACGGGCCGGCTTTTAGCTGGCCGCGGCACTTGCAGGGCGGAGCTTCTCCTGGAGCTTAGTTTGAAGCTCTTTCATCCTTTCTTTCGTGCGCTCCTCCTGCCTTCCCAAGACCGTTATTCGCGTTCCCAGCAACTCCTTCCTCTCCTTTAGTTCCGAAAGAACTGTCTGTCTTTCGGACTTCAACAGGAGGCTGCCTACGCTCTTGTAAACAGGGGTCTGATCCGTAATCTTGTCGAGCTCGGCGAGCGCTCTATCCGTCTCTGAAAGCTCTATCTCGAGCTGCTGTTTCTGTGACGTCACAGCCTGTAATGTCTGCTGAAGTTGCTGCAGTCTGGCCAACTGTTCTTGCAATTGCGGTGGAAGTTCAACTTCTTCGCTCAAGTTTGTGCGCCGGGCGACTGGGAACTTGGCGGGTCCTATAAAAGGGTGCAACAACTTCGATCGCCCTAAAACTAGCAGCGATGAAACGCAGGAAGGAATTCGACGCAGCTCGCAAGGCAACCAGATCCTGCGCCTGAATACGCATTATCAGCGCGCGTCCGTTGGCCTCTAGTTCGGTGAATGATCGATAGCCTGGAGCTTGCTGAGTCTCAGGGACCACCGACGAGAAAATAGTTCGCGCTATCTTTGGTGAGGGAAAATCTATCGATAGTAGGATTTCTGATTCTCTATGCGTTCTCGACGGGCTGGTCCGCTGCCTCAGCATCTGCGATTGGGGCTGGTTGCGAGTCCTCGATCTGGCCTTCCTCAGCTTTCTTTTCGGCCTCAGGAGCTACTACCTTCTTTCTCCTAGTCCGCGTTTTTTTGACCTGGGGTACCACTGTAACCGCTACTTTGGCGCCTGCTCGAAGGCTGTCGAGCTCGGTTGAAAGTGTTGAAGGGCTCATAAGACCTCTTGTGGCTCGTGCGGCAATCTCGCCGAGCTTCGTTCGGGGTGTGTATGCCCCTCCCGCAAATTTGTATCCGCATTTTCTGCAGTGCCAAACGCCAACGCTCCATCTCTTGACGGTTCTAAACATGCATCTCGGACACTCATGCTTTCCTCTAAGTCCGGTGACTATCTCTACGTACTGTCGACGGGTGACTGTTCCGTACCGGGCGCTGAAGCCCCCGGCGAGCCCGATCTTCTTTCCCATTAGCCCTTCGCCGCTGCCAATATCTTCGCCCGATTCTCAGCCGCCTTCTGAACGGCCAAGTGCACCACTGTTTTCAGTTCGTCTTGCGTGAAGCCTGATAGGCCCCCTTTTTGCATGGCGCAAATGTTGCCGTTCTTCTCTATGGTGACTGTTAGCCTCGCGTTCATGACCTGCTCTTCCTCGAGTACGGGATCTACAACGATTGTCTTGCCAACCTTTGCGAAGGTGACTGCAACTGGATGGTTGTTGAGAGGTAGGGGATGAAGCCCGGGCTTGTATACGACTTCGTCGCCCTTAAGCTCCGCCTTCAACATCTTTACGCTCGCAAGGGCCGCGAGAGCCGCGATGGATGCTGCGTCAATCAGATTGCCGTCGTGATCCAGAATGTATATGTCTACAAAGACTACCTGGACTTTCTTGCCTTTTAGTAGGACGAGCGACTTCATGTCCACGGCCTTCGACTCTCTGATTCCTCTGTCGATGACACGTGCTAGTTCGATTGCTTGTTCACTCGGTGGTCCTGTCTCGAATAGTGGGGATGCTAGAGGGCCAAGCTCGGCGTTTACGGTTAGTACCCCTTCGTCTGGGGTGTCGGGGAAAGGTGTTCCTGTTTCGACTTTGACTCCGACTAGGACTTTTGACTTGCCGAGGTGTACTTGCGCTGAGCCGTTAGCTTTCTCTATCAGACCGACTTGTATGGTTAGGGGTCTGTAACTATCTGCTGGTCTATCGTCTATTCTCTTTCCGTTTGCGACGAGATCGACCACGGTTTTTTGTTCAAGCTTCGCGACGGGCGGGAGCTGGGGAGTGAATGACACTAGGCTACTACCTCGGTTTCTTCTCTTTCCTCGGCTACTTCTTTGATCACCAGATATTTCTTCTTCAGTGCTTCTTGTTGCATGCCATGGATGGTCTTGCACGCGTCTAGCGCCATCGTGAGTCCTTTCTCAAACTCGTCGGTTGTGAGAATTCCGTCCATTTGGAGGAGGGTGACCAGGTTTGCGTTTGGCACCCATGCCACTGGAAGGTCAGCTTCACCGTACTTGTCTTCCGCATCGGACAGGTCCAATGCCATATGTCCCTGAATCTTGCCGACTGCACACGCGGCAACCAGTTCTCTCATCGGGATTCCGGCATCGGCTAATGCTAGGGACGCTGCGGTAATTCCAGCGCAGCGAGAACCACCATCGGACTGCAGGACCTCGATGAAGACGTCGATAGTTGTTCTCGGGTAGAGATCTGTCAGAACCACGGACTCCAGTGATTCTCGGATTACCTTGGAGAGCTCCATCTCTCTTCTGGAGGGTGCTGGATTCTTTCGTTCATCTACGGAGAACGGAGCCATCCGATATCTACACCTCAAGACTGCACGATCTGGAAGGGAGATGTGTTTCGGGTGCGCTTCTCTAGGCCCGTAGACTCCAACGAGAATCTTGTTCTTTCCCTGTTCAATATAGGCGGACCCATCGGCCTTGTCGAGTATTCCCACTTCGAGTTTTATAGGCCGTAGCTGATCAAGACGACGACCGTCTATTCGGATGCCCTTGTCGTCGATCAGTTTTTCAGGCTGTTTGGGTTCTGGCAACTTCTCCTACCACGTTTGATTTTGCGATCATTTCTCTTATCCTGTCTGTTAATCCTCTTGTATGAGCTTCACGTTCGACCATGTATATGGCTTCTACTGCGACCCTTTCGTTCTCGGGAGACTTGCCCCAGACCATAACCACGCCATTCTGTCCAACGGTTATCTGGCAACCCGTTTCTCTCTTCAGCATGCTGATCATTGAACCTTTTCTTCCTATCAGACGGGGTATTTTTGCAGCTGATATCTCCACCACTCTCCCATTGGAGATCTTGCCCAGCCCAGGACCCTTTACGGTCAGAAGTGGGTCTCTCGTTCTATCGAAGGCGAGGACTTGAGACAAAACCATGTCTCCGACATCGAATGACTCAGATAGATCTCTTCGTCGAGGTCCCCTTGGACCTGGGGTCTCGGACGCGGGAAGCATGGCCTCATACGGGGCGCGAATGTCTACCGACCAGCCTGAAAGCCCTACATCGACGATTCTGCCACCAACGAGATCTCCTACCCGCGGAAAATATCCACCCTTGAGAGGGACAACGGTGACTCTGGTGCCATCGACCTCGAAGATTCCCATGCAGGCCGAATATATCCGAGTTCCCACCTTGAACGAGTTGTCGCCGAGCAAATGGTCTCCCTCGGCGAGGAGTTCGCCCGGTGCTACCACTTGCTTTGGCTCTGCTACAATTACCATTATGTTTTCCTCTAGGTCAGGACCTTCATCTGAATAGTTCCCTGTGTCATCTTGCTGACTCTATCCGTGAACGAGCCATACATGCCTGCGGGCATCTCTATAACTGCTACTAGGGCACCGTCTGCCTGCCATTCTTCGCGAGTGACCGTGCCGAAGCTCTTGAAAGCATTATAGGCCCTTGCAGCGTGCTCTGGAAACACCTTCACGGCTATTCGCATCTGCTCCATCTTGATGGGAAGTACCGGCCTGAGATCTTCTATGACCTGTTTTGCCTGTTCTTCAGCGCTCTTGTAGGGATCAATCGATATGCGAATCTGTTCAAGAGCCTGCTCTATCCTTAGAGGCGGATGGGGTGCCCCGCTTCGGGGGTCGATAGCATTCCGTGAAATTATCGATATTATTTGCCGTCTCTTCTCGTCACTCAGCTGACGACGCTGGTCGGTGGTGAGCTGAAGCTCACCGGACTTCATGATTTCTTCCGCCACTTTGACCGGGTCTATGGTACCGAAATGCTTCTGCAGTTTCTCTTCTGAAGCCCTCGTTCCTTTGCCTGAGTCCGAGTACACTTCCTCTATCATTAGTACTTGAGAAAGGGGGATTGGCTTTCCAAGTTTGTAGTCGAGAGCTGGTTGAGGTTTGACTAGGATCTCAAAACGGTCCTGGCCTTTGGATAGGCGTGCCGTTGTGAACTTGTCACTCATTTGCCAGCCGGTGCCTTTTTACCAGCATCCAGCTTTCGGAGGTACTTGTCGACCTCTTCGACGGGGAGTTTCTGGAATTTGCCCGTCTCCCTCGGGATAACCGCGACCCGTATTTTCTGGGGCTCCGCCTTTCCTTCCAAAACTTTGGTCATGCATTTCATTCCGAGCAACAAAGCCTCATCCATTGTCAGATTGTCTCGATACTCTGCTTCAAGTATCTCATTAGCCGCATCTCCACCCGCGCCGATTGCCCAGGCCCTGTAAGCGAAGAACGCCCCACTGGGGTCAGTCCAGAATAATCTACTACCCTTCTTGTCGACTCCTCCAAAAAGCATCGAGATCCCAAAGGGCCGGACACCCGCATGTTGAGTGTAAAGCTGCTTAATTTCCCCGATGCGCCGAGTAAGTATCTCGATATCGATTGGCTCGTCATACATCAGCTTGTTACTTTGTGCGTAAATCCTTGCTTGGTCGACTAGAATATGGGCATCGCAGCTCAGACCAGCGACAGCGGTCCCTACGTGATCATCAATTTGGAATATCTTCCACATGAAGGACAGATCCTGAAGTTTGGAGCCCGCCCGCTCTTCGGCCGCAAGAACAACTCCTTCAGGTGATGCGATGCCTAGGACTGTTGCCCCTCGCTTCACCGTTTCGCTCGCGTATTCAACTTGGAATAGTCTCCCGTCTGGAGAGAATACGGTTATCGCCCGGTCGTAAGCTCCGGGAACTGCAAACATGGACAAACTATTGCACCTAGCTGAAATCGCGGTGACACGGGTGACTGCGTACTAAAACCTTTCTCGCGGCAATGTCTCGAAGTTGCGATATGTTTGGGGTCGGCCCGTCGCTGAGGACATCATCCTTTTGGTCAAGCTGGGACTGGCTTCGTCATTCCCCAAACCGCAATTCCGGGGGCTTGAATAATAGGGTGTGGGTCTAAACATCAGATCTATTCCGGCATTGAATCTCTTCTAGCCTTTTCTGAATATTGTCCACAAATCCAACGCCCTTCGGTGACATTGTCCTGAATGAGATCGCGATTTTGATCGGGTCCGTGTCTTGTAGACGGATTCTTCCCTTTAGGGCTTCTTGTTTGTCAATCCGGAGGAAGAGAGTTCCCGCATTATCAATTCTCGAGCTCAAACTGGAGTGTACCTCAGTCCTATCTAACTGGGATAGACCGTTCCAAATGTTTCGGAGAAAGCCTTCAACGTTCTTCGCGTTTCTTATAGTGAATACCATGGTCACGATTTCATTGCCGTGATGCCCCTTCGCTCGATTCACCGTTGAGCCCACTGGCATCTCGCCGAGCGAGAGGTTTCGTATTGCCGTGGCAACTCTTTCGGGGTCTTCGGTTGCATGGATAATGGTGGAGATCTTGGCCGAAAAAGCCATCGCTGACGAATCCATTTCCGGTCCACTAGTAGAGTTCGCCCCTTCGCGTTAAAATACCATAACATGCTACTTTGTACGGGTCATGTCAGAGAGTTTTCGTTTCAAACAGGTGCTCGTTGTCAGATTGGATTTGGATATGGGACGAGGAAAGGCGGCCGTCCAGTGTGCGCACGCTGCAGTATCCGCTGCGGAAGAGGCACGCACCCATCTGCATGATTGGTGGAAGTTGTGGATGGAGGAAGGGCAAATGAAGGTCGCATTGAAAGTCCCTGACCTCGACAGTGTTTTAGAGCTAGAGAGAAAGGGAAGATCCAAAGGAATTCCGGTGCACTTGGTCAAGGATAGGGGACTAACACAAGTTCCTCCAGGAACAATTACCTGTTTGGGACTCGGGCCGGCTCCCGCCGATCTGCTCGACTCTCTAACCGGTAACCTGACCCTTCTTTGACCGAAGGCCTTCTACGGGGTCACCATGTTTCGTTGAGGTAATCTCAAACCTCCGCTTAGCGTCTCTCACATAATCTGCGAACTCCAGTTCCGCGGTCTCACGGAACGTAGATCCTATCCTCAGAAACAGTCTCTTCAAGATGAGCCTCTCGATCACTCTTGACGCGCCACCCAATGCCTTTTTCAGCCCAGCTGCGAACTCATCGACCTTGTCGGGAATCTGATCCCGTTCGAGCGAATGAATTGTAGCAAGGTACTGATAGACAGCCTGCCTAGGCTCACTTCCGAGAACGGATAGTCCTTCGTCTACACAGTCAAGAAGTACCTGACTGAAAGACTGGGTTCTGCTCAATTGGACAATCTTCCCTCCGAACCATGACTCTCATCTTCGACGGTCGGTTTCTTGCTTTCGAAGCTTGAAAATCCTGTACTCTCCGAGCGAACCATTCTGAATCCACCCAAGTCGTACTTGGCTTGTGATCTGAAAAGGCCTCTAATTCCGTTCAGAGATCTCTCATCGAGAGCTGTGAAGTTAATCAGCACAAGTGTTGAAGCGGATTCTGACTCGGACATCTCAACAACAGATGACAATACGCCATACCCCTTTTCGAATCCCTGAAAAAGGATCAAATCGGTGAACACGTCGAAGACCATTCCGACCAAACGGCCATGATTCGCCTGTAGCAGCTTATCGACTGCATCAAGGAGTAAGGAGGTATCCCTTTCAGGCAGCAGAACATGCTCCTCAGAGACCTTTGAAGGAGTTGACGTTTTTGCACTGAAGGTGAACAATCGCAAGTTATGTTGCCCTCTAAACTGTCGAAAGGTTGGACTTCCCATGCTGGTGAATATTGCAATTGGCTCGACGTTCGCTTGAAATTCTCGCGCAAATTTCTGGATTGCATCTTCATAGCTACTTGTAGGATCGTATTCGAGGAGGATTCTACTTTTTGAAAGTGCCTGATGCTTTGCATTGAGCAGTTTCGAAAAACTGTCTTGTTGAAGTGCAAGGTCGCGAATTCGAGCTTTAGGGTTCGCTTCACGCAGAGCCTCAAGTGTACCAGATTGTGCCTCTTCAACATTGAGAGCCCATATCCGTGGTCTGCGCCGAGGACCGGGAAGACTGTCGAGGGACTTGACCTTGGATATTATCAGGTTGCATTGGTCCAGGCTCAATTCCCCAAGGTCGACCAGTTCCCTCTTGGTCCGGTGAAATCCAGGAGGAACGGCGAGATCACTTAGCGCTTGGCCGATTCCGAAATCAATGGACTGAATCATCATCTGTGGACTCCTTTGTCGCGAATGATCCGTTGTAGTTCCCTTTAGGATTGCTCTGTAGAATGGGACTTCTGACTTGATCGCGTAGAAGATTAGCTCTTGTCCAGTTGCTAGTCCATCTTCTACGAACCTTTCAACGAGCCTTTTCCTGTCAGATTCCGTGTTGTACAATACCACCGTGTCTTCTTCCGTGCTCGAACTTACAGCTTGGAAGATCATCTCACCACCGGTGACAATTCTACTCAGGATGGTGGGCTCTCTAAGAGCAAAGGACACGAGGACGAATAATGCCCCGTCTGCTATGATACCGAAACTCTTGACCAAACTGGCGAAAGCTCCCGCAAATGCTTGTTGGAAGAAGGTGATAAGACCGAAACAAGCCCAACAGATACTAATCAGCCTGATTGAACTCGAAGCTTTCGGATCTTGTACTCGTCTCGACTGGCTGTAAAAGGCCCATACGGGAAGTGCGATGAACGAGGCCAGCAACAAAGAGCTGACTAGGATGTACCAGCTATCGTAGGAAAAGTAGTAGATGGACTCCCCATTGGCCATCAAGTTGTTCACAGTAAACGGCCGCCAAATCAGAGTGGCCGTCGCCCAGCCTATTGAGATGAAAAGGAACGCGAGTAATGCTCTCGGAAGCCTCTTGAGGAACGATGTAAGCTCCGTGAATCCTCCTTTCCCACCGCTTTCCTTCAAAAGGTAACTTGCGAAACCGATCGAAATTGCAGTAAAAGTTATGAAAATGGTGTCGAGGTATGGGTTGGGAGATCTGTTAAGAATATCTGAGGACGCAGTATCGGAGAGAAACAGAATGAAGCCAATGTTTGCCGCGATAATGAAGAAAACCGAGTCTAGAAAATACGTTTTCTTGGCTCGAATTGTGAAGAGCAAGGCCATGCAAGAAGCGCCGAGCGCTAGCATGTCCAAGATCTGATGAACTAATTTTCAGCGCCTCATTCGTCTTTGGTAATGACTTCCGTCGGAGATTCGTCTTTCCTCATCTCATAGACGAGCCTGACAGACTCTTGACTCTCGTTCAAACTCAGCTGAAAATGAGACGACGCAGCAACCCCTAGCAATCTTGCAATATCCACGGGGATTAGCAAGTAGAGGCTGTCTCTAAGCTTGACAGGTTTGACCTTCAGTGGCACGACGAGTCAACTTAGCCAGCGCAAAGTGGCTGTTCGGCTTGAGACTGATGTAACCCTGCTAGTAGTGACTAGGTTACAATTGCAAGTCATCTATCGATTCTTCGTTGCCCGACAGACCGGTCCAACCAAAATGTCCCTTTAGGAGGTCTGCTGCCTGCTGCGAATCGCTCGCTTCGATTACAGAGATTCTGTATAGGGACGCTAGCTTCTTTGCTTTCGCTGTTAGTGCTGGAATTGCCACAAGGATCGTTTGAGTGGGACTTACGTCAAACACTTTGGCGTAGAGCGATGCGATGGGGGTCTCTTCAATCTCCCGTTCACTAGCAATTACGTCGAGAACAACCAGTTCCGACGAGCCCTTTGAGGCAACCGCGTCAAATCTATGGAGGGCCCCTGAGCGGCCCGCAACCTGGCCGGGCATCTCGACTTTGTACTGGAAATCCTCAAGCGTTGCGCCGATAGGCTTCATCACGAGGAAGGTCCGCTTGAATTCTTCTTCCGCATCAGCGCTGATACGGTAGCTGTAGACGTTCACGAACCCTGTGTCTTTGATAGTGAAAATGTGTCCGCAATTTCTGCATCTGTGAATCGGACTTGGCAGATCCGACCTTTTCCCACATTGAGAGCATTGAAACCAAGCGCCAAGCTTTTGATAGTCCACCCCGGCTTCGATTAGCTCCTTGTTGCATTTGGGACAATAAAGGCCCCCTTCGACCAGAAAGTTATCTACGCTGTCTATTGTTCCACAGGCTGTGTGCTCAAGTAGAGTCTTACGTTCTATGTCAATTGAATTGCAATTGGGGCAAACGTAATCATTGCTGACGTTTGCGGACAAGCAACTCGGACAAACGAGGATTTTTTCATGGAACTTGCGTTTGAATATTCCCACGTCCCAAAGTTTCTCAACCAGTTGCTTCGCGGCAGTCGTATCGCCATCAACGACTTCCTCCACTTCGGGATACCTAGCAGTCTGGCCGAGATCAAAGCTGGGCACGAGTTCAACAATTTCCCCTTTGACGAATCTACCTAGGAGTAGCTGGACGCCTTGATCCTGGTATAGGGTAAGCCTGTCTTTGGATGTCATTCCTGTTGACTCTACCCCCTCTTAGGCGCCTCTGGAGTTAAGTAGGCGAGACGCTTGTTGATGGATATTCGGGAGTTGTATCTAGTTCGAGACACGGGACGTATCAGAACGAATATGGTTTGCGAGTTGACTCAACCCGTTTTTGAAGACTATTGGCTGACTCCTCGAGCAATCCGAACGCTAGTTCTAGAACTCCCACCGGAATTCCTGGCCTAGACAAGTTGCTCACAGGTGGATTGCCTAAGAACAGAACGATTCTGCTTTCTGGAGGACCCGGGACTGGCAAGACGATACTATCCTCTCAGTATCTCGTCAATGGGATCTTGGACTACGAGGAAACCGGAGTCTACGTCAGCCTCGACGAAAACAAACAGCACGTCTTCGAGGAAATGCTTGACTTCGGTTGGGATTTTCAGGATCTTGAGAATAACAAGAAACTAATTTTTCTCGAAGCTTCGCCGATCAGATATCTTCCCGCGGAGATTAAGGTTGGAAAATTAACCGTCGGCCGAAAGGAGTTCTCTATGGCAACGTTGATTGAGATGATTAAGACGAGCGTTCGGGAGATCGGGGCCAAGAGAATCGTTGTCGACCCTGTGACAACATTGGTCTTTCAATACGAAGGGTTGGCTGCGCAACGGAACGCCTTGGTTGAACTTATGGAGGCCCTCGCAGACACTGGCGCTACGTGCTTGATTACCACCGAACTTCGAAGGCCTGGTTTCGAGAGGACCCTCGACTACGAGGAGTATCTCGCGCACGGAGTCATACTTCTTCAGCAATTGCAGGTCGGTAAGTCACTACTACGAGTGATCCAGGTGGAAAAAATGCGCAAAACTCCGCTAGACAACCAACCGAGGCCGTATAGAATTACTGATACAGGAATCGAAGTCTTTCCACGCGAAAGCGTTCTGTGACAGAACTAAACTGATTTCTTCACGCGGGACTCTTCATAGGGGATAATCAGACCCATCGAGGTGTCTCGATTGTAAGGAGTCCACGTGGTTATGTGTTGGGCCCCCTTCATTTTCGAAACCCTAATGAAACGTGCTAATCCATCCTTTGTGTCTTCCACCTTCATCTCAATTACCCCGTCAACCTTGTCTTGTATCGCGGCGATTATGGCTGGATGAAATGCTTTTCTCGAAAGTGACGTTACACAGCTTGCTCGGTTGCTCCTTATCTTCGCAATCAAGGTATGCAAGAAATCGAATGAGGGCCTTACTCCGCTTCTTTGGATGAGAGTCGTTAGTGAGTCCATCGCAAGCAGGACGTTGCCAGAGTCGCGAGCTTCGGACAGGGCTTTCGTCACGACGATACTAAGGTCAGACAGGCGTTGAGGATCTTCGCTATATTGTTCCTGGCTTTTGACGCCTACGAGGAACGAGTAACAGTCTATGAAGACTAGTTTCCTTCTTCCTTCGACCTCGTAGTCTCTCGGATTAATTCCCATTAGTTTCATGGACTCTCTGATGCTGTCCGGGAAATCGTCTAATGCTGAGTAGACGACGTTCCGGCCTTTTTTCAAAGCCTCGGCGACAAGTTGGATCAGAAGAGTTGTTTTTCCCGTTGCGGGATCTCCCATGACAAGCACGACGGATGACGAAGGATAACCCTCGGGTAAGAGCGAGTCAATCATCGCGACTCCTGTCAGGTCTCTATTCGCGGAGGTTGATGTCTCCTCGAACGAGCCGGCAGACACGAGCCGTTGTGAGATCTCTTTCTGCAACTCTTGATCTCGGTCTTTGCTGAATGAGATGACTCGCACCTCTTGAAGCAAGCCTAGCTCGACGAGATCTGACACGTCGCGCTCGATTTCCTTTGGGCTTCGACGGATTTTTGCCGCGATTCCCTCTATTGTATCGGTTGCGTCGGGGTTGTCGTGGAAATACATCAGGAGCTCGGCTTTGGTTTCCGACCCGATGAGCTTCTCAAGGAGATCGCTCCTAAGCGGGGGCATTTGATTGTCCGCGACCGTCCTGGAAAGGCGACGAAAAAGGCTGAAGCATTGGTTTGCCTATTTTGGATCATCGTATCTTGTCGGGGGGAATTGGGGTCGGTGCCAGAGAGAAGCCGTCTCTTGTTATGTAGTAGTCATATCCTTCTAATCTGTGCTCTGTTCCTCTCATCTTTGGAATGTAGACTCTTCGACGGACTCTCGAATTGTCGAAGCTTGCGTCCAATATTACGAGGCCATCTCCCAAGAACTCTTCGAAGTTGGTCCCTAGTTGTTGCTTTCCCCAAGGGACCTCACTTATCATCAACGTTGTGCAGTTCGCAGCCTCTAAGAATTTCACCATGATGTGGAGAAAGCTCCTGGCCTCGGCATTACTCTCGAACGCAGTCATTAGTGCTGAGAGAGAATCAAATACAAGCCTCTTCGCGTTCATAGTGTGCAAGGCTTCCAAAACCGTTTCAAGTGCAGTGCTAACTCCAGCTTTCATCGTTGATTGGAGAGAGACGAGGCGTAGCTTGTTTTCTGCTTCGAGTCGGTTGAGGTCCCATCCGAATCTCAAACCGTTACGTTTCAGTTTCTCCCCGCTCTCTATTACAGACGCATAAACACCGTTTTCCCCGCATCGGGTTGCACCATGGTACAGGAATTGTAATCCGAGAGTTGTCTTGCCGGTTCCGGGTTGGCCGGCAACGATAACACAGTCGCCTCGCCTGAGCCCGCCTTCGATTATCTTGTCTAGACTCGAGATCCCGGTGGGCACTCTATCGTCTGCCTCTTGGATGCTTGGGGTGATTGCTCTTCTTACTTCCATTATTGCTCCTCCAACGACCAGAGTTTGACCGGTCCAACTTGTCGAAATGCGACTTTCTTTTTTGCTCGGAGAACGTGTAGGTATTTCGACGCTGTTGACCGATTGACTCTTAGATCTTTTGCGATTTCGCTGATTGAACTGTTCGGCTTGTCGCCCAGTGAACTGATTATCCGTTCCTCAATGACTTCCAGGAGGAGTGTGCCATTCGAGGAATCGTTGATGTTCAACAATGACTTCCGTGTCAAATCAGCACTAGTGTTAACCATAAGTCGCGTGTTACCCTTGAATCAATGTCAAAGTCACCCCGAAGCGGCTAAAAGCAAGCTTTGCTCGGAATTTGGTGAATGCAGCCTCTTACCATTCTGAAGCTTGGAGGGTCGGCAATTACCGACAAGGCTAGAGAATGCACCCCGGACATCTCTACGATTCAGAGCGTTGCTGATCAGTTGAGAGACTACGATCTTCCCTTGATCCTTATTCATGGCGGTGGTTCATACGCTCACCCATTTGTCGCCGAATCTGGCTTGGGGAAGGGCCTTCGCAATCGATCTCAACTTCGTTCCATTTCGGAGACTGAATTCTATCTGGGGCAGCTCACGAGGATAATTTGCGCATCCCTGCTGTTGCGAGGCAAACTCCCCGTTCCCTTTCATCCGATGAGTTTCGTGGCCTTCGACAACGGCAAGGTAAAGAGAATCATGTTGGACCCTATACGAAAGGCGTTGCAGTCCCGGCTTGTCCCGTTGCTTCATGGGGATCTGGTGTTTGACGAGTCGCGAGGTATCGAGGTGTTCTCCGGAGATCGCATCGCTTCTCTGGTTGGACTTAGACTTGGAGCTTCCCGAGTATTACTGGGGTCAGATGTCGATGGAGTATACTCACGGAATCCGAAGACTTTTCCAAGTGCTACTTTTATCGCCGAGGTCACTTCGGAGAACTTCCGCTCGGTATTGAGGGCGTCAAGAGGCCCTTCCGGTGATGCTACTGGTGGTATGGGGGAGAAGGTTAGGCAGGCTCTTCAACTGGCGAAGAATGGTTGCGAGTGTTACATTTTCAACCTGAAAGAAAAGAACACTCTTGGAAAGATCCTTGAGGGGGATCGGATAACTGGGACGAGATTTGTGCCTTGGAGTGGGTCTAGAAGGTCCTCGAGACGATCGCGTCGGAAAGCGTAGCCAACCCGTCTCGATAAACGGATTTTCGCAGAACGGAGAGATGTCCCTTTGCTTCGTTGAGGTATTTTTCCGCAATTTCTCTACAATCCTTCTCAGCTGGGGTTTCCATAACGAGCCCTCTCGCCCGCATCATCATGGCTTGTGACACTTTCTCCGACCTCAAGGTAGCGAGAATTTCGGACCTTTTGCTTAGGGGTAGGTATCTGAGGGCCGTCAATATTGCCGCGTTTCCAAGCTTGTGCTCAATGATGTCTTTGCCAATCTCCTTCCCTGTTTCTTGCCCACAAATGTCTAGCACGTCATCCATTATCTGAAATGCAAGCCCCGCCTTCCATCCGAATTCGCCTAACGACCTTACGATCGTGAATTTTGCTCGTGCTGAACATGCTCCTATTTGGGAAGCGGCCTTGAAGAGGGCCGCGGTCTTCTTACCCATCATTTCGACGTAGAGTGAGAAGCTTGGGCTGAGAATACGTTGGCTTTTGAGATAAGGATCCTGCCTCCCAGCTTGTTCGAGCAGGAGGTCCAGTCTCTCCCCTTCGATGATGTCCTTCATCGATTGGACTGCGACCCGTCTAATCTTCTTCGGATAGACGCATTTCTCGATCAGGTCGTCTAGGGCTTCTCGGTATAGCATGGCAACTAGTAAGGCGATAGAGTCTCCAAATTGGACTCTCACAGTTGGTTTGCCTCTTCTCACAACGCCTCGATCGATCAAATCATCCATCACTAGCGAATAGTTGTGAATCATCTCGACCAGGGCCGCGGGGTTCATTCCATCTTCAATACTGCCCCCGCACGCGGCACAGGCAAGAAGAACAAGGGTGGCTCGCATCCTCTTGCCGCCGGTTCTGAAATGGTAAGCCACCGGGGATTGAAACTTGGAGGAAGATGCTTGAGCCAATGTCTCGAAGATTATCGGGTCTACCTTTCGACCCATCTTGACTATTCTGGTCAGCGGGTCTGGAGTCATCTGCTTACCTTTACGTCGATAATGGCGAGTTAGGCGTGCTGTTTATCGGGTTTCGACGGCTTTCTCGACCGCTATCTTTGGAGGTGATGGAGCTCGGTGGGGTCTTTCCTTTGACCATTCCATGAGCGCTGGATGACTCTTGTCCGCGAGAATGACTTCGTACCAGTGGTGAATGCCGTCTGAATATAGGTAGTACGAGTCGAGGAGAGTTAGATTGACGTACTTTCTGTTGGCGCGTTTTTCTGCTATTCTTTGTAGGGAGATGCTCCTAGTGAATTTCGATACTCCCATGGCCTTTTGTCGTCTGCCCGAGATTGGACGGGGTTTCTTAGCGCCGCCTCTTCTCACTCGCACTCTGACGAGCACGATCCCTTGTTTTGCTTTGTACCCCAATCGGCGTGCTCGATCTAGACGTGTAGGGTAAGGAATTCGTTTGACCACAGGTTCCTTTCTCCAACCAACGACGGAGAGACGTAGCCATTCCTTCAGCTCGGGGGTTTTCTCTCTCCACTGGTTTGCTAGGTGGGAATACGACAAATCCTTTCCGCTGACGCTTCGACTGGGCGAATCCCTGATAAGGATTACTGGGGATTTTTGCTTTCAACAGCGTTAAATCAGGCTAGGTTGCGAACGGGTTTTTCCTAAGAAGTGACAAGTCGGGGTTGGCTCAAGATACAGCACTGCTGAAACGAGCTTATGCTCCCGCTAGACTTGCAATGAAGTATCATCCGTTCTATCAAGGGAAAATCGAGATTGTGTCAAAGGTTCCCGTTGACTCCTATGATGATTTCGCGATCTGGTATACCCCAGGAGTTGCGGATCCTTGCAAGGAAATTCAGAAAAATCCAGATAGCGTCTATGACTATACCAACAAGTGGAACAGTATCGCGATAGTTACCGACGGTACTCGGGTCCTTGGGCTTGGAGACATTGGGCCCGAAGCTGGACTTCCAGTGATGGAAGGAAAGAGCCTGCTGTTCAAGTATCTCGGGGGCGTCGACGCTTATCCGATCTGTCTAGGCACGAAAAGACCCGAGGATATCGAGAACACTGTTAGATGGTTGCAGCCCTCCTTCGGAGGGATCAATCTTGAGGACATATCACAACCGAAATGCTTTGACATTCTTGATGCGTTGAGAGTGGACCTTCGGATTCCTGTGTGGCACGACGATCAACAGGGAACGGGAACGGTGGTCTGTGCGGGTCTCATCAACGCGCTAAAGGTTGTCGGTAAGAGGATCGGAAACGCGTCTATCTGCATGCTTGGGGCGGGGGCTGCGAACATCGCGGTCGCGCGTTTGATCATGAAAGCAGGAGTTTCGCCTGGAAACATCATCATGGTGGACAGGAAAGGAATCCTCAATCGCGAGCGCACGGAGCTGGAGGAAGAATACCATGCGAAATGGCAGATTGCTCTGAAAACAGACTCGGAGGGCCGCACGGGCGGCCTTAGGGAGGCTGTGAAGGGGGCGGATGTTTTGATCGCAATGTCCACGCCGGGGCCTGGCGTGATTCCGAAGGAACTGATCTCTACAATGGCGGATGACTCGATCATTTTCGCGTGTGCCAATCCTATTCCTGAGGTTTGGCCTTGGGAGGCGAAGGAGGCGGGTGCAAAGATAGTCGCTACAGGTCGATCCGACTTTCCTAACCAGGTGAACAACTCTCTCGGGTTTCCCGGGATCTTCAGGGGTACTCTGGACGTTAGGGCTAAGATGATCAGTGACGAGATGTGCATCGCAGCGGCTAAGGAGCTTGCCGATATCGCGGAGGAGACAGGTATTGACGAGGAGAGGATTCTTCCGAGTATGGGCGACTGGGATGTATTCCCGAGGGAGGCGGCTGCGGTTGGGGCTGAAGCGGTTAAACAAGGTCTGACAAGGCTAAAGCCTAATCGGAGGGAGCTCTACGAGAAGGCGAAGATGATCATCGGTCATGCGCGAAAGTCGACGGATTTGCTTATGCGAAAGGGACTCATCAAGCCTCTACCTCATAGTTCAGGAAGGAGTAGAGCCAGACGGAAAGTCGTAAGATAGCGGTTCTCGGCGGAGCGGGTGAAGAAGGGTTCGGTCTCGCCCTCCGATGGGCGATGGCTGGACACCAGGTAATCGTAGGTTCTAGAAGTCCGGATAGGGCGGCGGAAGCTGCGAAGACGATCACTCAAACCGCTAGACGTTCGGTTCGCGTGTCAGGGTTGAGCAACGAGAACGCTGTCTTGCAAGCAGATGTAATCGTGCTAACGGTGCCTTTCACAGCTTTACTTGAGACTTTGAAGACTGTCAAGCCCAGCTTCAAGCCTGGCCAAGTCTTGGTGAACGTGTCAGTACCCCTTGAGACCGCTGTTGGGGGACGCGCTACTAGAACCGTCGGGGTCTGGGCGGGATCGGCTGGAGAGCTCGCGGCCTCAGTGGTACCGAAAACGGTCAGCGTTGTGACTGCTTTCAACAATGTGAGCGCGGAACTCCTGAAAGATCCTTCGAAGCCAGTTGAGTGTGATGTTCTCGTATGCTCCAACGACGAGAATGCGAAGAGGATAGTTCTTGATCTTGTGAAAAGCCTCGGGGGAGCGCGCGGCTTCGATGCGGGCGCGCTTGAAAACTCGCGGACCATCGAGCAGATAACCGCGCTCTTGGTATCTCTCAATATCCGATACAAAGTAAAGAACGCCGGGCTAAGAATAACCGGTATTTCTCAAATGTCATGATTCGTGGTCTAGTGTGCAGGTCGGAATCGTAGGCAAGCCCAACGCGGGAAAAAGCACATTCTTCAGCGCCGCAACCCTAACACTGGTTCCAATAGCAAACTATCCATTCACCACGGTCAAGCCAAACCACGGAATATCCTACCTCAGGACAAAGTGCGTCCACACGGAGCTCGGAGTCGAGGATAATCCCCGAAACTCGAAATGCATCGATGGGGAACGATTCATACCGATAGACATCATCGACCTCCCAGGACTTGTACCTGGCGCGTCGGAGGGGAGAGGGCTTGGAAACCAGTTTCTCGACGAGCTGAGAAGGGCGGACGCGCTGATCCACGTAGTTGACGGTTCTGGCTCAACAGATTCCGAGGGCAAACTCACCGAGGCTGGTGCCCACAATCCTGTTGACGACGTAGTCTTTCTCGAGATGGAACTGAAGATGTGGATGCTAAGGATAGTTGGAAAAGACTGGGAAAAGACGGCCAAAAAGACCGAGATGGCTGGAGAGGATCCCGCCTCGTTGGTTTCTGAGCGTCTCAGCGGACTCGGGATCACTAAAGGCCAGGCTGAGAACGGGATCAAAAAAGCAGGCCTCAAGGGAAAACCGAGCGGATGGACTAGCGAAGACTTGTTGAAGCTTGTTGATATCATCCGGAGAGAAGCGAAACCCTTGCTGCTCGCCGCCAACAAGATCGACCTGCCAACATCGGTCGGGAATGTCAGTCGACTAAAGCAGACCGGGGAACTGACAATACCAGTTTCCGCTGAGGCAGAGCTAGCGCTGCGAAGAGCGGCAGAAAAACGGTTGATAGAGTACAAACCTGGAGACGCGGATTTCCGGGTTCCTAGCGTGAGTGCTGTCAGCGCTGAGCAGAAGGCTGCTCTCGAAATGATCCGGGAAAAAGTCCTGAAACCGGTCGGATCGACTGGCGTTCAGGCGTGCATCAACTCAGCCTTCCTGACCCTCCTCAATATGATCGTGGTGTACCCGGTTGAGAATCCTGAGAAGTTCAGCGATCACGCAGGGAATGTTCTGCCAGACGCCTACCTGGTTCCGAACGGAACTACTCTCAAGGAGCTAGCCTTGAGAATCCATACGGAAATAGGCGAACAAATGCTGTACGGTATCAACGCTCGAAACGGCATGCGTCTATCCGACAACTACGTACTCAAAGCGCAAGACGTCGTAAGCATAGTCAGCGCCGCGAAAAGGGCATAAATCGAAACCCCGAGAGCGGTTTCCTGGGCGAGTCTTGCTTCAGCGTCTTCCCTAGTCGCCACTCTCGAACACAAGGACTCTGCAAAAGTTATAGGAATTTCTTGTCGAGATGCTCTTCTTGTCTGGGTGGGGTTCCGGGCTTGTTTTTTCGAGACGGGTGCATTATCGGCTTGTCTGGCCTTTTTCGATCCCCGTGTGTTCCCCTAGGAATCAGCGTGGAAGATCATGTTCTAGAAATGGCGGGCTTTGATTCGAGATTAGGGCTGATAATGGGGGATTTCCCGAGATAGCCTTCCGCGGAGAAACCGTCCTAGGCTTTCGGTTTGGCGTCGGGCTTCGCAGGAGGCTTAGCGGCCGGTTTTGATTCCGGCTTGGCAGCAGGCTTCCCTTCGGGTTTCGCGGGAGTCTTGGTCTCGGCTGGGGCCGGCTTTGATTCCTTGGCAGGCGCCGGTTTAGACTCCTTTGCCGGAGCCGGGGCTGGTTTAGCTGGCTCAGCTTTCTTTTCCGGAGCCGCTGGCTTGGGCGCTGCAGCGGCAGGCTTCTCTTCCTCCGCTCCCTTCTTTCTCGAGACTCTCTGTTCCTTCGGAAGATTTCTATTCTTTATGTAAGCTGGAACCATCTTGTCGGCAAGTTTCGAATCATTGTATATTTCGACCTGGCAGACGGCAGATGATCCCCCTGTCCTGGTTTGGACGCTTCGAACGTACACCTTGTCCTGTTGAGTCTTGAAGTGATCGGAGGCGATCTTTCGAATGGTCAAACGGTCGGGAGTTCCAGAACCTTCGTGGTGGACGATCAGCTTTGCGTCCTTTCGGCCTAGAAGCGGGTTGACGTGTTCGGCGATTATCTCGACGCTCAATTCTTAGCCTCCACCGGCTTCGGAGCTGCGTCCCCCATAACTACGCTGTTGACTTGGAGAGTGTCTTCGCCAACTACGCGTCCGCGAACAAGCTTTCTCCTTCTTTCCCCCCGGTCGTTTGGTTTGAAGCCTACTCCCCCGGAAAGAATTGCTCTCTTCTTGGCCCCTCCCTGAATATCGAAACGCATTGGGATCCCGTCCTTGTCAGTGCCACCTGTAATCTTGAGCTTCATGTTTCCGATCCCGAGAAGCTTACCATCGACCTCATCCCCGATCGATTTTCCGACAAGCGCCTGTGCCTTCGCTCCCTCGATTGTTGCGGCTTTCGAGGTCTTGCTCGCAGGATCCGATACTATGAGCTGGAACTTGGCCATGTTTCGTTAGTGGACTCCGTTAGAGGCAGGCTCTCCCGGAGGCCGTTAATAAACGTCGTTCGAGTCATGATACAATTCCCAGGGCATTTTTTGCCGAGATACTGGCTAGCTCGTCAAGTAATGCGAGCTCTCCCGATGAGAGGTGGTCTCTGAACTTTGAAGAAAGGGTCGTCGCATGCTTTGCGGGAACATCAACATAGAGAACGTCTCCTTCGAAAATATGCCTGCCAACGATCGGCTTGTCGATGGAAACTGCAACCTGTTTCCCCCTTCCCACTTCCGTTACATCTTTCCCTTGGTCCTGCACCCTTAGGACTATGCCGATGCGCTTCCCGCTGCTGTTGATCACTGGATACTTCGGTTTGACAATCCCCTCAAGGATTTCAACACCAACTATGGCAGGATCGTTTCTGCGGAAGACGAATCCTTTGAGGATCTTCATCTTACCCGGACGGATAAGCAACTCCATCTCGGCCTTAACGCCTGCACTTCTCTGAGCCTCGACCCATCTCGAATAGTCTTCTAACACGCGATAGATTATGTCGCCCCTGAATACTGGTATTCCTGTTTCCTTGATCTCTTGCTCTGCGTCAGGCAGGAGCTTGACGTTGAACCCGAGAATCGCGGCCAGGTACGGGTCTTTCGCTCGAACGACGTCAGCCTCGACGACGTCTCGTCTAGATATTTCGCCTACGTCTGCGAGACGTACGGGTACCTTGGAGATGGCAAGGGAGGTTGTGAGCGCTTCTAGCGAACCAAGGGCGTCAGCTTTTACGATGACTCCCGTTCGATCGGTACTGACCTTCACCGATTCTATCTCGCTGAGTACTCTCTTCTCTCGTTCCGCGCGCTTCGACGGGTTATCTATTCCGTAGATGGGAGACCCTGCGATCGCATCATCGAGACCTTGGGCTGCGATCTTGATTCCTGCAGCCGCATCGACATATTCGACATGGCTGAACTTGTCCCTGGGATCACGGATCTCATCGAGGGGTTTCGGCACGAGTAGAGCCCGGACCCGTGTTCGTAGGATACCGTTTCGTCCAGCGAGTACTATTTCGTCATCTACCTTGATCGTCCCGTCGTAGATCATGGCGTCAATAGTGACTCCGAGGCCAGGTTCCTCCTTTACCTCCAGAACGGTGCCTTCCGCGGGACCTGCGCTGGTTGTTAGTTCTCCTTTCATGTAAATCTGGGTGAGTCCGACCAGCATAGCCATCAGTTCGGGCAGTCCTTCTCCGGTTTTGGCGCTCGAGGGTACGAGGGCGATGTTTTTGGAGAAGTCTTTGATCCTGTCGAAACGATCGGCACGGAAGCCGTATCGGGACAAGGTTCCCATCATCGTGTATATTCTGTTATCAAGATCTGTCAAGACTTCGGGTCTTTGTTGTTCTGTATTGGCGAGAAATGAGCCGTCGGGTGATGACTTCCATCCTGGTATCGCGTCGATCTTGTTGCAACATACCAGAAAAGGGGTCTTGCGAGCCTTGAGGATATTCAAGGATTCGACGGTTTGGGGCTCGATCCCTTTGGTGAGATCGATGACGAGGACAGCGACATCAGCAGCGGATCCTCCCCGCTTGCGCAGGTTGCTGAACGTCTCGTGACCCGGCGTATCGATAAAGAGGATTCCTGGAACTTCGATCTTGAGGTTAAACCTGGTTAGGAGTGGACCGCAGATCCTAGTGATGGTTTGAGCTGGGATGAGGCTGGCGCCGATCCACTGAGTGATCAGGCCGGGTTCTCGGGCGGCTACCGATGTGCCTCTGATCTTGTCGAGGAGCGTGGTCTTCCCATGGTCTACGTGCCCGAGAACGACTGCGATGGGTGAACGAATTGCCATATCTGGGAGGGCTCCATTTTGCCCTCCAGTTTTCCACTGTCCGTATTAAACCATGATTTTCTTCGAAAGACGGCTTGTTGCTATATTCCGTCGTGGAAGAAGATTGATGATTCTCTCTTCGCGTTCTCGAGACTGTCGGATGCGTGGATGATGTTGGCGGTTATGGATAGGGACAGGTCTCCTCTGATGGTTCCCGGCTCAGCGGTTTGGGGATTCGTGGCACCGATAACACGGCGCAGAACGTCGACCGCGTTCGAGCCCTCGAGGATCATCAATACAACAGGTCCAGAGGTGACGTGGTCGACGAGTTCTTGGAAGAAAGGCTTTCCCTTGTGAACGCCATACAGGGTCTCTGCCTCCTTCTTGGATATGTTGTGAAGGCGCAACTGTTTGATCGCGAATCCTTTCCTCTCTAGCCTTGACAGAACTTCCCCCGCAATCCTCGATTGTAGAGCTTCAGGTTTGAGGAAAGCAAATGTCCTGTTGTTAGAGTGGCTGCTCAGCGTCCTTTCTCTCTCTTCCCATAGTAAGCAGTCCACTTTAGCTTACGAGAGTCTCTCTTGAATGACAGAGTGCTGACTCTGCATCTGCGCGAGCAGAAATAGAGTATGGTCCCGTCATTCTTCACATGCATTATGCCTGTCGAGTTTGGAAAGTTCTTCCCGCAGAAAGAGCACTTGAACGTCTTTGGCGTCGCTTACGCCCTACCTGATCTTTTTCGCTTCTCTCTCAGTCTCTCGAAGCATGAGAACGTCGTTGAGACGGATGGGTCCCTTGACGTTTCTAGTGATAATTCGTCCCTTGTCTCGGCCTTCTAAAACTCTGACTCGAACCTGAATAACTTCTCCCGTAACCCCGGTCCGACCGATGACCTGTGTGACCTCGGCGGGGATGAGTGGTTCGTCAGATCTGTCTTTTGACTTGCTCACTTGCCCGCGCCGGTCTTCCTGATATTCTCAACTATCTTCAGGATATCCTTGAGAGACTGTGCGCCATCGCCTGGCTCTACGACTGAGATCGCGGCGGAGCCGACATCCAGTCCAGCGGATTTGCCTAGCTCAAGCTTGCTGGGAACGTAAAGGTATGAGATCTTTCTCTCTTCGCACAGGATTGGTAAATGGGCCACTACTTGCGGGGGCTCAACATCCTCTGCGATAACGACTAATTTGGCGATTCCTCGCTCTATTGCTTTTGTCGATTCATTTGTGCCTTTCCGGAGCTTTCCGGTGTCTTTCGCGACTTGTAGAAGTTGATAGGCCTTGTCAACGGCTTCTTTGGGAACTTGGAATCGTACGTAAACGGATTTTTGTGCCATCCAGACTCACTCTCATCGGCCAGCAGGCTGGGCGATGCCCGGCTTTTATGAACGTTTCGACAGCGATGGAAACAACACTAAATATGGCGCGGAGTCTGATGCGACAAAGATATGTCCCAAGCACCGCCGAAGCCACCGGCACAGCCAAAGGTGCCAGCACCAGCTGCAGCAAAGCCGAAACAAAAGAAGCTGCGGATGCGGAGTGAGCTGTACGAGATTTCCGGCTCGACTACGAAACTGAAGAATCGGAAGTGTCCACGGTGCGGCTCAGTTATGGCATCTCACAAACAACCTACCCAGCGGTGGGTTTGCGGGGCTTGTAGCTTCACAGATTACGGGCCAAAATGAACTAGGCTATTTTTCCACAATAAGCACTGTGGCTACAACTAGTTCTGTCCGACTCTATCGAACTCTGATAGCGAACTTTCCCGGGACCTTGATCTGCATGAGCCGGGCTACTTCTGAACCCGCTGGTTCTAGCACCACGACGAAGCCAGTCCAATCATCGCTTAAGTTGGTGGATTTACAGTTGGGGCATACGGGACCTGCGCTAATCATGCGGCAGTTCTTGCATGCTTTGTCTGTCAAGCTGCTGCTTTACGCTCCAGTTTCGGAGGTTTCCCTTTGAGATCCTCTTCGATCCACTCAATCCTTCCTAGAAAGGGTTGGCGCAGTGTAATTCCGATTTTTCCTCCTGAGCCTCCTCGGGGGAAGCTGACAGCGATTATTCGTCCTCTGACCATGTTCCCCTTTCCTAGGTTTCGGTGACTCTCGCGTCCGGCGAGGACACCGTGCTTCTCATCGTAGGTTATGAAATCGTCCATGATCTGGGACACATGTAGGAGAGCATCTTCAGGGCCTATTCTGACGAATGCTCCGAAGTCGGTGACTTCGACGATCTCTCCCTCCACAACCTCATGGAGCTCGGGGAAGAAAGTGAGTAGTTTGAAGACGGATTTGTGATGGGTTGAGCCGTCTCCGGGGAGAATTTTCCCGGTTGTCTCAACATCAACATCGGTGACTAGGATGACGTAGCCGAGTTCCTCGTCCACATAGTTCTCGTACTTGAGCTTGATCTGTTCACGGGCGACTTCGTCGATGGGCTGTCCGAATTTCTGAGGCGGAATACGTACTACGTCCTCGACTGTCACTATGCGGAACATATTCACGGAAGGCGACTGAAGGCGTTATTTTAGGGCTCCGCTTGGCAATCGCGATGATTCTGGGCTTAGATTTTGGTTTTGATGTACCAGAGAGCTAGCTTCCGGAACGCGAAAGCTCGGTGCGAATATTTGTCCTTGAATTCGGTTCCGCCTTGGGCGAACGTTTTCCGGGCGCCTTTTGGAATGAATATTGGGTCAAACCCGAAGCCCTGCTTTCCAGCAGGCTTGTGCGATATTGTCCCGTTCACTTTTCCCGAGAACTCTTGAGACGAATCCCGAGGAGATGCGAGAGCCAAGGAGGCCTGAAAATATGCCTCTCGTCCCGTCTCTCCGCTCATCAAGTGTAAGAGCCCTCCAACTCCAATGGTAGCATGGACGTATGATGAGAAGGGGCCCGGAAAACCGTTGAGGACTTTGACGAAGAGCCCGGAGTCTTCTACCAAGATCGTACGATTGTGTTTCTTGGCTGCTTCTTGCGCCGCGAACTTGGCTATTTCACCAAGGCTGGTGCTCTGGATCTCGGTTTTCGGGGAAGCGAGCATGCGGATCTCTATCTCGAATGGGTTGAGGATTCTGCGGGCTTCCTGGTACTTGTGGTGGTTCTGTGTTACGAACCATAGTGTTCGTTTATCGGATGGCGAAGTATCTGCCTCTCCGTGCAATCTCTGCGGCTTTTCGAAGGCTCGATTTCGCCATCTCCTCGCCAACAACCTCGCGATATCCCTTCGCAACCCTTCTAAGCGAACTTGCGGCGTCGAGGGCATGTGTAGCAATCAACGATCTTTGGAGTAGGTGTAGATCGCTTCCGTGGTCTTCGTGGTCGGTTGATTTGCGGGCCATTCCGAAGTCTACCATGAACGGCTTCTCGTCAGCTGGTAGAATGATGTTTGATGTAGTCAGGTCGCCGTGTGTTATTCCTGCTGAATGGAGGAAGCCCACTTGTCTGCCCAGCTCCTCAAGAAGAGCGAGCCGACGAGCATTACTCATCCCATCAAGAATGTTTCTGGCGAGCAGTCCGTCGATGAACGTCATGATGATTGTAGACCGTTCGATGTCGAGGCCGAGAATGCTAGGAAGCCTAGCTCCTGCGATCTTTCCATCTCGGATCGCGGACGACTCCCTGATGGTTCTCTCTTTTCTGATGCTAGCGTCCAGCTTTTCGTGGCGGTAGGCTTTTCGAACTCTTCTCTTCACTACAACTTTCCATGGGGGCAGCTGCGATAGAAAGAGATCTGCCTCAGCGCCGCGGTGCAGCGGCTGGAGGATTAAGGTCGAGGAATCCATGGAACCTCAATCTCGTCCAGACGCCATCGCGGATTGACAAAGCTTTCTGGGACTGGGACGGTGACACCGGATTCGAAGGCAAGTCTTCCCGAGCAAGCGATCTGCGCGCCGCAATCTCCAGAGTACTCGATCGGAACGGGATGAAATGTTGCACCGTGATCCTCTGCGACCAATTGGATCATTTCTCGAAGGCGCTGGTTCGCGGCCACGCCTCCAGCAAGCAGGACTTCTTTCTTCCTTGTCTGAACCAGGCTGCGCTCAACTGCCTCTGATAGCATTGCGAAGGAGACTTCTTGGATCGAGAAACAGATGTCTGGCAAGGACTTCCCTTCCTTTAGGAGTCGTATGGCAGCGGTCAGCAATCCAGAGTAGGCAACATCGTTTCCCTTCACCGTGTAGGGTAGAGCAAGAAGGGTCTGACCCTCTTTCGCTTTTGACTCAACGGCGACTCCTCCCGGAGACGGGAGCTTTGCCTCACGGGCAAACATGTCCAGGAGATTTCCCAGGGTTATGTCCTCGGTTTCACCGTATATCCGCCACCGTTTGTTCAGATGAACAGCCATTGCCGTATGGCCGCCCGAGACTAGAACTGCGAGGGGATCATGTGATCTTCCAGCAGCCATGGCCAGGTCCAGGTGAGCAACGCCATGATGCACGGGCACGAGGGGCTTGTCCAAGTAAAGAGCCAAGGCTCTGGAGATTGTTGCTCCGATCCTGAGGCAGGGTCCAAGACCCGGTCCCGCAGAATAACAGACGGCGTCCGGAGAGACTCTTTCTCCAACGCCTTGGAGGGCTTTCTCGATTACGCTACTTGAGACTTCGTTGTGATGCTCCGCCGCCTTTCTAGGATGGATTCCTATCCCAGTCGGCGGCCGGTACGTAGAGTTCACGTTGGTGATTATGGTACCCTGATCGTCGATCATGCTCGCCCCGAAGGTGTGAGCAGTCGATTCTATTCCTAGGAAAAAAGTGGGTACTAGTCGAGGGTCTTGCTTCACTGGACTGTCCCCTGACGCAACGGGGTCGTGTCAGGGGTGCTGGGATCTTGTGTTACTTGAGGGCTTTGGCCAGTTTATCGAACGATGTGTTCCAGCCCATTTCAGCCATCTTGCTCTGCTCGCCCGCCGGAAGGCCCACGTGCCGCAACGTCATCCGGGTCTTCCCACCAACCTCTTCAAACGTCACCGTTACTAGCATTTCCATTGGGAGGTCCGAGGGCATCCCGTAATGGGAGGCCGGAACCACGTTCCCTTTCTCGTCCGCGAAGCTGTCTGTGGAGACTATCCGCTGGAACGGAATGATTTCCCGGTAGACACCTGTGCTGCAATAGTCTTTGCCGTCTGGCGATCGCATGCAGAAGAGGTACTTGCCGCCTACTCGGAGGTCGATCTTGATGAAGGGTGCGGTGAAGCCTTCGGGTCCCCACCATCGCTTTGCTCGTTCAGGATCCGTCCACGCCTTCCATACTGCCTCTCGGGGCGCATCGAACACCCGTACTATTGTTAGCTCGTTCCGATTTCTGGTTTGACTCATTTCTTCTGTTCTACTTGTCATTCTTTTTCCTCTAGATGTTTGGCCAGTCGGGCGAGGCGATCCTCCCACAGGACCCGGTATTGCGTAAGCCAGCCGAACGCCACGCTTAGCGGTGCCGCATCGATCTGGCAGCGGCGCACCCGGCCTTCCGGCTCGACCCGCAATAGTCCCGCATCTTCCAAGACCCGCAGGTGCTTCGATATCGCCGGCAGGCTCACCTTGTAAGGTTCTGCCAGTTCGCTGACCGTGGCGTCGCCGACCGATAGCTCCTCGAGGATGGCCCGCCGGATTGGGTGGGCTAGTGCCCCGAAGACCTGGTCCAGGTCGAGGACGACCTTAGCTTGACTAACCATCTATCGGAGGGATGCGCTCGGAGATTATTTAACCTTTTAGTTAAGTGATTTCTCAAGGGTTCCGGACCGTTCCATCGCGCTAGCATGGGCATGATGCGATCAGAGTCTTCGGCTAGAGAGCGTTATACCTGAAGCATTTTGTGGTGTGGTCGTTTACCATTCCAACGGCTTGCATGAATGCGTAGCAGATTGTTGGGCCGACGAATCGTAGGCCTCGTTTGCGTAGGTCTTTGCTCATAGAATCGGATTCATTGGTCGTCGCAGGAATCTCGCCGAGCGACTCGAATCTGTGCTTGACTGGTTTGCCACCAACAAACTGCCAGATGTATTTGTCAAAAGAACCGTATTCCCTTTGTAATTGGAGGATTTGTTTTGCGTTGTTAATCGTGGCTTGGACTTTGAGACGGTTACGTATGATTCCAGGATCGCGAAGAAGACGCTGGGCGTCCTTGTTGTTGTAACGGGCAATTTTCGCCGGCTGAAAGGCATGGAATGCCTTCCGGTAGTTTTCGCGTTTGTTCAGAACTGTCTGCCAGCTGAGCCCTGCTTGTGCGCCCTCCAATACGAGAAATTCGAACAGAGTCCTGTCATCGTGCACCGGGACACCCCATTCCTTATCGTGGTACTGAACCATGAGCGGGCTGTCGCCCATAGTAGCCCACTGACACCTCCGAAGCGTAGTTTTTTCCAATTCGCAACCATCACCCTGCTTGTTTCTTCTTTCTTCGAGCGATCTCTATCACCGTGATGAGCAATCCAGCATCTCCGAAGAAGAACAAGTAGAGAAGAGTGTTTGCAGGCCCTCCAAACGACAGGACGATTCCCCAAACTATCAGAACTATGGCCGTGAACATAACGGCGATTGTCAACAGAGCGAGTATGAAGGCCCTAGACAAATGTAGATTTACACCCATGGTCTCCGCTAGTACTTGCCGGAGTGGATCCTGCCGCCGGATACTGTCAACTTGCAAAGGTTAAATTTTGCCTGTAGGACAATTACGGTCTCCAGATATTGGAGGAATGAACCATCAGAAAATTAGTCGTGTTGTCATTTGTAACGCTTGATGGAGTTATGCAGGCTCCAGGCGGACCCGATGAGGATACGAGTGGCAATTTTAAGCATGGAGGATGGTCTTTCGGCTACTGGGATGGTGTTATGGAAAAGGTCATGGGTGGACAGATGGGACATCCATACGACCTCTTGCTTGGCCGGAAGACCTACGAGATATTCGCAGGGTATTGGCCGAAAGCAAAAGACAACCCTTTCGCGGACAAGCTAAACAAGGCTAGGAAATACGTCGTCTCGAAAACCCTTAGGAAACTTGACTGGGAGAATTCCACGCTCGTCACGGGTAACATCCCAGAAGAGATCGAGAAACTTAAGAAAGAGGACGGGCCTGAGTTGCAGGTTCACGGTAGTTCAGATCTTATCCAAACTCTTCTAAAGCACGATCTCGTTGATGAGTTCTGGTTGAAAATATATCCTGTTACCATTGGACATGGCAAGCGACTTTTTGGCGTGGACACGATACCGGCCTCTTTCAAAAACCGCAGGCGTTATCGTAGCCACATATCGGCGAGACGGAGAGATCAAAACAGGAAGCTTTGACTTGACTAATCAAACAAGAGAACTCAAGCCCTCGAAACAGTGATCTCGATAAAGCAAGCCTGTATATCCTTCCGGAGCACCCTACAGTCATAGGTGACATTAGCCTGCAGCCTGAAATCAACATAGGCACTCTTGGACATGTCGACAATGGAAAGAGCACCATTGTCCAAGCGTTGACTGGGGTTTGGACTGCCAGGCACTCTGAGGAACTTCGACGAGGAATCACGATCCGTATAGGATATGCTGACGCCTCTTTTTACGATTGTCCGTCGTGCGAGCCTCCATACAACTATTCAACGAGCAA
>VBAX01000075.1 GCA_005883075.1 Candidatus Bathyarchaeota archaeon | reverse complement strand
CTGCAGAGATGGAGGGAGTCTGGTAGGTGTTGAGATCAGTTCCCACAATTCTTGCAGGGTAAGAGATTGTCCCGCTGGTGGGTGGATTTGTCCCATAAAGCGTGAGCAGCGCGGTCTGCCCGGTGTGAATGAAGAGAAGGAGGTTGAAGAAGAGTTCCGTGAGACTTGCGAGACTTAGCCAGACGGCGAGAGGACGCCACCACACGGTAGGGCGAAAAGACGAGACCAGCAGGGCAAGACAGCATATGATGAACAAGATTCTAGTGAACGCGCCCAGGACGGAGGCGAGCGGAGTGGTTGCAGGGATACCTGTAGCGGCGATCTGAAGATAGAACGGTGAGACCTGGATTGATAACACGTGGCTGTTCGTCGGGCTAGTTAGCGTCCACCAGGGCTGGCTGCTGAGAGCGAGGAAAGCGGCGACCAGCCCAGCGATGAAAGTAGGTAGATCTATCTTTTCCAGCAGCTTCTGGTCAGAACTCTGCGCGATCTCCGTTGGGCCTCACTTGGATTGAGATTGAAGGACCGAGGGATTGATGTTGGTCCTGATGATTTGTTTCCCTGTCTGGGTGGAATAGGCGTCGCGTAACTGTTTTGGTTCTGACCAAGTCCCTTAAAGTGTAGACGTTCCACGCTAGTCTTGGCATTGTCTAGTGTGGAGTATCGCGGGGAAGATTCATTCCAGTTCAGTCAAAAAGAAAAATGGTTGCCCGGTGTGAAAAAACGGGCTCTATTGGGGAGTTTAGGCTTTTGGCTTGCGTCGTAGGTACATGAGGCCGCCGAATCCTGCTAACAGTCCGCCGATGCCAAAGAGCAGGATGCCCGTACCGGATTCAATGATGCTAACAATGCTTGCGTTCTCTGAGCCGCCGTTGAGGTTGTATGCAGTAGCAAGAGCGTTGTTGGTATCAGTTTGGGCGTTCTGGTAGTGTGTCTTGGCACCTGCGAAGTCTCCGCTGGACCAACTGGAGTCTCCGAGAGCAATCTCAGCGTTTGCCTGATCTAGCTGAGCGTTAGCTGCCGAGTTGGCCAGGCTACCGACGTTGTCGAGAGTCGTCTTGGCTGTATTCCGCGCTTGAGCTGCCGAGTATTGGTCGCCGGTTACTATGGTGAGGGATCCACTCCTGATTACAACGCAACCTGTTGCGCGCTCGTTTCCGACATCGCCGCCTGAGCATGTTCCGACAAGACCGGTCGCTGGACCGTCCCATATCTTCACGCTCCAGGTGTGGCTTGGACTGATAGCGCTTACTGTTGGTACGGTCACTGAGATTATTTCGGAACCAATTTGGTTAGTGGTCAGAGTTAGGATGCTCGCGTTTTGGTAAGCTGTCATCCAGTCTGCGGTGTATCCGATCGTGACGTTCCTTTGGTAGGCTGGAGAGCTAAAGGAGCTGGCCTGTATTGTGGTGGTTACTGTGATTGTTGAGCCTGACGCTACGATAGGCCCGCCTCCCAAACCACTAGGGAGGTTCGAACCGGTCAGGACGTTGCCGATTTGGACTGAATAGACACCGGTAGTGAAAGCGTGTGCCTTGTTGACGTTGGCGGTTGGTAGTGCTAGCCCTACGAGTAGTAGGCTTAGAGCCGCGATTACGATTTTTCTTCGTTGCATAGCGTGCGCTTTCGGATAGCGCTGATAAAGAATACGCTGAAACTGATAATATTCAGTTCAGGTTACAGGACTGCGGCAAGTTGATCGATATGACGAATGTCGATACGTCAGCGGGTTGTACGCAACGTGTTAATTTATGTAGACTGAAACGTTGGCTTAGGCGGATGTTTGCTGCTAGTCGTGCCGGTGCCGACTGCTTTCAGGTATGGAGAGGGACTTTTCGTTTCTATGGAATGTCGAACGTTGGGTTGCAGACATTCTCTGGCGAGTATTGTGAGTGTTCCCAGTCGGGGCTTGGCGAGACGGACAAACTCTTACAAGAATCCTCTAGAAGAGTGCTAGACCGTGTGATTGTGGGTGAAAAGGCTTGCCGCGGAATAACAAAAAGTTCATGCAGACTCTTGAGACTGAGACTTATCGGACTATTGCGAAGGAGGCCTCGCAGAGGGGCGCGACTGTCCAGGAACTCTTGCGGGCTGTGATAATTCCAGACTGGCTGACTGAGAATAGGAAAAAGTGGAGTAAGTAGTCTTCCGGACATAGACCCAGCGTTCTGGAAAAAAAAACTTGGGAGTCCGGAATGAAAAAAATCCGGCGCTAGAGAGTTCTCTGGCCTCTTTTTGTTTGTTCGCCTCCTGTCTCGGCTGGTTTTTTCGTTCTCGGGACTAGGTGGGACACGGCGGTTGAGGAGGGGGTCAACAGGTTGTGTGCGAGCCGGATGGAAAAAAATTGGAGCGAGCACAATTTCCCTTTCAACGCCGTGTTGCGCCAAGTATAGTTTACTTGGTCGGAACTATTTGGGCGACACGTCCACATTGTGTTCGGTTCTAACACACGACCGGAAGTTCGGAAATATGGAGGTTCCGGGGAAAACCATTTTCGGTGGCCAGTGCAAACTGTCCCACTCATGCGACGCGAGGGTCGGTCGCTAAGACCCCCCTATTTTCTAGAACACTTGCTGTCCGGTAGTGATAATGGACGAGTCTTGCCGATCGAAGCGTGTTCCGGGGTTAGATAGCTTTGGAAAAACCGCTAGTGTTCCCAACGAATCTTGGGGGTGAGGTTGAGATGACCTCTCAGATTCGAGATCAGGGCTGATAATAGGCGATTTTTTTTCTTCCTCTACGGATATAGCCTGGTTTGTCATATGTTAGTGTCCATGGCTAGGGAGGTTAGTCTGGCGGGTCTGAGGGAGGAGCAGGTGGCTCGCCGTGCGGGGATCCTGGCCTTGTTCCAGTCCCTCGTGATCCTTCTCTTACTGGTCTGGATATCTGAGGAGTACAATAACAACCAGTACTTCCAAGGATGGGCAGCTCAGAACCTGGGTGGTTTCGGGGTCTTGCTGAACGGGACTGGTCTAGCGTTCTACGCAGGGTTACTGGTCGCCGTTCTTGTCTTCCGGACGTTGCCTCGTGTTCTCGAGGAGAGAGCGCGTGGAAGGCGGCGGCAGACGGTGGGGCAGAGCTTGAGGAGGGAGGAACCGGTCCTCGTCAGCCCCGAAACCGGATAGTTGGGATGGTATTGCCGGGCTTTAGGGCTGAACAGACGGCTTGGCGGGCAGGGATGATGGTGCGCGTCCAGTCTATGATCATCCTCCTCCTATTCGTCTGGGTGGCTGAAGAATACAACTACAACCAGTTCTTCCAGAGCTGGGCAGCGGGGACCTTGGGAGTGTTCGGGTTCTTGTTAGGCGGTACGCTCGCCGCGGTCTACGCGGGAATATTGATCGTGATGTATCTCGGTCCGCCCGTAATACCTGCGAATCGCTAGAAAGGCGGAGAGCTAGGAGATGGTGGTTACCATGAAGATCCGGCAGAGAAGATTCAAGAAATCATGGTTTCATGAAGGGCGGGGCGCGGGAAAAACAGACCCCCCGGGGGGGTCGAGAAAAGCATGCTTTTTTGGAAGAGAATTTTTTGGAAAAGGCTCGCAGAGAAAGTTGTCAAAAGAAAGAATGGGGTGGGTGATTCTGGGCCGGATCGCGTCTAGGGGAGGGGTGCTGTTCGAGGAAATGTCTTTTCCATCTTTGTCGGGAAAAGAGTATGGTTGGTCTGGCTGGCTGATCGGTCAGAGGCGCGCGTCGACATGCTCGTCTGGGTTTGTCGTAGTGACAGGCCTTGGGGGACGCGAAAAAAAGGAGAAGATTGGATGTTGAACGGTCGTGTTGTTACTTCTTGGCGTAGATTTTGGCGGTGAACGTCTGGTCGGCTTGGGTGGCTGTTCCCTCGATCCAGCCCTTGGTGGTGTTGAGCCAGGATAGGCTCGGCGATTGCGTCATGTACTTTACGTCTCCCTCGAACGAGATTTTTCCGTCAGGGGTCTGCTTACTCTTACCGCGGCTTGTGGCGACGACCATGTCCTTGCCCACCATCTGGATGCCTTTGCCTTCCCATTCGCTCGTACCGTCAGATTTCATGTTGATGCTGATCGTCTCCATGAAATTGCCTTGGTACTTGCCTGTGATCTGGCCTATGTCGTTGTTCTCCATCTTTACGCCGCTAGAGCTGATGTCCTTGATGCTGAAGCTGTCGGTCTTACCGCGCAGCTCGGCGATTACCTCGCCTTTGGTTTGCTGTTGAGATTGCATAGTTACTCGCCCGAAAGGGCTCCGAAGCCACTATATGAATGGGAGTCTCCACTCCCAGGAAGGTCATATTTCTCCAACAAGCGTCCAGAACCTTGAACCTCGAACCAACCAGGCTCTCGACCCAATACCCAGAGCCGTGCTCTGATAGCTTATCGGCTTAAGAACAGTCCTCACTTCCAAACGCCCTAGGCCGAAGATGATCGACAACAATCCTATCCCCTGAGGGACGCCAACCGATCCAAGAGAACTTCCTGACAGGAGAAATCCACTGGAACAGAATATTTCTCGTATGATACGGGCGGTACTCGATGAAAGATTTCGAGTGAGTACTCGCCGAAAACCTGTTGAAGAACCACGATTACTTTATCGAATTTGCTCGGGAGATCCTGGCTGCCGAGCTCAGGGAAGCTTGACTTAACGGGAATTTTGCGGTGGTGAAGGTCGTCTTTTTGGTGGTCAGGTTAGCTGGTCCGGGGGCATCCACCAGCATTATTGCAATAGTTGGGAGCCACGTGGGCAGCTGCGGTAATCGTGGCGAGGTAGATGGCTGAGGGAAGAAACACCACGATGGTGATTGCAGCCATTGCGCACATGTTCGGGATTCTTTTTCCAAACTTCGTTTTTTCCGCCTCCAGCAAAACGTAGAGTGCTAGATGCCCCCAGGAGTTACTCGCGGAATCCTCGATCACGTTCTTTAGGTTTTCCACACTTGGCCGATGATGATATGGGTTCTGATGGAAGCCGCGCGTTGGTTCTGGATGCGCCTTCACCCATATAACGGAGTGGAATTGGTAGGGTGCTATGAGTGACAGGCTCGACCTCGAACAGTTGAAACAGAAAGAGTTTGCGAAGCGAACGCGCCAGCTGATCTGGTTAGAATCCTCGGTCATACTTGGACTGCTGGTGTGGGTTTCGCTTGAATACGAGAATAATCCTTTCATGCAATCCTGGGAGAAGACGAATATTGGACCGGTAAGCTTCCTTCTCAATGGAACGTTAGCTGGATTGTTCGCGGGAACAATGCTGGGATTCATTGTGGCAAGGTACGCGGAGAGAAGGACGGAGGAAGAGAAGATTCTGAAATCGTTGCGGAAGAAGACGGTGAGCTAGGCTCATAATCTCCTATCTCAGTTGGCCCCGTGCTAGGGTTTCTTTGGAGGGGGCCTGGTGCCTCGGGGATCTGTAGCGGCGGCGTAGGCGCGGTCTGCATAGTTGGAGTAGCGCGAGACTTGAGTAGGCTTCGTGGCCCCCAGAAAAAATTCACGGTTACAGTTTTCAGAAAGCTGTTTCAAAAACGGGTTTCAATAACCTGTTTTCGAATTGCGGTTTCAGAAGCCTGTTTCTGAAGAGCCGATTCTATCGCTGGTTTTCAAAACCTGATTTCAAGAACTGAATTCTCAGAAAGTGATCTTCGAAGCTGATCTCGGGAAGATATCGTTTCCCAGATTATCGCTCGGATCATAGCCTGCGTCATAGGTCGGCTCTTCCGTCTGGGAAGCCTATCTTCTGGTAGAACTAGCCTATGCCTGTTTTGGTGCTTCTTCTGTCTTCTTGGATTTCCTTCGGAACGGATTGCGCATCCTGCGATTCACCTTTGTAGAACAGTGGGTTCGTTAGATATAGGCGTTTTGGGGATTATCACTCGTGTCACGCCTCTTTCGGGGCTAGATTGGTGAAGAAAGCCCATTATGGGCACGTTCATTTTGGAAGCTTGGTCTCTCTTCATGGATGGTGCACTGGCTGGTCGCCCAATCCATGCGAGCACTGCAAAGTCGCAAGTTGTACATGGAAGAGTAGAATGCCTGGACACCCGCTTCAATTTCGCCCACGCACTGGACGAGGGTTCTTGGATGCGAAAGGTAGTGAACGAAGCGAATCAACGTAGATTACTGGCGTCTGCCGTGGAGAGAATATTGGGGAAGAAAAATTCCTCAAGATTGTAGCTGGCGGTTGGGAAGATTGAGTACTACTCCGATGCAGAGGCCGAGGGCGATAACGGTGCCTCCTAGTGAGCCTGCTGCGGTGTTTGCGGTTGTCGCAGTTGCGACTGTGTATGATTCCTGACCGGTGCTGAAGAGGACTATTGCAATGTTGACGAGTCGTGCGATGGTGAGCGACCAGGTCTTGTTCTTCCAGATCCCGTAGGCCGAAAGGACCGCGAAAAGTCCTAGAACAAGAGTTATTGATCCGAGTGCAGTGTTGATCGTTCCGGGATTGAACCCGATCAGGGCGAAGCCCCCGAAGGTGACGATTCCACCTCCGATCAACTGTAACAGTGTTAGCCCTAGAGGACGAGGGCGGATAATGTTCGATGGCGTAGTTTCTTTTGTGGTTGCTGGGGTTGGGCGTTCTCCTCGTCCGGCAAAATAGCCGAAAATTATCAGGCCGAAAAGAAAACCGACCGCCATCAAGTATGACAAAGAATCGTTTGCGTATCCGGAGTAGACGAAGGCGATGCCGGTGAAGAAGGCTAGGGTGATAGAGGCGAACCCTGCGCTTGCAATAGCGACGAGCTGTCTTCGGCGGATAAACGCCGCTGAGACGAGGACTTGAAGGGCGAGTATTAAGAGGATTACCGCGATCATGACGTGGAGAATCAACGCCGGAGATCCCCCAGTGAAGACCACTGCCAACGGGTTCGGGTCGGTCGATGTCGAGAATGTAACGAAGAGGTTTGCGAACATGCCCAGCAGGAACTGGACTATCAACAAGGGCATCATTATCCGGGATAATAGCTGGATCCGTCCAGATCTCATGATAGAGGACCAGAGAGGATCATCTAGATAAGAAAAGTCCTTACGGGGCTCGCGTTTTTGGACACTTGTCCCGTGAAATGCAGAGTAGGAAAGACGCCGAAGCTGAAGCAAGAGCTTCACGGCCTCCCTGCAGAACTACCGGATAGACCGCTCTTGCGTCGCGAGGTCGAGTCGACAAGACCCCCTTCCACTGAGGTTTCTCGCTGTGTGGCACTGATTCTAGGCGAGTCCGGCGATTCAAGGCTTGTTCCGGTTGGGTGCTAGCGCGAATCTAGCGGTCTTATCCCTGTGTCAAGAGGGCTTCCGCTTTCGATCCGCGCTTTGAACAGGCAGGCTTCCACATGCCTGCCCTAGAGGGTTCCAACCTGGATGCGTCAGCTAAGTTTACGAGCCGCGAATATTACGATCTATCTATGCTCGAGAGCGTTCCTAGGTTTGCAAAGATAGCGATCCCTCTACTGACCATACTCAACCTGCTATTGTTGGTCTGGATCTATGAGGAATACCTCCACAACCGATTCCTACGGATATACGTTAACGATTCCCTTCAAACAGGCGGCTCTACCGCGATAATCCTATTATCGATAGGTTTCTTGGCAATCGCCTCGATGGTTCTGTTCACGAAACTGGTGGGCTATAGGAGAGAGCTGGACCGGATTCTTGCGACCGGGACGTTCAGACCAGTCGAAGAGGGCTTCGTCAACCGGTCGACAAGGAGGTTGAAGCGAATCTTATCGAGATTGTCCAGAAAACTACGGGGATCTCGCGGTTTGAACAGGCCTTCTGCAACGCACTAGGACTCCCCTTGTCGAGACCCGCGTGGAGGCGCGTATCTGATCATCCTGTTCACTGGACACAGGTTGCCCATATGAGGGATCCCGCTCTAGATCAGCTTGAGGGTCAGCCTGCATCTCTCTGGATCGGGTAGGATTACGAGTCTCGAAGAATACGATGTCTCTCTCTGGAAGAGCATCCCAGGGTTCGCAAAGATCATCATCCTCCTCCAGACCGTTGTCATCCTGTTCCTCTCGTTCTGGATCTATCAGGAGTACCTGAACAACTCATACCTGCAAGCATACCTTACCGGCAACCTGCAAGGAATCTCCTTCACCGGGATAGTCTTAATCTCAATCGGCTTGTTCACTATCGTTGCCATAGCTCTGTACGCGAGGTTGCGGAGCACCAGGAAAGAGCTTGAAGGAATCACTTCAAGTGAGACGTTCCGAACTGGTGGAAGAGGGCGCGGTCAACCGGTGGATACGCGAACTGAACAGCATCTTATCGAGATGATCCGAAAAACCATGCCAATCATGGATTCTAGACCCAAGACAGACGGCCCGATGCCTACTCTCAGCCGAAAAGACTCTCAATCCAGGCCGGAAGAATAAGGGTCCAATCAGTAGACCGCGAAGGTATCTCTTGAAGCTCTAGTCCTATCAGGAGGAAGAGCGTTGGCTGTTAGGGCGAGTGAGCTCGCTGTCGGTTGGGGGAGTGGGGTCCGCCTTTTACTGGCGGTTTGAAACGGCCTATGCTAACGCGCTAGGCCGTGGAATAACCGCATAGACCCGCTCTCGCGGACGAGGTGTCTGCAAAAGTTATACGAATTTGTCTCTCAGATCTATTTTCTGTCCGGGTGGGATTTCAGGCTTGTTTTTTCGAGACGGGCGCGTTATCGGCTTGTCTCGTGTTCTTCGATCCCCGTGTATTCCCCTAGGGATAGGCGTGGAAGAGAGGGGGCTGGAAATCGCGGGCTTGGAATCGCGATCAAGGCTGATAATGGGCGATTTCCACCGATGGGCGGGCCACGAAGGAAGACGGGCTAGGCAGGGACCGGTGAACGTGGGATCCTCAGCGTTTCACGAAGGGCGCGGCGCGGGAAACAAACCCCCCGGGGGGTCATAGATTAGTTAGTGGAAAAGAATTGTTTGAGAAAAAGAAAAGTTATGGGAAAAGCATTGTTTAATTCCGGTAAAGGCAGAGATTCTGGCGACCTTGGGATATTTGCTAGGCACTCATGTCTTGTTTAGAGTCAAAGGGGCAAGTTTAATGGTCGGCCGGGTGAATCTATGAGTTGGGAATGACAGAAGTAGCCGACGTACTCGATCGGTATCCTGAGCTAAAGACTGAAGCCCAAATAGTCTCACTGCTCAGCCTTCTCGCCATATCCAAGCAAGGCCTCCGGGAAATTCTCGAACGGTACAATGTAGACTCGCCCCTAGAGATTAGGGAACGAATCTCCAAAGGAGCCATTCCAGGGCATCCAGCCTACGAGGACTACCTTGACGCAATCGCCTACTCTTCGGACGTAAAAGCCGCCGGCGACGCTCTGCGAAAGAAACTCAATGAGTTTCTTAGTTGACCCACCAGCACGCAAGCCCGGTGAGGGACAGGCTCTCGAGACTTGCTCGAATCGGGAGCGACGAATTCGCTGACATTCTGTCTGATCCTCCACGAGTGATTGGCGTTAGACTGCGCCTATACTTGGTGGACGGGTCCTTCCTCGATGTCAGATATCCGACCGACGACGAGTACTCATTCCACTGGCAGGTTGAAGACAAAGTATACCGGATCAACAACGCACCCCACCATCCCGGCCCAACCTTTCCCAGACACGTTCACATGGGGCAAGTAGCTTCGACCGTCTACCCAATTCGAGAAAGTATACCAGACAATTAGCCTCCGGCAAGCGAGGATGGCCGAAGTAGCGGATTGTTTAGGACAGGAGGCGTGTAATTGTCTTGTTCAGTTGGCTTTTGAGTCCCTCTCTTCTTATAATGGGAGATAGCTAGTACTATCGGGGCGTTTCGGTTGGGAACAACCACGGTCAACATGAGAGTGTGCAGGGTTGACAAGCCGGACCTTTGCAAGATGGTGAAGGGGGCCGTTGTGGACACGGGAGCCACAGTATCAGCGATTCCGGCAGCGGTCGCGAAAGAACTGGGCATCAAGTTTCCCGTAAAGCGTAAGTTCCTACTAGCAGACGGCCGGACAAGTGTGAAACGCGTCGGTTCGGCCTGGATTGAGCTAGACGGGAGGAAGGCTTCCACGGAAATAATTGCCCTGACGAAAGGACGTCCACTGCTGAGCGTTCTTGCCCTTGAGTCTCTGGGATTCACCGTGGACCCCAAGACCAGGACATTAAAGAAACAAGAGGTATCTCTCCTTCTCTAACAGCGTGAGTGACTGGCGGGTCCAGACAGCCCTAGACAAGTACGGTCAAGGCTCCATCACTCTCCCTAGAGCCGCGGAACTAGCCGGCATCTCGATCTATGAGATGATCGCGATTCTGGAAGAGAGAAAGATACCCTACAGATACGACCTGTCTGATCTGGAAGAGTACTTGAAGAAACGCAATGGGTAACACCGTCTCTGACTCCACAACCATTGTGTACATTGCCAAGGTTGGGAAGCTCCAGCTTCTCAAGAGTCTATACGGGGAGCACGAGTGTGTGTCTTCCCAGATTTTCCTTCACGGATTCAGTGCACAAATAAATCATGCGGAAAGGGTTCAGAGAATTATCTCGATTGTCTTGGGCTTCTTTTCTGAAGCCATGGCTGTATAGTCGGACTCATCCAGGCGGTAGAACCCGTAAACTCTGACTGGGACCTCGACAGCAAAATGCCCGTTAAGAGTTGCCTTTGCTTTTTCCTTGAAGAGCGCGGTCCTCTCGTATTCCGGGATCGGTTCAGGTGCCAGTGCTAGATGTCCAACGTCTAGGGCGTAGACTATGAAGCTGGATGGCTTGGGACCACTCCAAAGCCGCCTGTCGAAACTGATTTGCACGATTTCAGTCATCGACTTTCATCCTCCTTCAAGATATTCTCCGACAGAGCGACACGTATATACACGTAAGTGCACGCAATCTTGACCATGGCTCACAAGACGTTGACTATATCGGAGGAGGCATACAATGCACTGTCGATGGTCAAGGGCAAGGACGAGTCATTTACGAAGGTCATACTCCGGCTTGCAAAGAGGAGGAGCGGGGGCGACCTCTTGGACTATGTTAGGTCCATGCCTCCGAATGAGGAACTGGCATCAGCGATAGAGAGGGTCTTGGAGAAGAGGAAGCTCATCCGGCTCAGAGCTAGCGGAAGGTAATCACTCTGGTCTGCCTCGACACTTCCTTCCTCGTCGATCTAGTCCGGAGAAACCCAGCCGCGGAAAAGAAGCTGCAGTTCTACCGGGAAAGGGACGAACCCTTGAAGACCACGCCGATTTCTGCAGCAGAACTATTCGAGGGAGCATACTCGATCAAAGGCAGAAAAGGTGAGGTGGAGGTGGTCAGAGCGACTCTGGAACACCTCGAGCTTCTCGAGCTGTCGATTACTGTCTGCGAGAAGTATGGGAGGCTTACCAACGAGCTCGGATCGAAGGGCTCGCATATCGGCGACTTGGACGCGCTCATCGCAAGTGCTG
>VBAX01000056.1:571-32290 GCA_005883075.1 Candidatus Bathyarchaeota archaeon | reverse complement strand
CGAGGGACCACTTACAGAATAAACCTCGATGGAAAAGACAATCGGTTCATGATAACAGAATCCTCGGGACCTATCGAGATTCCCAAACGATACAGAAACGATTATGGCCAGTTGGTGGAACTCGCACCGTACGCAGACAGAGACTTCCGTCGGCCGGAGAAACTTGTCCCACACAACGATTCGGGAGAATTCGAGGTCCGGGTCAAGATCGATAACTCGCTAATGTCCTATGTTTTCGACTACCACCCAATCGATGTCGTCGGATGGGACGGTTACCTCTACCCATGGATCTTCAACGTCAACGATTTCGAGCCCCTAACCGGTCGGGTCCACCAACCACCACCGATCCACCAGACCTTCGAAGCACCAGGGTTCGACGTACTATCCTTCGTCCCACGAAAACTCGACTACCACCCTCAAGCCATACCAGTCCCGTACAACCACAGCAACATTGACAGCGACGAAGTCCTCTACTATGTAAGCGGAGACTTCAGCAGCCGTCGAGGAATAGAAGTAGGATCCTTCACACTACACCGGAGAGGAGTACACCACGGACCCCAGCCAGGAGCCGTGGAAGCGAGCATTGGAAAAGACTCGACGAACGAACTGGCAATAATGATCGAGACTAAGAAGCCGTTGAAAGTGACCTCGATCGCTGAGAAGCTTGACGATCCAAACTATCCCTTCAGCTGGCAAACACCAGTCAAGAAATAAACAAACTCTACCTGTCCCAATCCGAAGCTGACGCTCTTGTCCGAGGTTCAAGTCGTCAGCGGCGAATATTCCTACCTGCCGATCGAGAGGGTCCACTTCGGACCCGGGTCAATTTCATGGTTAGCTGAAGAGCTTGACAGAATCAAGTCACAACGCCCATTTGTCATAACAGGACAGACCATAGCGAAGAAGACGAGTCTAGTAGACACGGTTGAGAAAGCAGCGGGACGAAAGCTCGCAGGCGTCTTCTCAGGCATCAAACAGCACGCTCCGATCAGCGTCATAAAACAAGCAATCAGTGAAGTACAAAGGGCAAGAGCTGATTCTCTGATTAGCCTTGGAGGCGGTAGCCCGGTCGACTCGACAAAGATCGCTGTCAAGGAGCTGTCAGAAAACTTCGCCAAATCCATCATTACTCATCTCGCGATTCCAACAACACTTTCAGCCGCTGAATTCTCACACTCAGCTGGAATGACAGATGACACCTCGAAAAGAAAGACAGGTGTTCGTGATCCAAGGCTCGTTCCACGCTTGATCTTCCTAGACCCGAAAATCACAGTTGATACTCCATCATGGCTCTGGGCTTGTACCGGAATCCGGAGTCTCGACCACGCAGTGGAGTCTGTCTACTCCCCCAGACACCAACCATATGTCGACGCTCTTGCACTAGAATCTATCAGGCTCCTCTTTCAAAGCCTCAAGTCCTCCACCAACAATCCAAGCGAGATCGGCCCTCGTCTCGCCTGTCAAATGGCAGCATGGATGTCCTTCGCCGGAGTCCAAAGCGTCGGGACCGGATTGAGCCACGCAATAGGCCGCGTTATCGGGGCAACCTGGGACATCCCTCATGGTATCACATCTTGCCTGACACTTGCCGAAGTAATGCGACACCAGGCTCGGAAATACCCAGATCGGCTCGTGTTAATCGCAAAGGCAGAGGGACAAGACTCGACGGGGCTCAGTGAGAGCAAACAAGCCCTATCTGCGGCGGACCGAGTCGAAGAGTTAGTCAAAGGCCTCAGACTCTCCAAAAGGCTCAGCGACTACGGCATTGAGAAGAGTGATCTCCCATCAATAGCTAGAGAGGCAGCAGGGCCCAAAGAATATTCGATGGCTCTGGAAGTTCTACAGGCGATATTCTAGACATCATAAGGTGAAAGACTTACCCAAGAAACTCAAACAACCCAGTCTCGCTCTTACAAGAGGTCGGGTTCGGACAAGATGCCAGGCATAACTGAGAAACTTCTCTACCGTGTCGCAAGGCGATGGATAGCGGGATACACCCTCGAAGACGCGATTAGAGTCGCCCACAACGCGAACAACAGAAAACTCAGCGTTATCCTCAACCGGCTGGGCGAACACACGCCCGACGAGAAGCTGATTCAAGGCTACACAGAAGAATACCTCAAACTTCTCAACCAGATACAAGAAGGGAAAATAGACGGCACGATCTCTGTAAAACCATCTCAGCTTGGGCTTGCCGCAAGTCCTTCCCTCTACGGCACCAATCTCCTACGGATTATAGAAAGAGCCGAAGCCTATGACGAGTTTGTCTGGATAGACATGGAAAATTCGCCGTACACCGAAGGGACGCTAAAAACTTACAGGGAAATTCTTCCAGGTCATCGGCAATTGGGAGTCTGCTTGCAGGCAAACATGAAACGAACCGAGTCTGATCTTAAAGACCTCATTCCTCGCGGAGGAATAATCCGCTTGGTAAAAGGTGCCTATCCTGAGACCGGAGAGTTGGTTTACAAGAAGAGAAGCGATGTTGATGCGAACTATGTCAGGCTCATGACCATGCTCTTTGAGGGAGGAGGTCGGTTCGCTATCGGGACCCATGATGGAAAGCTCATTGACAAGGCAAGAGAACTTGCAAAAGAACAGAAACGAGACTTCGAGTTTCAAATGTTGAAGGGTGTCAGGGATGACATCAAGCCAACTTTGATCGAGGAAGGATATCGAGTAAGCGAGTACATTCCCTATGGACCAGAATGGTACAACTATAGCAAGCGAAGAATGCGCGAGCGAAAGAGGAACATTCTACTCCTCCTTCGATCCATCACCGGCTAAGTGGAATTAGAAAGACGGAGCAGAGCTTATCTACAGTTTCGAACTGCCCCGCTGAACAATCGAAAAGTTCATTCTGAAAAAGGAGAAATGGTTGTTCTGGATCAGACGGACAAGAACTTCATCGCTGATCTATTAGTACTATTCGTAATCCTCGTAGTCGTTGTAGGAGGCTTCACACTTCTCCACACCCCATCAATTCTTCTGGGTGGAGGACTGGCCCTAGTCGTCGCTGTTGCTGCCGAGTTTGTATGGTCTCGCTGACACTCCAGCCATTCTCGTAGCTCTCTTTCTGGCCCGAACCCTCCGAGCCTGTCTTTCTCGTTTCCAAACCAGTAGCTTTCGCACTTCTCCTGCGTACGAATCCTTCGGACCTTTGATGTGTCTATCCGCGAAGACAGCGCAAAAGAGGCCTACCCAAGCAATCCAGAGCGGAGGTCCATAACTGCCCGATGCGAGGGATGGTATCGAGGTCAAAAGGTCCACCAGTCCAAATGTTGTTCCAATTCCAACCAGTTCCTTTCCTGATCTCAGATGGTTTGCATAGCACAGTAGGCCGCCTAGAGAGATCGTGACTCCTCCGATCTGCACCAGTATCGCGAGGATACCTGCCAGAACCGAGAACACTGTTAGGCCGTTGGAAGAAAGGCTTGTGAATAGTCCAAGCCATGGATTCGATGCGGTGCCTGGCACTAGGTTCGATAGGACTGGCCTTGTCAAGGTGAGAATAATCCCAGCTATTATGGCGAGGGCGCTAGAGTATCTTTTGTCAATGTTTACGAATGCCATAGAAGCGTCCCCTCGGCTCTGCTTGAATTCTCCCGCTAAAAGGGTACAGATACTCTTCACGAAGGAGGTGCGTGGGTCTTCGTTTTGACCCATTGGATCCGAAGCAACATAGGCATGTTGTCTTTCAGAATCTGCTCAATACTGACTCTCAGACTTCTAATGTCAAGACCCTTGAACTGGTCGAGTGCGCCCAGTTTTTCCTTAGCCCTGCCAAGGATTGAGACGCAAACAGATTTCTCGTATTTCTGATAATGAACGAGCGCCGCAGCAGTCAGGATCAGGCCTTGAATCGTATCTCGGTCAACGCCTGTTGCGGGATGCCAGATCTCCTCCAAGACTTCGTGAGCTTCCCAGAACCTCTCTTGGTTGAACAGATCGATTCCTTCTCGTAACGCTTCGTCCTCCGCTCGTGTTGAAGTTCTGGATTCAAGGGATCTCAGCGTTACGACTTTGGAGATCTTGCCTTCTAGAAGGCTCTTCGTTCTGCCGAGATCGGATGGCGCCGCGAAGAGGTCGAGCTCGATAGCGGTCGTGCTCACCCTGAGGTTCCCGATCTTATCAGCGGATCCCAGTAATTCTCGGATCTTCGCTTCCAGCAACCTCACGTCTTTCGGCGCGTAGGCTTGGTTGTTGTCAAGCCTCACAAGATATCTCATCACTTTCGCCCATGCATCGGTTTGCCTGTACTAGGTGAACTCCTGATCGCGAAGGAACTTGATTCGAAGAAGTTCCTCCCCTGTCAATGGGGGGGATTCCGAGGAAACGAGATCTTCTTCGACTTGTTCAGGCGTCTTCATTCCAGGGATTACTGTCGATACGTCTTTGTGGTCGAGGACGAATCTTATCGTTGCTTGCGCTAGCGTTCGAGTGTTAGATTCCAGGAATCTCAGCTTGTCCGCTGCTAGTGTGAGTTGTGAGATGTAGTCAGGGGGAAAATTGTGCCGAATGTCTCCTTGGCGGAAGGTGGATTCCGCGTTCAGTTTGCCCGCGAGGAATCCGTTCGCTAGCGGTTCTCGGGCAATGATCCCAACATTGTTCTTAGTAGCTTCCTGAAAGAGCTGGTTCTTAGCTTCCTGTCGTAGGAGATTAAATGCGACCTGGATGGCTCCCAGTTCAAGGTCTCTCATCGCGAGAAGCCCTTCCTGTGGATCGTGAATCGAGATCCCGTAGTGCCTAATTTTTCCCGCGGCCTTGAGTTTCTCAAGAGTCTTGAAAACCCTCCCGTCTTTGACCAGTTGGATTGGGGGGTTGTGCAGCTGGTAGAGATCAATGTAGTCAGAGCCCAACCGTTCACAGCTTTTCCCTAGTGCAAATTCAAGATAGTCAGAAGTGAAATTCATTCTAGGAGTTCCGTGATAAAAATCGCCACCGACCTTCGTGGCGATTATGACCTCTGATCGATGTCCCCTGAGGGCTTCGCCAAGCAGTTCCTCGCCGTGCCCGTGGCCATAGACATCGGCAGTATCGAAGAAGTTACATCCCAGTTCCAGCGCCCTCCCGATTGCGGCCAGCGACTGTTTGTCGTCGGTAGGCCCGTAACTGTTCCCGTGGGCGTTGCCGCCTATCGCCCACGCACCGAAGCCGACTTCGCTCACCCTGAGTCCTGTCTTTCCTAGAACTCTGTACTTCATCTGCGCTTTCAAGAGCGCCCCATTAGGCTCGATAGATTAACCTTGAATGAAATAGACGAAGAAGGACAAGATTCGTCCCGTCCCAGCAATCTGCATCCTTAGATGTCCTGACGGAGGCGCCAGTGCCTTTTGAAGGCCGGCTCTGGCCTCATTTCCAAAAAATAAGCATGCTTTTCTCGACCCCCGGGGGTGGTCGATTTTCCCGCGCCCCGCCCTTCGTGAAAGCGCTAGGGCTTCACGTTCACATGTCCGTACTTGGAGGCTCTTCCTTCGTGAAATTGAATACCAGGGCCTTCCTGGCTCATGAGAGCCTCTTGTACGCGGGGACGAAGCACGCTTTGCAGAAGCTTTGCCGTGATTGTGCATCGGGGTGCGCCGTGAACAAGGTCAGGGGTTACAGTTCGTTGATAGTCTACAAGCGTGGGTTACCTGTCAGGATGAACTTTGGCAGTAAACAAATCGCCAAAGCCAACAGCAGCCTTCGCGCTGTCAGCGCTCGCAGGGATAATCACCCTGATCAGTGCCTTCATAGCTAGCACAGTCAGCTCCCTGCTGATACCAGGAATCGACTCGTCAATGATCCTGATATGGGGAAGCATCGCAGGCATACTAACGCTCGTCGGATCTTGGCTGTTGTACAACAACGCGGCTCAGAGGAAAATAGGGTCAATACTCGTGCTCGTCTTCTCGGTGATATCACTGAACTTTGTCGGATTGATCCTAGGCCTCATCGGAGGATTCCTCGGATACACCTTCAAGGGTGCATCCGTAACCACCTCCAATACCTCAGGCCGCTAGGCTTCAATCCGCCCTAGGCAAAGGGCGGACCCCTTTCTTTGTCAACAAAAATACAGCCGCAGACGAGAGACGATTCTATAATACTTAAATCAGCTACGAGTCGATATCAACTGTAGCCTTGACCAGCACGGTCAGCCTCTCCATTCTCGACCAATTCGGCGGCAGCAAACTACTATCCCCTGAGAAGATTCACTGGATAAGACCAACACCCCTGCCCACAAAGCCGGTCGAGATCGTCTTCCGCGAAGCCCTCGCAGCCCCGATAGGCGCGAAACCGTTCGAGAGAGAAAAGTGCTGGAGCCCCGCCATAATCTTCTCGGACTTTACCCGAAAATACTCACCATTCATCTCACAACTCATCAACATGATAGAACCGAAGACAGACGATATCAAAATCATCTGCGCCGGAGGAACCCACGTTCCATCCGACCCAGAATTCATCAAGAAAGTGGTCGGAGAAGACATCTACAAACGCTACCAGAAGAACATCAAGGTCAGCTCGGTCAAGAACCCCGCGAGCAAATACGAATGGATCGGGGTCACGAGCAGAGGCACGCCCGTTGAGCTGAACAAGGAACTCTTCGACAGAGATCTACTCATCTCAACCCTCAATGTCCAGCCACACTACTTCGCCGGCTACGAGGGAGGCGCCAAGGCTCTCCTTCCCGGTTGCTCAGGCCTCAAGACCATAACCACCAACCATGGATACGTAATCGGAAACCCGAACTGCAGAGAACTCGCGATCAAAGGCAACCCGACGAGGGAAGACATGAACGAGGTTCCTAACGTCCTTCGAGAGTTCATGAAGATAGAGCATAGAATCCTAGACTTCGTCCTCAACCAAGACGGCGGCCTAGTCAAAGCCGCTTACGGAGACCCCAACCTTGCTCATCAGCAACTCGCCGAGAACTACTCCCGTAGAGCCCACTCTGTCACCTCCCGCCCATCAGCCCTCGTAGTCACGGTAGCAGACGGACCCACCGGAACAAACCTGTACCAGTCCCTCAAAGCCGCAACCTTCGGCGCCGGCCTCGTGATTCCGTCACACCAGCCAAAGTCCACTGTAATTTTACTCGCGTCGCTTGAAACAGGGATAGGAGGGGACGCGTTCAAGGCTGAGATGGAGACCTATGGCAAGATGGAGCCTGAGATGGTCGTCGAGGACTTGAAGAAGCGGGCCAAGCTTGGAAAGGTTACGGAAGCCTCCCAGAAGCCCAACCGGTTCTCCCTAGACGCCAACAAAACCGACTTCATCGTGGTCTCGCCTAAAGCACCGACCCCAGTCGAAGAGCTCTTGAGCAAGACGAGGATCCAGTTCTTCAGATCAATAGATGATGCGCTGAGAACTCTCGACCCTACCCTATACGAAAAGGATGTCGCGGTGATTCCCTACGGCTCGTCCACCGTTCCGGTAGCAGCATGAAACAGCTCGGATCCAGTCTATGAGACAAATCAACCAGGTTTAACCAGAACCTGTCGGTCCGACTTTTTCATGATCTACTCACAGCTGGGAACTGACAAGTTTGTCATAAGGCTAGAATCCGGAGATGATATTCTCCAATCCATACGACAATTCGCCACGACGAAGATGCTCGGTGCAAGCCTGCTCGAAGGCATCGGCTCTCTCAGCAAGGTCAAACTTGGTCATTACGACTTTAAGACGAAACAATACAGATACGAAACATTCGAAGATGATCTGGAAATTCTAAACCTCTCCGGCAACATCGCCACCATGGACCGCAAGCCCCTCCCTCACGTTCATGTAACTCTCGGAAGGAGAGACTTTTCGGTGATTGGAGGCCACCTAGATGAGGGGTCGTCAGCTAACATGGTAGAGATTGGCATTTTGAAGCTCCCGGGAAAGTTGCTCAAAGCAAAGGATGAAGCGATCGGGTTGAACGTGCTACAATTAGCGCGAAGAATATAGCCAGTTTGTTCGTTCATGGCACTCGTCCAGTTTTCGTCCTAGTTTCCTCATAATCTCACCGAGAGGACCAGTTAGCCTATTACACGCTCGACATAGTCCCGAACCAAAGATAGGTGCCTCTTTGCCGCGTAAGGTCGGGCTGCGAATGGTACTGTACCTCTACGTGGCCGTCTTTCTGACAAGAATTGGATTCGGATCGATAACAATCCTCTTCCCGCTCTATCTCCAGGCACCGAGCTACATAATCGGTCTCATACTTGCACTCTACCCCATGTCAGAGGCGGGTTCGGCGTTGCCCATCGGCCGGCTTGCTGATCGATTCAGCCGAAAGAGACTTCACATCATTGGAATGATGATGATCACCATTCTCACGGCCGCAATCGGCTTCACCAGAAATCTGCTAGACGTCTCCATCCTCCATGCATTGATGGGCATCTCAGCTGCAACTGCGGCGGTAACGTCGCTGACACTATTGGGAGATGCAACGAAACTAACCAATCGAGGGAAAAGCATGGGAGGATTCGATCTCGCAAACCTAGGAGGCTATGGACTCGGTTTCGGAGTTGGGGGACTCCTTGTCAACGTCTACGCTGATAACTTGTCATATGCTTTCTGGGTGACTGCGGGGGTCTTCCTCTTCGCGGGACTAATGGCAGCGAAGTTTCTCGTAGAGCCGGTGAGGGTCTGGGAGCTCAAACAGCCCAAGATAAGACAAAGAAGAATCGGAAGCAAGATACGTCCCGTGATCCCCGTCTGGATTGCCCAAACCATTATCCTAGGAATGTACTTTCTTCTGCCAAAGGCCTTTAGAGAATCCAACATCGCCCTTAACAGAGAGACTCTGATCTTCCTCGGGGTTCTCGGCGGCCTCTTCGCGCTCGGTGCCGTCGTGTTCGGCCACATATCCGATAAGGTCGGAAGAACGAGGATAATGATTCTGGGCGCGTTCGGGGAACTTGGATTTCTGGTCCTCTTCGGGTGGTCTATTACGAGGCCGGAAGGCTTCATAAAATACGAGCTGTTCCTCTGGCCAATGTTCTTCCTGGCATCCTCCGTAGCACCGACAATTCTCGCCTACATTGGGGACATCTCTGGTAAGGCCAAAAGAGGCTCGGCGAACGCTCTGTACAGCATAGTCCTGAGCATCGGTCTCGCCATTGGAAACATTATCGGTGGGTTTGCTGCTGATCTGGGAATCCAGGCGATCTTCTACGCTGGCGCTGGAATACTATTCCCCTCCATAATTGCGACGTCAACCCTTCTGCGTAGACGCTAGCCCGCTACCGGAAGAATATTCTAGAAGTTGAGCTACTTGATTCGGCCGAAATAGGATGGACCAACAATGACACTTGATTATGCATGCATAATGCCGCACGGGAGCGACATAATACCTCAACTCGCAGTGCGTAAAACCGAGCGCTTATTCGAGAAGACAAGGGAATCCGTACGCAAGATTGCGAGAGACATACGAAACGCGCGGCCACAAACGATCGTCTTAGCATCTCCGCATAACTTGAGACTTCAGGACAACATTGCGATCGTGACTGCTGAGAACTCTACTGGCTACTTGAAGAGCCCGAGAGGAAGGAAAGTCAGCCTGAGCCTGAGGTGCGACCGAGAATTCGCCCAAGACCTCCTTGAAGAATCAACCCGAAAACACCTACCCGTTGTAGGCGCGAATTATGGGACCGCTGAAGGTCTCGCGTCAGATATGCCGATGGATTGGGGGACCCTTGTTCCGATGTGGTTTGTTGCCAAGGAAGAACGGGTCAAGGCAAGGACGGTTATTGTAACCCCGTCAAGAGAGATTCCGCTAAGGCAGAATATCGCGCTAGGAACGACAATCGCCGAGATGGCCGAGAAGAGAAAGAAACGCCTCGTGTTCATTGCGAGCGCAGATCAGGCTCATGCACACAAGAAGTCGGGGCCTTACGGGTATCATCGAAGCGCTGCCAAATATGACGAGTATGTCTCAAGAGCGATTCAGAAGAATCGGATCGAGTCCATTTCTCGGTTCGGCAAACGATTCATCGAGGACGCGAAGCCTGACAGCCTCTGGCAGATGGCGATACTAGCTGGTCTAACAAAGGTCGTCAAGATGCGAGCGAACCTGCTTTCTTACGAGGTCCCGACGTATTATGGGATGATTTGCGCGAGTTTTGTTCCCGCCTAAACCTCTATCTCGCAGACGGTCGTTTATTCCTCAGTCATTCTATTCATCATTTCTCTGACTTCTCGTTTCGTATCTGGGGATGCAGTCACGACGACAAGTCCCTGTGAGGGTTGTCCGTAGACTATGATGGCATTGTCAGGAGATTCGAGGATCGCTGGAATCGCGAGTAGGTCTTCTTCACCTTCCACAAAGATTACCGCTTCTCTGTCTTGCAGGGCTTCTTTGATTGTGTCCCACGCTTCCCTTGTTATGACACCCGGTGGGTTACTTACTCTGTAAGTTCGCTCTGCTTTGATCTCGATTGGGCCTATGCGTTTTCTAAGGGTCATCTGATCTAGGATTCTCAGGTTGACTTGTATCCCGGTTGCTAGGGTCTCTCGGGAGACTACGTCTCCAACCGTCGTGACTTTGGGGGGCTTGGTTTGCTGAACAAGTACTTTGAGCTTCGGCATGGTTTCGATTGGCGTACCTTTGAGTAGTTTGCCCAGAGGGGTCTTTAGCCGAACGAGATCGGATTGAGATGGCCGGAAGCTGGTCAAGGCCTAACCGTCCTCGTCTGCCCTTCTAAACTTGCGTCTGCGACAGATCGTGGCGCTGGAAAGAAAAATCTGTGTCTGAGGACAGGTGCCCTTTGGCAAAATCGATGGGAGTCTGCTACGGTCTGGCTGCTTCTTCGGCGAGCTTTCTGATCGTAAACTCCAGCCGCTCTACTTCGGTCAGCATTAAGGCGCCATCGGTGCAATATTGGGGGTCTCTAGAGACCTCTCCTATGAACCCTCGAATACGTTTCAGCAGTTCCATAGCTCCTTCCCTTCCTGACAAGGTCATGACCTTATCGCAAGAAGGACAGGAAAATGTGGCGAGTGGATTCGTATCGGCTAGGTTAGATCCAGCTGGCGGATAGAAAAAGTTCCCCTCGAAGACGTGGCCCGACAAGCATTCCCATCGGCTCAACGACCAGTTCCCCTTGGCCAATAAATGCAATTGCGAGTTGATTTAAGCATAGGAGCAACCCTTCCGACCGACTAACGCTCGACCCTCGTCGTTGACATGATTCTTGTCGATTTAAGCGCCGCGTACTTTTTTCGTGAAACAAAGGAAACGAAAATTCTGACTAGACAAGGCGTTTCAATAACTGACATCTCAGCGCTTGATGCAACCGAAGAAAACAGCTGGATGAAGAGTCTGACTAGAATCGCTTACTTAGGCGTTTCTAAGGGGAATTTGCGGGGGTCAAGTCGGCGCGTCCGATTCGTTGGAATGTGTCGATCAATCGCTTCGAATATGCCCATTCGTTGTCATACCAGGCTAAGATACGTACCATTCCACCGTTGGTTCCGGTTGAGAGTGCGTCAATGACTGCCGAGTGAGAGTTCTTCTTGTAATCAACAGACACTAATGGCTCGTGTGAGACTGCAAGAATCCCCTTCAAACTTTCACCCGCAGCATCTTCGTACGCACTGTTAACCTCGTTTGTACTGAGCTCTCTCTCACACTGGACGACAAGGTCGAGGAGTGAAACCGCGGCGGTAGGTGCCCTTATCGCTGAACAGCTAATTTTCCCCTTCAAATGGGGAAGAATCTTGCCTATCGTCTGGCTGGCTCCCGTTCGAGCGGGTATGAGAGATTGACCCGCTGCTCGAGCCCTCCTGAGATCCTCATGAGACCCGTCAAGCAGCCTTTGGTCGCTGGTGTAGGAGTGGACGGTCGTGGCAAATCCGTGTGTAACTCGAAAACTGTCGTCCAGGACTTTTAGACTCGGAGCGAGACAATTTGTGGTGCATGAGGCCATTGAGATTATCTTGTGATGATTCGGGTCATAAGTTTCCAAGTTACATCCAGGTATCAGTGTGACGTCAGCCTCTTCCGAGGGCGAACTGATCAACACGGTACGCCCCCCTTTAGAAATGAAGGTCTCGAGCTTCTCACGCTGAAGTGGTTGTCCAGTACTTTCTAGCACTGCATCGGTTTTGAATCCTCCCCAATCGATCTTTGCCGGGTCGATTTCGCTGAGACACGGTACCTTCTTTCCCTCGCATGCGATTCCCTCCGAGTCCCAGCTAACGTCAAGAGGGAGTGTTCCGTAGGTCGAATCGTATTTCAAGAGATGGGCGAGGGTTCTAGGGGGAGAAGTCGAGTTGATCACAACGATTTCTATTTCAGATGCTTGGTCTTCCAATAATGCCCGGTAGAAGGATCTTCCAATGCGACCAAAACCGTTGATTGCTACTCTCAACCTGAACGCGTCTCCAATTGCCAATGTTCCGTCCAACCCAAGGCTGCATTCGTTGGCGAGAGGGCAAGCATGGTTCGGTGGCTCCTACGATCTTGAGAGGATGATCTGGTCGAGAACTCGTCCATCGCAATCAGACGGAGGAGTAATACCCAACAGATTGAGGAGTGTCGGGGCCAGATCTAAGAGTCCAGCATCTAGTTTGACGCCGGGACTAATATTCGGACCGACGATTCCCCAGAACCCTTCTCGTGTGTGAATTGATGAGAAATGTGGAGAAGAGCTCCAGAGTTCTGGAGTTCCAAGACGAGGACTGACTTGGATCTTTTCGGTCTTGGTGAAGAGTTCGACGCATAGGTCTGGCGCTTCGAACTGGAATGGCCCTTTGAATGTCTCATCCTTGAAATGAAATATCGGCCTGAGTTTCTCCCCCGTTTTGGGGTCGGTCAGCTCACTCATTATGTTACACAGCTTCTTGACCAAGTCGTCGACGGTCTGAGATGGCTGATTATCCTTGAGCTTGTCAACGAGATCATAATTGACGTAGATGTGCGCCTGGTGACCGCCTGTCGAGAAGGCTAGCGTCTTGTCCCAGTCGACATTGTCGATCAGGCCCTGCAGAGTTCGTTCGATCGCAGCTGATGCGGTGAGTTTGTGGCTAACAAAATCGGGCGTAATCTTGTAGATACCGGCTACCATGCCGGGAGGCATGTTCCTCAGAACCCATCGTCTTAGCTTTGTATATGTGTCCCCTTTGTTTTTCACTGGACCCTTTACTGTCAAGAGGCCGTTCGATTCCAGATATTTGTTTACGAATAACGCGGATGATACAGGCGCCGATCCGTGATCCGATAGGAGCAACACGTTTGTATTTGCTCCAACGAGTTTTCGGAGTTCGCCAACGGCGTCGTCCATGTTGATGTACCAATCCCGTAACACGTTGGAATACGGCGAGTCTGGCCTGTCCATGTATTTCCAGAAGTCGTGATGTACCAAATCTATTCCTTGAAGCGTCATTGCAAAGAGGTCAGGGTTGTACCATTCTATGAGCAGCTTTGCAGTTTGTAGAGATTTGTCGTGCAACCGCTTAACGACTGGGAGGTATGCTTTTTCCCCTCCCTTCATCTCCGTTGGCTTCGTCAATGGAACGTCAACCTCGTAGCCTCCTACCGCGGAGTCGATCCTCCCCATCAAGTCGACCGGATACGACCATACCTTGCGAGTTGGGACGGGAAACCCTGAGACCATGAACCCGTTTACCGCGTAGGGCGGGTACGTTCCCGGGACATTGAAGACCCCCACTTTCATTCCTTTTTCAGAAGCAATATCCCAGAAGCATCCAATGTCCGGGGTGGTCCTCCCGAACTTCAAGTGCCTGTCTCTTCCTATGTATGTGAAGCCAAATATCCCGATCTTCGCCGGGTTCTTCCCTGTCGCGAAGCACTGCCAGGCAGGCACGCTTTCAGGTGGAACAATCGATTTTAGAACTCCATGGGCGCCAGCTTCGAAGACCGAACGAATGTTCGGAAGTTTGTCTATCCACTTCTCTATCAGAAACGGGGAGGCCGAATCTATACCTATGACTAGAGCTTTCATCAACCGATCACCTGTTGGAGCGTAATCTGCTCTACGGATGTTCTCTCCCCAAGGGCTACTTTGATCTCCGAAAGCATGTTGCTCCAAACGATGGAAGGAGGGTCGCTCGTGCTGATCCTGCTGAGGTTGAAGTGATCCGCGACTTGTCGGTAGAGAATTTTTTCTTTGCGGATGAAAGCTCCGCTATGCTCGGGTCTGTCTGCCAGAATCCTTTGCTCGGGTGCATCAAGGACGAATGATATATCGGGTCGTGGAAGAAGTCTCATCAGCAGGTTTTCTGACGGGACAGTCATGCCATTGTCTCTGAATCCTACCATAACATCGTACAGATACCTATCGGACACGACGCTGTATCCGAACAAATTGCGGAGCTTTATTCCACCGACGAGGATTGGACAGTAGATGAAGAGCAGGTAGATGGACCAGGCGACTCTAGTTGGTTTCATCTTCTCCAGTCGGTTGGGTTCAAGGTGCAGTATTCTCGCTGTTCGCCTTACGATAAATCCGAACGGGTCAAGGAGGTCTTGGTGTCTTATGTATGAGAACTTGTATCCGGAACGATTGAGAAGATAGTAACACTTCCCTGCGTTAGTGGATTTTCCGGAACCGTGCGTTCCGCTGAGTGTCAGCAGAATCTTCTTCACTACCAGACTCCGCCTCTTCCACCCGCTCTGAACGCTGCGCTGATAAAATCAAGCACTATGAGGGGCGGGGCGACTAGGCAGAAAATCGAGCTCTTCCATCTCGCGCGGGCAGCGTCTCTTGCTGCCTTGATTAGAAATAGTATGATAATTGCCGCGGTGGGGATTCTGTAGGGGAGGACAAGTCTGTCACGTCTGAGGAATCTCAGTCTGTCATCACCGAACATTTCTTGGGCCGATTTCTTCAATTCTTGGAAGCGCCGGTTTTCAACTTGGCATGCTTTAAGGAAGCGCTCGATTGATGCTAGATAGAAAATGAAAGCGTCGCCGATCAGGGCGTTGTCAATCTTCTCTAGGACCTCTTGAGAGCTGGCGGTTTCTATCAGTTTCAAGAAGTCCAGAATATCTGACAGTTTCAGGAAGTTGTGACGGAACATCGCATGAATCACCCGGATTAGTACTCTGTCCGAGTCCGACGTCATCCACACTTCATGGCCTTCGACTGTTTCTCTTCTTCGGTGGAGCAAGACTTGGCTAGGGTCCAGGTGGGTTTCGCCGAGTTGGCTGATTGTCGGGTAAAGCTCGAAGTCGTGGTTGTAGCCCTGTAGAAAACAGCTGAATTTTCCCAGTAATCTGTCGCAATGAGTTAGTCCTTGGGGTCGGACTTTGTATTGGTTGATCAAGAGTTTTTCAGTCTCTGCGAGTTCAGTCGGAGAAGGAACGAGCAGGTCAATGTCGTGTCCTATGTCAGGTAGAGAGTCGAACGACTTTATCGCGACGAATGAAACTCCATGCTGCGTGAAAATGTTGCTCATTTGATCATATAGATCAAATGCCTCGGCAGCGTCTTTCTTCGCTTCGTCAACAACGTTCGAGGGGAGATGAATCAGAGTGGCAGCTCGCAATAGTACCTTGTTTTTCTTAGCGAGCTTTAACATTCGGTCTTCGTCCTTTACACTGATCTCGTCATTTTTCAGAAGCGCCGTTGCTAGGAGCAATGATTCTGCTTCCCTTCGAGCGGTTTTTACGCCCCCTATTTCTTCGAGGAAATTCAGTTTCATGGATAATCGGCCACGCAGGTTACTCGTAATTGGCAGAAGAACATTATCTTGACCCTCAGTCGAATTTCATGATCGGTAATGTTTGCGAAGTCTAGGCCAAAACCGCAGGGGAAATCTCTAAGACAAATTAGCGAGATCAACTTGGTTGTTCACAAGACTTAGTTTCGTCAGAGCTGTTTAACAAACGAATTCGGCTCATGTGGTATTTATCCAATTCCGGCCGCTGATTCCGGGAAAGCAGGATGATATCTTGGGATTTCTTTGTCATTAAAACGATTGAAAGTGACGATTTTGTCTAGGAAGGGTTAAAACTCGCGAGTTTCAAATGACCCTTTCAAGGTAGTGGAATACGGCTAAAGAAACGGTCCTCACTGCAAATTCCAACGGGGCAGCCGAGACTGTGCCACAGATCAAACACGGATTCAAGATTCCCTTGATGAGGCCGGTCGTGGATGAAGAAATGCTTCAAGCGGCACTTTACTCTTTGCAAAACGAGAAGCTGGTCATGGGAGAGAGCGTATTCAAGTTCGAGGAGGAATTTGCTCGATACTGTGGCAGTCGATATGCAGTGTCAACCGGGTCTGGCACCGCCGCCCTTCAGATCGCGCTTCAGTCTATGCAAATCGGTCCGAACGATGAAGTCGTGACTACCCCATTCTCATTCTTCGCCACATCCAACGCCGTAATCCACGCAGGGGCACAGCCAAGATTCGCTGACGTGGAAGACAACGGGTTCAACCTCGACCCTGCAAAAGTTGAACCGCGGCTCACGCCGAAAACCCGCGTCATCATTCCAGTTCATCTCTACGGACAACCTGCGAGGATGAACGAATTTCGGGACCTCGCCGAAGATAAAGAAATTATCATCGTTGAGGACGCTTGTCAAGCACACGGCGCGGAGTACGAAGGACGACGAGTCGGCTCGCTCGGACACATAGCATGTTTCTCTTTCTACACCAGCAAGAACATGACGGTCTGCGGTGACGGCGGCATGATCGTGACGAATGATGAGGATGTTGCTGATGCGGCTCGCAGCTTCAGAGACTGCGGTCGAGCGTCAAAATATACGATGTCGCGGATTGGTTACACATCGAGACTTAACACAGTAAACGCTGCCATCGGGAGAGTCCAGTTGAGAAAGCTGGACACCTGGAACAAGACTCGAAGAAGAGTCGCTGACCTGTACAGAAAGGCTCTGGAAGGCGCCCCAGGCATAATGCTGCCCCCGGCAGAGACGCCTAAAGAAACACCAGTTTATCACCTGTTCGTAGTTCGGAGCACACGCAGAGACCAGCTCGCAGCGCATCTCGAGAAGAACGGGGTAGAGGCGGCCATCCACTATCCGGTGCCGATTCACCTTCAAACTCCATACCGGGAAAAATACGGATACTCCGAAGGCTTGTTCCCCATAGCAGAGAGACTGGCGGGACAAGTGCTCAGCTTGCCTATTCACCCCGCCAGCACAGAAGAGGAAGTCCACACGGTCTCCCGGCTCGTCAGAGAATCTACCACAGAATAGAGAGGTTTGTAAAGTGAGCGTGGCGAATCCTGTCCGAATCGCGGTCATAGGCGCGGGGTATTGGGGAAAGAAGGTCATTCGCGAGGTTCTAGATGTTGCCAAGACCACCGGACGAGTCCAGCTCCACGCTGTCGTGGACAATTCCCCGACCATGCTGGCTCAGTGCCAACAGGAATTTGGACCGCTGGACTATCGGCTAGACTACCAGGGATTGCTGACCGACCCTAAATTATCGGGCGTACACATTTGCACGCCCAACGCCACCCACTTCGAAGTCGCCGCTAGCTTTCTCAGACATGGAAAGAACGCGTTAGTAGAAAAGCCCCTCACCCTCGCCTCGAAAGAGGCCTACCAGCTCGTCAGAATTGCGGAGGAGAACAAGAAGGTTCTATGCGTGGGCCACATCCACCGATTCAACAACGGCGTCAGAGAACTCCGACAGGCCATGAACACCGGAATACTCGGAGAACTCTACTACGTACGGTTCGGATGGACAGGCTTCTTACCCCCTCAAGGATACCGGGAAGTTATTACCGACCTGGCTCCTCATCCCTTCGACATATGCAACTATCTCCTAGATATGTGGCCGAACAAGATCACGTGCAGAGGAAAGGGCTACAGAACCAAGGAGAACGAGGAAGTCGCGTTCATCACGGCCGAACACCCGAACGGGTTGGCGGCGCAAGTTGAGGTAAGCTGGCTCGACCGTGAGAAGCGCAGAGATGTTACGGTGGTAGGCAGCAAAGGCATGGCATACCTAGACTGCTCCGAACAGAAAGGAATTCTTCACGCCTCGCCTAGTACCCAAATCTCAATCACGCCCAGCAACACACTTAGAGAGGAAGTTACCCACTTCGTCAACTGTATTTCAAGTAACCATGACTCCAAACCCTACGCTAATCTATCAGACGGGGTTCTAGGGGCCCGGGTTGTCAGCGTCTTGGAAGCTGCACGTGAATCTCTCCATCAGGAAAGAACTGTGCAACTCCAGATGCCCCTGGCCGAGGAGATACGTGTAAAGTGAGGAGACGCCCCAAATACTCGATTATCAAGAACTCAAGAATCGCGCAGTCATCCCGCGTATATGACCAGGTAAATCTCTACGGCTGCACGATCGGAAAGAACACCAAGATAGACGCTTTCGTCTATCTTGAAGAAGGCGTCACAATAGGCGACAACTGCAAAATTCGACCCTTCGTCTTCATCCCAACCGGAGTAACTATAGAAGACAACGTGTTCATCGGACCGAACGTCACATTCACCAACGACAAATACCCGAAAGCCCACGGTGAATGGAAACTCCTTGAGACACGAGTGAAGAGGTTCGCATCGATCGGCGCAAAGAGCGTCATTAATCCAGGGGTAACAATCGGAGAAAACGCCCTCATAGGGTCCGGATCGGTCGTGACAAGGGACATACCAGATAACGCTATTGCGTTCGGCAACCCTGCACGAGTCGTTAGTAAGAGGGAGCCTGTTCCTGTCACATCGACGCGTCCACATGGCGTGAAAGGAGCGTCGCGACATTGAAGACGATAGCAATAATCCCTGTTTACGGGGAGTCAGATACCATTGCCCGAGTTATCAAACGCTTCGAGCCAAGCTATGTCGATGAAGTATGCGTGGTCGCAGACAAGCCAGGAGTTGCGACACTCGGAGCCATCGAAGAAGCGGGCAGACAAATACGAGTTCCAATAAAGACTATACAGAACACGGTCCGAAACGGAATAGGCTACGCGATACGGCAAGGCTACAAGTACGCGCTCGAAAATAGATTCGAGCTCATCGTAATCATGGCGGGAAATGGAAAGGATGACCCGCGCGAAATCCCTCGGTTGACAACGCCTATCCTCGAAGAGGGATACGACTACGTGCAGGGCTCCAGGTTTTTGCCCGGAGGCCGTCGAGAGAAGAATCCTTTCTTGAGAAGCATTTTCACCCGGCTCTTTCCCTATGTGTGGTCCATTATGACTGGCGTTCGGTGCACCGAGGTAACCAACGGGTTCAGAGCGTACAAAGCCTCGATTGTTGCGGACCCGCGCATCAACATGTGGCAGAGCTGGCTTGACAATTACGAGCTCGAATACTATCTTCACTACAAAGTACTAACCCTAGGCTACAAGTTCGCTGAGAGACCAGTTTCAAAAGATTACTCAGCCCTAAAAGACAAGAAGTACTCGCATATCTCGCCGTCCAAAGACTGGTGGCAGATCGTAGGCCCGTTGTTCCTACTCAGGCTAGGAGTCCGGAAATAGAGTTGGACCAGAAATTCGTCCCAATCGTATTGGCTGGGAACGACGATAATGACTTGTCCATTCTAAGCGAGTACGCGGCATTCTGGAAAGTGCCCTACACTCTCAGGTCTCAAATTGATGGAAAACCGATCTTTTTCACATCTAGTCCGTGGAAAGAAATCGACACGCAAGACTATCGGCCGGTAATCATTTCTCCTACGAGAATCGAAGGCGCAAGAGAGATCGCACGGCACTTCGGATTGGATGTGACTTTCAAGGAAACACCAGTTCGCTTGCCAATTTCGCCTGGCGTTTCCGTGTCCCTGCAAACAAGGCTCTACCAATTTTCTGGGCCCGACCTTGAACCCGTGTTGAAAGACGGCGAGAATATCCTAGTCAACAAAATACTTGGATCAGCTGTCTTCATTCTCTCAGTGGACCTCGTATCGGAATATCACCGGCTAATGTACGGCCGAATGGACGAAAATCCGAACTGGAGATTCCGTCTCTTGACGCGAATGCCCTTCTCATACCGCCTTATACCTTCCAGCATTCGGAACAGGTTCTTCAAAGCGAAAAGAAGCGTTACCGCCTTCAGAGAGGAACTGCTAGGTCCGATAGAATTTCTACGCTCGCTCTTCCTTGCAAGCCTGGCAATAGCTTCCAAAGATCCGATCCCAATTATTGGTTTCTGGCGGCGAGGCAAGTCCTACGCGCTCGCAGTCAGCCATGATGTGGAAACACAGCTCGGACTTGAAGATGGTGCTGGACGTCTAATTGAGGTTGAGAAAGAACTAGGCATACGTTCCACTTGGAACCTTCCAACCGATCGCTACCCTTTATCCTCGCAACTAGTAATTGCGCTCGCACAGAATGGGGAAGTTGGAGGCCACGACACCAAGCATGATGGCCGATTGTTCTTCGCAGGCATCACAGACAAGTTGGACAGAGTGAAACGTTGCAGAGAGCGGCTTGAATTTCTCTCGCGAAGACCTGTTCGAGGGTTCAGAGCCCCGCTTCTGCAGCACTCGCGAGAACTCGTGGAAACGCTCGGAAAGGCGGGCTACGAATACGATTCGTCAATGCCAAGCTGGGAGCCTTTATCGCCGACCTCGCTCAAGCCTCATGGAGTCGGAACTGTTTTTCCCTTCCTGATATCTGGCCTGGTCGAGATTCCTGTCTCTATGCCGCAAGACCACCAGCTCATTAGAGTAGGCGGGTTGGGAGTTGCCGCTGCAGTGGACCAACTTCTCGAAGTTTCGAGATGGATCAGGAAGGCTGGGGGCGCCTGCGTCCTACTTGTGCACCCGGACTATGAGTTCGGTCAAGAAGAAGGGCGTGACGAATACCTCCGTCTCCTAACATCGTTTCGCTCGGACCCAGCTTGCGATATCATGACTCTTGGCGAGATGGCGCGATGGTGGATCTATCGACAAGAGTCTTACATTGACGAGGAGGGGATGATCAACACTCGTTCAGACGAGAACAAGAATGCGATTGGAGAACTTGAACTCGAACTCGTTATGGGCTATGGATTGGACGGGTTCAAGATGGAACCTCCAATCGGCAATAGTGTGATGGAGATGCCCAAGAGTTCAAGGCTTAGGTCGTGACTTTCAAATGACCTTCCTGATACCTGCTTTAGAAGTTCTCTACTACGTGACGATAAGCGTCGTTGTCGTAGCCTATACTCTCGGACTCTTTCTCCTGCACAAGGGTTCTCCAAGGCATCGGTTCCAAAGGGCTAGCGGGGTTGTCCCTACTGTTTCTTTGATCATTCCCACCTATAACGAAGCTTCAATTATCCATCAGAAGCTCGAAAACGTTCTACAGCTAGACTATCCAAGGGAAAAGTTCGAGGTGGTCGTTGTTGACAGTGCGTCCAATGATGAAACCGGAAATATTGTCAAGAAGTTTGCTGGAGATCATAGGCGCGAGGTCAATCTTGTTCTGATAGAGCAGCCTGTCAGGCGAGGCAAAAGCGAGGCGATAAACGAAGCCTTGCGCAGCGTAAAATCTGAAATAATCATCCTGACGGACGCTGACGTTACCTTTCCTCCGGGTTCACTGCGGAAGCTGGTCGAGAATTTCGAGGGATCTGACATCGGAGCTGTCTCCGGTGTGGAAGTTCCCCTTGGAGGAAAGTCAATTTTGACCGGTATAGAAGCAGACTATCGACGGATATACACTGCTATCAGGATGGCTGAGGCCGAGACTGATTCTCCCTTCATGTGCGAGAGCGAGCTTTCAGCCTATAGGAGAGCGCTTCTAGAGCCATTGCGTCCAGGAGTTGTCTGTGATGATGTGGAACTTACCGTCACGGTCAGATCGAAGGGTTTCAAAGCGCTATACGCTCCAGATATATCATTCCTAGAAACAGAAGCTGGTAAGCTGAGGCCAAAGCTACAGCATAAGCTTAGGAGAGGAATGAATAATCAGCATGCTCTCCTCCAGAACTCTAACATCTTGTTTAGGCGGAGCCTCGGGAAATACGGCACGATCGTCTTTCCGTTCGAATTCTTTGTTCACATTGTCTCGCCTATCCTCCTAACCGTTTCCTTGATTTTCTTCTTCGGTCTCTTGGTCGTTTCCCCGATTTCAGCGCTCGTCGCACTTCTTGCGACTGCGATACTGTCGATTCCCGCGCTTGCAATTTTGCGCGGCTTGATCGGCCGGTATCGCGGAACCGATGTTGCGGGTCTTCACGGGACTGGATCATGGGTCTTCGGGGCTGTTGCATTCCTTGGCTTCCAGCTTGTCTTGCTGGTTGGCCTAGTGAAGCTAGGCTTCAAGGGTCCCCAGATGAACTGGCAACAGGTGCCCGGGACGAGAGTTCCGATTACGGTTGAAGCGCCAAGGTAAGCCCTTTGCAAAGCATCCGAAATCGAGAAGGGAGACCCTCTCGGCTCCCGAGACGCGGGATTCTAGTCGCTTTCTCAGGAGTAGATGGCAGCGGCAAATCGACCCAGGTCGGGCTCCTCGAGAAGAGCCTTGAGAAAATCAACATGCCGGTTCTGAGAATCCGAAGTCGTTGGCGTCCGGTGCTGTCGCTTCCCCTGCTAGTTATCATGAGAAGGTTAGGGTATGCAAGTGTTCATCGGGCAGGCGGAGTCTACATAGTCGAGACACGGCTGCCAAGCAGAGGTGGGCTAACCTCTCTCTGGTGCATTCTCACCCAGGTCGAGAATATTGTGAAGACCGGCGTAAAGCTTGTTTTTCCCTTGCTTCTCGGCCGAACGGTGATTTGCGACCGGTATGCGCTGGACATGGTGGTGGATGGAATGGCAGGACTGCACGACACGACAGGTCACATGCGATTGGGTTTCCAGCTCCTGCGTCTCCTCCCGAGGCCGAATTTTGCCTTCTTCATGGACATTGACCCCGAGGTTGCGTTCAAGAGAAAACCTGATCTTCCAAGGCTGGAGGACTATGTCGAGAGGCTTCAGCTCTATCGCGAGCTGAGTTCTAGCTGGGACGTTGTCATCGTTAACGCTCGAGTGTCCGCAGACACGATTCATCGGAAAATCTGGAAAGACATAGCCTCAAGCTCTCCTCCAGGCCAGCTAGTGGGAGTTTCTGAGGAAATGGTAGGACCGATAGCTCGCAGCGACGTCCGCTAGGACAACATAGACGGTTAGGAGGATAATGTTATTTGACGCTTGGAAGAAGGGGCCTAAACCTAGCAGTATCCCGATTGTTATGGATATCAGAACGCTTAGAAAAATACTGAGAGCAATTTTCTCCAGGGCATTCACTTGCCTCCCGGGGAAGACTATCAAAACTGTAAGGAACCCCGGTATAATGCCCAGCATTCCCAGTCCGAATAGGATTCTTAGAAACATAGCAGCTCCTCCTTGCGCGTCGGAGATTACGAAGAAGAGTTCGGACAACGCGACGATGACTGCAAGATAGAACCACCAGGTGTTCCAGATGTCGGCGAGATACTCCTTAAACGAGTTTGGAACCTTGACGGACGGCTTGATTCTTCCTTCGGATTTCAATTGTTCGATCAAGGCAAGAAGTTTCTCATCGTCGATGTTGATGTCCTCTTCATCCAAGGATTTCTTGAGAGAGGCGAGGCTTGTGGGACGATGGTGTTTGACAACCTCGATGAGCTCTTCTCGCGTCAGTTCAGGCAAATCCTAAAGCCTAACCTTTGCCCGTTAGCGTCTGAGACCCAGATATGCGCTTCCGTCAACGGGCCCCTCTGGGAATCCTCCTGGTTCTCGTATCTTGTCTCTCGGTTGGCAGTGCGAACGCGATAGGACAATCGACTCAGATCGATGATGCTCAGAGCAAACTCGTCCAAGCGTTCGTGCTGGTTCGGCAGGCCGATTTGGAAGGCGCTTCTCCAGGGCAGATTTCCCTGCTAGCCAACAACCTCAATCTAGCTCTCGGCTACGAGGATAATGCGACCCTGCTATTTTCGAAAGACATCAATGCATCCAACTTCTACGCGAGCAAGTCTGTGAGCTTGTCGAACGCCACCTCGGCCCAAGCACTAAGTCTAACCAGCGCCGCTCGGACACAAACATTCCTCAACCAGGTTGCCGCATATTCCATCGCGGTGGCTGCCGGGTTCGGCTCGGCCTTGTTTGTGCTGGAGTTCGATCGGCTCGATAATCTTGTTCGGAGAATGAGATTGCGCCGAACTCGGCTGAATTGAGGTGTCAAGCTAGACGCAACGAAGAATCCTAGTATTGCTCCTTCTGTTCGGGAGTTTCAGCCTGGTCTACAGTTCGGTCGCGTACTATTCTCTGAGTCGACCTCCTTCGCAGGAGTTCATTGCGTGGGGGGTTTTTTCGCCCAGTGGCACTCTCTCCAAATATTTCTCAGGGGCATCGGCCAACGTTGCGAGGGGCCAGACCCAGAATTGGCACTTTGCCATAACTAATCAAATGGGATCCATTCAGTACGTTCAGGTCGTTTACCGGTTGGCAAACCGTACAAGTGCTGACCCTAACGCGACGGTTCCCGGAAGCACTGTTTCGCAGCTCGGCAACCGCTCAATCTTCATTCCGAATGCGCAGACAGGGTTTGTGAATTTTACTTGGAGCATTAATTCGACAAGTCCTTCTCCCGGTGGAATGGTATTCATCACGATGACAATTAATGGCCGACAAGTTTCCCCTTCCGTGGGTGCCATCGGGGGTCAAGGATTCAGGTTTTTCTTCGAACTGTGGACTTTTGATATAGCGTCGAACTCATTCCAATACGGCTACAAGGGGCAGAGTTCCAGGGTTGGAGTTCCTCTCCAAGTCTGGTTCAACTCTGTATGAGACTCTTGAGTATTCATCCTAGCGCCTCATTCGCGTAGATCTGGTCCGTACCTGTTGAGTATACGAGGTTGAAGTTTTGCATTACGATATCGGTATAATTATTCCTGGCTTGTGTGTATATGTATGAGTTCGATCCGAATCGCAACGTGTAGAGATTCTGCCAATATGACGTGAATATAATGTAGTTCGCAGAACCGTCTGCCGGGGTGTAAGTTAGGTTAAACCCGGGCACGGTGGGGTCGGTGCCCGGCTTGACATAGCCTCCCGGCTGATTGGCAAGGTTCTTCTGTTCCAGCCTTGGCTCTCTTATTGCCCCGTTGATTCCAGCGTAGAATCTCCATCCGTCCTCGTCTGGATGAAGGAATAGGAGAGAATGTTGCTGAGTCAACCCTGATGATATGTTCGACACATAAAGTGATGAGCTAGGGATGTACTCGATAGGGTCGACCCCGTATCTCGTGAGTGGTATTATGGCGGAGAAGAGGACCATCATTACGATGAACCCCACCTTCACTAATCGGAAGAGATTCCTGCCGCGCAATGTGAGAACTGTCCTCCGTTCGAGAAGCCATGCTGTGAGAATGATGAAGGGGAACAGGGCGAAAAGGTAGCTTCTCTGGAGCACGTCTGCCCGACCGAAAACGGCGACTGGTATGGTTGATACGGCTGCGAGGAAGAGCCCGCCTAGGAACAGTTCTCTCGGTTGGAGTTTTCGGACGAGGACGAAATAGGCGAGCCCTGTAGCCCATACTATTGCAGAGATCCCTTGCTCGGAGAGAACTGTTAGTCCGTAACTGTAGGATGGAACGGCTGGAACGTTCGAGGTTTCCGTGGAGATTCCTAATGGTAGTCGAGAGAAGTAATTGAGAGCCTTATCCAAAATCGATCTCTGGACGAGGTCTCGCGCGTCAACAGCTACGAGACCCCACCAAAAGAGAACCCAGCCGATGAGAACAGCGAATGGCAGAGCTATTCTCAGGGTGTGCAACTGCAGAGTACGCTTGGATTTCAACAGAGACAAAGCTAGGAATGCGGCAAGACCGAGACTAACGGCTAGGGGCGTCTCGGGATGGCTTGCTACAAAGATCGGTGTTGACACAAGACCTAGCACTGTCCACAGCCTTCGGCGGGGCTCGTCTTCGATGACCTTCAACAATAGGAACAACGCTCCCAGGTATAGGATTAGCTCTAGGCTTTGGGGTGATATGTGGAGCTGAAACCAGAGCCCGCCTAGAAGGGTCGCGGAAGCGATGGAGGCGTATTGTTCGCTGTGCATTCGAACTATGACGTATGTAAGGAACACGATCACAAGTGCTAGGCCCAGAGGGTAGAATCTCATGAGCTGGAATGGGTCGATTCCCGCCACCGAAACGAGCTGGGCGATGAACGCGAAGACACCCGGAAACTGGTGAACGTACCAGTTTGGAGATGTCAGCCAGCCTTGGTAGTTGAGGAGGTCAAGAGAGTTTCCGGTATGATAATAGGTGTCTAGGAATCGAGGGTCCTGATACGTGAAGGATGGTATGCCGATGAGGTAGAAAACAAGCAGGAACAAAGCGCCCATGTCCAGTCCGATCCGGGCCCTCCCTCGGAGAATTGGCCTGGCGAAGAAGAGCGCTATTGTTGCGGCCAGCCCCCACCAATAGGTGAAGGGTAGGTGTGAGTAATAGTAGAAGGAGTTCGCGGTAAAAGTTGTGATTCGGAGGTTTGAGGCAGTGATGAGCCAGAGAGAGATTGCTTGAGTTGCAAGCATCAACATTATGATGAGAACCTTAAGGTCAAGGGTTTCATATATCCGGGTCGACCTCGAAAACTGTGGTTCTATCTGGCGAGCGGGTCGAGGCTTAAGTTGTGGCTCACGTAAAGGTTCGTCAATTTCTTCTATTTTCTTGACCCCGGGTTTTGAAGTGGCCGGTCCGCCTTCCAGTCTGCCGATCAAGAATCCAGTAACAAGAGCTAGCTCTGTGATTGCAAGCGCAACAATCCATCCGTTGAGCAGTACAAGGCCGAGAGGGAAATACTGGGATAACCACCCTCTGAAGTAAGCGTTGGACTGGCTTTCGAGGAACATCCAGTACAGCAACAGAGTTATGAAAATTGTCTGCGAGACGAGTAGGATCTCAGTACGGCGTTTTTGGTCCATCGATCTTTGCCTCACACTTTAGTCATGTTGCACCGGTTCTCTCCGGCAACCGTCCACGTGGCTCACGCTCTGAAGAGGAGGTTCCTATAAGGAATAGCAAAGGTTCTGACCGTTTTGTATCTGTAGAAAGCTGGAGATCTAGGACTATGGAGGAAGGAGGGTAATACTTCTAAGGGACGATCCGTACTCGTCCAATTGGGTAGGGGAAAGAATTGTCCAGTAATCGGCAGCCAAGCTCTATCGGGACGAAGGACCAACTCACTGGTGATGGCGAACCCTGTCCTTTGTGCCAGATTCCCCAGGGGGAGGTTCTAGCCGAGTTCCAAAGTTGGAAGTTGACGCGCACAAAAACCATGAAGGGTCATAGAGAGAGACTGATGTTGTTCTACAAAGAACATGTCAGGACTCTCGACGAGGGTTCAATCGGAGAGGCCTACTTGCTACTGGCGCAAGCGGGGGCAAAATTCTTCTCGTACGCTGAAAGGTGGGCGATCTTCGAGCCAGTTTATGCAACGGTCCCTGATCACTGGCATAGGGTTGCCTCAGACCTAGATGAAAGAGCTCAGGATTACGGACAAATTCTCAAGACTCCGAGGATGATAATCGATAATCATGATGGAACAATCGTAAGAGCCTATCCCGAAAAGAACGAAGATACACCTGGTCCATAGAAAATATTTGAGTTTTCCTCCAGTCACTTCCAAAGCGGTCTATTTGCTAACGCAGAGGCCAGTTGGCGAAAGTTGAAAACCCTCATGTTCCAAGTGCTTGTGTATTCTCCAAACAGCCTCGCTCGGCCATGGGGAATATCCTTTATGGGATCTTCGCAGACTATTCCTGCGTTTCCCACTGTCCTATGCCAGTGAGCATCGCTACCCGCCGTTCCTCGACGACCGTGTGTTTGCGCGAAAAGTAAGGCTCTAGAATTGGAATCTCCTCGATTTGTTGCGTTGAAAACCTCAACACTATCCGTTTTCAAGCACTCTTCCCCCAGTGATGGTCGGACCCGGCTCGAGAAGGGATGAGAGGCGATGGCAATTCCTCCTAGGTCATGAATTCTTTCAACTGTCTCCTCCACAGTGAGCCCCTTCGGAACATTATTTTCTATGCCAATTGCTAGAATGTGGCCTGAACGGCTCGTTACTTCTGCACCAGGGACCACTTTGAAGTCCTTGTATCCTCGCGCTGCTTTTCTCCCGGCCAAGCCCCCAGCTACGCTGTCATGATCTGTTATTATCATCCCTTGCAAGCCCTTTCTGATCGCCGCCTCTATCATCTCTCTTGGAGTGTTTAGCGCGTCGAATCTGCGATGGCGACGGTTGCTGTAGACGGTATGGCAATGTGTTTCCCATTTCAAGACGGAGTACTCCTATCCCTTGCGTTGAGTTCATAGTGGATAAACTCCATTTCGGGACATCCCTTCTGGCGTAGTTTGACCGATTCCTGATCCTCAAGTTGAAGCGAGCGGGATTAGTAATCCTTGATAGCTAGTAACGACAAGTAGAAGCATTCAAACAATTCTGTGTCATGGTGCCGTTGAGAACCCATCATGTAGGTCCATTGTTGTCCGGGTCTCTTGAAGAATGCCTTCCGAGATGCCTTCCTTGAACTGTAGGACCGAATCGTTGCTGCTTAGCTCTCTCATGCTACTCGGCATTGTCACAGTTTTCTTTTCTTCATCGCCTATCGGCACGTCTGTGGAAAGGCTGGGAGAGAATATGGTTAATCTTGCTGCTCCCACTGTTTCCGGTAGCCACATGCTCAGGACTATCTCTGATCAAGTTGCGATTGAAGCACCTGCACTCCAGGGCTGGGGAGGAGTAACTCTGGATGAGGCCTCAAATGGGCAAATGCAATCCACTCTCCAACGGCTGAACCAGTCAGGATACAATGCGGTGAGAGTGGGATTTAGCGTAGGCACCACGCCCTGCTCGTCCGGAGAACTGGGGGATTGGAGCTCAGCTTGGTTCAGTCAGACAATTCAGATCGCTCAGCAGTACAACATGTGGGTCATCCTTGACTATCATAGCTACAGGGACCTTGTCGATGGTTGCCAGTTGCAATGGCTGTCTTTCTGGAACCAAGTTCTCTCCACCAACTGGGGCTATACCCGAATAGTATGGGAGCCGATCAACGAGCCAGCCGGGACTGTTTCCCTGCTATCAACGGCATATCAAACATGGATTACTCAAGCAAGAGCTCTCGGGGACACTCACTGGATTGCCGTTGAGAACACGATAAGCAACGATGGGTGCACGTTTGATCCACTATCCCTGGTTAATTGTTACCCCACAATAACTGATCCTCTCAACCAGACTTTCCTATCAATCCACCCATACTTCTTTTATGACCTATGGTCACAGAGCGTTGGGGTCTATGGAAACTGCGACAAAAGCGCTACGAGAACGTGGAGCAATAGCACCGCCGAGTGCGTGGCGGATATTTACAACCAAGGAATGCTCAATGCAAGCTCCACCTATCATATGCCCATTCTGGACACGGAGGGTGGAGCCGTTTACTACAGCTGCAACAACGTGTGCGCAAAACCTCCTGACGCTGTGGGAACAGATGACGCCAGCTACTCGAATACCACACTCCATTTCATCCAATATCTAACGAATCAGATGCAGTCAGAGAACATGGGATGGCTCTGGTGGGAAGCGGGCGAGGGGTCTTGTTGCGGCGCCTTGGACACTTGGGGAAACCTGCTGAGATTTCAGCCAGTGACTCCGCCAGTCTCCCACGATCAACCTCCAACCCTTCAAGCGCCAACCGGTTTAAGTGCCATCGCGGGAAATGCGTTATCGTTCAAGGTCAACGCTTCTGACCCTGATACCCCTCCTCAGAATCTAACGTTGTCCTGTCTGGACTGCCCAGTTGGAGCGAGCTTCCCTGAAGTCAGCGGTCCGGGCCAAGTCACAGGGGTCTTCACTTGGACCCCAAGCGTCGCCCAAGCCGGCCAATCCTACAACATCACGTTCATAATCACTGATGGCTTTCAGAGTTCGGATGCGACTATAGTCATAGCTGTCTATTCGAAGCCGCCGACCAACATTCCACCCGTGCTGATCATTCCCGGCAGTCAGAGCGTAACCGTTGCGGAAACCCTCTCGTTTGACGTAAACGCTACTGACATTGACTCCACTCCTCAATCCCTCACCATGTCCTGCACCAGTTGTGCGACTCTGGGGGCTACTTTTACCGCTGTGCCCGGCACGTCGCAAGTAACTGGCACAATGAACTGGGTCCCGAGCAATAGTCGAACCCCCGGACTCTACAATGCTGAATTCACGGTGACGGATGGAATCAACACGTCCATCGCGACCGTCCATATAACTATCACCAAAGCGAATGTGGAGATGACGGCATCGGTTTATCCTAAGACGCTTACGCCAGGACTCGCATCATCAGCGTCGGAAGTAGTTTCAATAATGAACGGATTCAATCCGACTGGAACCATAACATTCACGGCATTCCTGAACAACGAGGCCTGCACCGGGACCCCATCCTTCACATCAATTGTGTCCGTCGATGGAAATGGAAACTATGCCTCACAACCCTTTACACCTCGGATCCCCGGCACATATCGGTGGGAGGCGTCATACAGCGGCGATGTTGACAATGCAGGGTTTAGCAGCACCTGCGGTTCCCCCGCACGGACGCTAACAGTGAGTACGACAAGTCCCCCATCCCAGCCCAACGGCTCTTTGACGCTCGACTCGCAAATTCTTTGGCTCACTGTCCTCGGTATCGGGGGGTTAGCGATAATCACAACAGCGATAATCTACCGAAAGAGGATCAAAAGATCCTAACGACCCAAACACTTGGGACGCTTCAATTACACTTGAACAAGTTAAGACTGCTTGAAAGCGGTTCGAATCCCGGCTTCCCCTGTCAAAGGTTACCACTTTGGCGAAGTGTAGGCTTGAGAATGGTAAGCTTATTGCGTCTACCAGGGTTGGGAGAACGCTAAGACTATTGGCAAGGTAAGACTTATCATTGCTTAACAGCTCATTATACATCCCCCAACATTCCAGGAAGAAGGGTGGTTTCTCCCGGTTCCGAAATGCCAATTGAAATCCTGCACCTACTTCATCTGAGCTGTATCGGGAATTGCTAGGCACTTGCGGTTGTATTGAGGCGGATAGCTTTCGATATCTTCCGCAAGGGGAGAGGATTATTCATCCTTAAATCTCCCGAAGGCCGGCCTATCGACGCAGGCAGTTGCAAATACCACGTGGTAGGGTTTTTCTCTTCAGCGTCTTAGCGGTGCTGCCTCTCATCCTATCGTCTATCACGACATCACCTGCTACTGCCCAGGGAGCTGGGGAAACAAGTTTCGTATTTGCCGCCTCCGGAGACCTAAACAGCCCAATAAGGGGGGTAGGTTCTGATAGCTTGCGCTCGCTAAAGTCCCTGGGCCCTAACTTCTTCTTGGGGCTGGGTGATCTGAGCTACAACTCTTCCTACACTGGCACTAAATGGTGCTCGGAGTTCAAAACCCAGTTTAGCAATATTGAGATCATCCCGGGATACCATGACACTGGAGACGACCCCTATCTCAATGATACATCGGCAACTAGGAGCTACGAGAAGTTCGTGGGGTCACATGGTTCTACCTACGGATGTCCGTACAGTTTGGCAACGAACCCCACCTGCGAGCCCAAAGGATGCGATTACGGGAGGGAGTACTACTTCGACTATCCAGCCAACGCTCCTATCGCCAGGTTCATTATGTTAAGCCCAGGCATCTACAACATTACCGGCAGGTGCAACAGGTGGCATCAGGGACAACCTGATATTTTGCCGTTCCCCGACTGTAACAGCCCTCAACAACGGCAGTGTAGCTACCTCTTCGACTGCTGGAACTACGAAAGCGATGACCTCAAAGACATAGATTACCATACTCCA
>VBAX01000056.1:0-561 GCA_005883075.1 Candidatus Bathyarchaeota archaeon | reverse complement strand
ACAATAGCTTCGCGAACCACTGGAATTGGGCTAAGATCGCTATAGATGATGCCCAAAGTCAGAATGAATGGGTGATTGTTGGAATCCATAAGCTGTGCATAAGCGCAGGAAGGGAAAACTGCGAGATCGGGACCGAGCTTTTCAATTTCCTCCTCTCAAAGAAAGTTGACCTTATCCTCGAAGGCGACGATCACGCCTATGAAAGGAGCAAGCAACTGGCCCTCAACTCAACATCGGTGGATGGCCAACCCCTTTGTAACGGTATCACTACTAACTTTGACAATTGGGCGGTCTACAACTCTACCACCTCGGGTTGCATCATCGATGATGGATCAAGGGGATTCTACCAACCAGGAGCCGGCACAGTGGTTGTAATAGATGGCACCTTCAGCTGCAACTTCCAGAATCCATGCTACAACATCAACGACACGTCGGTAAACAATGGGTACAATGCGGCTGAAGCACCTTACTTTGTCAAGCTCATGGGGGGCAACACCCCGGGCAATGGAAATGGTTTTGTCAGTTACACTGTCACCGGCGAAAAGGGGGATGATGGGAGAA
>VBAX01000001.1:1412-7404 GCA_005883075.1 Candidatus Bathyarchaeota archaeon | reverse complement strand
GATGGTGATAATGGTATCCCAAGGATGAAAATTATGTCTTCTGACGAGTGAATCCCATATGTTTTTAATAACAGGTTGCACGGAAGGGTTCGTGCGAACCGGATGAGACGTGCCGTTCCCGTTGTTATATTACTGATAATGCTATCGGTCTTCTCTTTTCCGGCCTTCCTGAACGGGATTGTCCCATCAGCCAACGCAGTCTCAGCTGGCTTCTCATTTAGCGCCTCTGGAGACATCGGCAGTCTGACCGTTAGTACTTCGGTGAATAACCTGAATCGCTTGCAGACCGTCAACCCTAACTTCTTTCTGGGCTTGGGAGGTTTCAGTTATGACCCATCGGTCACCGGAGGAGTTTGGTGTGGTCAGTTCAAGTCTAAATTCAACAACATCCAGATTCTTTCCGGCGACCGCGATACCGGTGGACATTCTTCCACTTTTGGGGAGACTCACAGTTATGAAAGATATGTCAACGGCTGTTCTTTGGATGTTGGTGTTCCAATTGTGTGCGGGCCGGTCGAAGGTGATTGCTACGGCAAAGAATACTATTTCGACTATCCAGCTGTAAATCCAATCGCACGTTTCATCTTTGCTGCTCCAAAAATCTACAACATCACGGGCGTATGCACCTTGTCGCCCAACTGTAGTTCGCAGACCGGCCAGCCCTGTACCGACCAATACGGATGTTGGCAATACAACGCCAATGACCTTCATTATAACTGGACCGCGAACGCGATAGACAATGCTCGCTCGAAGGGAATAGGCTGGGTGATCGTTGCGACCCATAAGCTCTGCATAAGCAGCAGCGACGCAACTTGCTCCATGGGAATAGCTTTCTTCAACATGCTTGTCCAGAAGAAAGTAGACCTGATTATCCAGGCTCATGACAACGCATACGAGAGAAGCAAGCAACTCGCCTTCAACCCAACCACCTGCCCAAAGATGACTACTGATGGTAGTGGATATGCGGTCTACAACTCCGGATGCGTGGTAGACGCTGGAACCGGTAACTATACTCGCGGAGCGGGAAGTGTCGTTGTCGTTCAAGGGGCTTGGATAGACGACCTGTACGGCGTCGGCAATAGCGCCTCGAATACTCAGAATGTCGCGGAAGCACCGTATTTCGCCAAGCTGATGGGCCAGAACACTGCAGGCAACGGCCTCGGCTTCACCAAATACACAATCTCCGCTGGTAGCATCGACGTGCAGACCTACTTCTCGGGAACTTTCTCAGACAAGTTCAGTCTTACCACAGGCCTCACCCCAGTCCCCTCCGCAACTTGGTCGCCTCTAGTCCCGCAAATCGGGCAAATTGTAACATTTACGGGGACAGCAACCGGTGGTGCAGGTCTCTACTCTTTCACTTGGGACTTCGGTGATGGTAGTGGGGCAACTGGTTCAACAGTCATTCACAGCTATTCTTCGGCAAACTACTTCAACGTGACACTAACCGCGACTGACTCCGCTAACCGTATCGGGTCAAATCATAGCATCATCGCCTTAGGCTCCTGGAATAGCGCGGTGCCATGCAGTCCAACCCAGTCCACGATAGAGAAAGTCATCGGCAAAGTCTCTATCCAGAGAAACGCGACCATCCCCACATCTGTGGGCGCGGACTACAGTGGTGGCGGATTCAAGCTAGCGGGCAACCAGCCCTTCGGGTCAAGCCCCAACAACTGGCCGTTCTCAAAGCGAAACCTGCAGCCACCATGCTTTGTCAACGGGATCTCAACCTTCGTGGAGCTTCACAACGTAGCACTGACTGTGCCCCCGGAAGTGGCAACCTATGATTGCAGGACCTCCTACGACCAATCTAACGGCGCCGCACTGTTTCCTAACGGAAGGAATTGTGACGTTGTCTTCAGCGTCGGGAATGTATCAGCAACGAGCTGTCCGTCCTGTTACATGCACAGAATATATGCCGAGATTGATGGCGACTGGAACGCCTCCGGAACCGCTCCTCCGATTCCTCCAAACCCAGGACAATTGATCGATGTCCAGGGCTTCGTTTACTGGGACGCAGACTCGCTCAACTTCTCAACCCACAACTGGTCGGGGTGGGAACTACACCCCTTCACGGCTTGGAGGCCCGTCCAGAGTTCTGTCCTGCCACCTACCGTAGCAGTTAATGCTCCAACTCCCAACCCCGCCAATACTGGAACCACCGTTACCGTTTCCTTTACTGTTTCCAGCTCAGCCACGATTACAGGTGTCACAGTCAACTGGGGTGATGGCACAACATCAGACAGTCTACCCGGCACCGCGAGATCCGACACACACGTTTACGGAAGTACGGGGAGTGCGAAGACTCGGACTTTCACTGTAATGGTTACAGCCACAAACAGCGCTGGACCAGGCTCAGGCACAGCTTCTGAGACTGTCAATGACAGGCCCCCAGCTACGACAGTGAGCGGCGTCTCACCAAAACCAGCGCTCGTCGGCCAGACTGTTACTGTGACATTCTCCGCAACGGATCCTGATGGCGCAATTTCTTCCTTCAGCGTCAACTGGGGTGACGGAACGACGCCTGAAAGTCTTCCGGGAACCGCGACCTCGGACACTCACGCGTATGGCTCCGGAGGCAATTTCACTATTACCGTAACTGCAACTGACAATAGCGGTTCTGCAGGCTCCGGCACGATCTCCGAAACCGTCTCCGCTCCTCTCGCGCCCACCGTGAACATTACAAGCGTCACGCCAAATCCAGCCAACACAGGCGCGATTGTCACTGTGACATTCACAGTCTCTAGCACACTTTCAGTTACAAGTATCACGGTCAACTGGGGCGATGGGACAACACCCCACAGTCTCGCACCCACGGCCACCTCCGACACTCACGTCTACGCTTCAACTGGCAACTCCAAGTCACAGATCTTCACGATAGCCATTTCCGCGACCAATTCTGCCGGAACAGGCTCCGCGTCAACCCAGGAGACTGTTAACGACCGGGGTCCCACTGTAACCATTACTGGCGTCGCACCAAATCCGGCCAACACAGGTTCGACCATTACCGCAACTTTCACATCCGGAGACGTTGACGGGACTGTCTCAGGAATAACTGTAAACTGGGGTGACGGTACGGCCCTCGACAGTCTTCCTAGTACCGCCACAAGTGATACTCACACGTATGCTTCAACAGGCGCTTTCCCCAGCCAGAGTTTCACTATCACCATTACTGTGACTGACAACAGTGGCTCAACAGGCTCGGCTGTCACATCTGAAACTGTTAACGACAGGCCTCCGGTTGTAGCACTAACTAGTATTTCACCTAATCCAGCTAATACCGGACAACTAGTCACAGTAACCTTCACCGGGACAGCGAGAACGGACACTCACACCTATGGCTCAGCCAACACGTTTACTATCACAGTAACTGCTGTGGACAACAGCGGCTCAACTGGCCAAGGTACGGGGTCAGTTACGGTCCAGACGCCCGTTTCACCCCCGACTGTCAATGTCAATAATCCAACGCCTAATCCGACCGCTACCGGCCAGACTGTAACCATCACATTTACCGCGTCGAGTACCGTACCAGTGACAGGCATTACTGTAAACTGGGGTGATGGCACCGCAGTTGACAGTCTTCCTGGCAATTCTACTTCTGACATACACATTTTCTCCAGCACTGGCAGTGTTAAGTCTCAAACGTTCACGATAACAGTAACAGCGACCAACAGTGGAGGATCGGGGTCGGGCACCGGCACTGAGACAGTGAACGATCGATCGCCGACTGTGACGATTTCAACCGTGTCTCCTAACCCAGCCAATACGGGGGTGACAGTTACTTCGGCCTTCTCCTCAAATGACGCTGACGGTTCGATCGTTTCGGTGAGTGTCAACTGGGGAGACGGATCGACTGCTAGTGTCTTGTCAGGTTCCGCTACTTCGGCGTCGCACGTTTACTCCTCCACGGGTAGCTTCAAGAGCCAAAACTTCACCATCACAATAACTGTCACAGACAATAGCGGAAACACTGGACAACGGTCTACGTCGGTGATAGTCAATGATCGGCCCCCAGTTGTGGTCATCTCCAACATCTCGCCGAATCCCGCGAACACAAATCAACCAGTCACCTTGATCATTACAGCCACCGACCCTGACGGAACCATCTCGTCGATCAGCATAAACTGGGGAGACGGGACCACGCCCGATAGCCTATCTGGCTCGGCAACCTCAGATACGCACTCATACAGCCAGCCCGGCACTTTTACCATCAGTATCACTGGGACAGACAACAGTGGCTCGACTGGCCAGGCAACGGGCACCATGACAGTTACTATTCCTGGCGTGTCGCAGTACGCTCTAGTCGTCACCGCTGAGGGGAAAGTCTACAAACTCTATCAGAACGGAACCCTTACACTTGTCGGTCAACCAGTCACGACACCCCTGCGACAAGTGGCCTGGAAGCCAGACGGCACCTACGCGCTAATCGCAGGAGACTCCGCCGTTCTGCTGAAATATGATGGGACCCAGCTTGCAACAGTTCCCACTGGCATATCGACCGGCTATAACTTCTGGTCTGTCTCTTGGAAGCAGGATGGATCATACGCTCTCATCGGGGGCTCCTCGGGATTGTTCCTAAAGTACAACGGCGTCTCTGTAACGCAGATCAGCAACACTGGTGGGACCACGATTCTCTCGATGAGCTGGCATCCCAGTGGAGCCTATGTGGTAATGGCCTGCAAGAGCGGGGTTGTCAGGACATATGACGGAACTACTATCAGACCATTTTCTACGGGCACGACTAGCGACTTGAACACGGTCGCCTGGAACCCCAACGGCCAGTACGCGTTGATTGGAGGACTCAACGGGGTCGTCCTCACGTTCAACGGTACACTGGTTTCGCCGCTCAATACGAACGGATTGACAGGAACGAATGCGATCAAATCGATCGCGTTCAACCCCACGGGCAGCCTTGCCCTACTCGTGGGAGACAACGGCATGGTCCTCACATATAACGGGTCAACGCTGACACTGCTTCCCAACATAACTGCCAGCTGGCTCTACGCGGTCAGCTGGTCATCGTCCGGAACAGCCTACATTCTCGGCGGAAGCGGAACAGTACTGACCTACTCCAACGGGACCTTATCGAAACTCTCGAGCACTCCGTTGACTACCTCGCAGTTTAATTCTTAGGGAGCGAGCCAATCCCCCAGCTGAGTCAGGTTCTCGACTTCTCTCGCTAGCCCCAGGTATTTTCGACCCGCGATCAATTTCTTTCTATTGACCCACACGCTTTTGATTCCAAGCTTCGACGCAGGTTCGATGTCGTGGTATAGGCTCGCTGCCACGTGAAGCCACCCTTTGTCTCCTATGATTCTTTGCGCTTCTTCGAAATGTTTCCTTCCGGGCTTATACGATCTCACTTGTTCTGCTGTCACGACAAGATCGAATGGGATGTTGAAGTGCTTCAGCGTGCCGGTCAGAAGGTCATTGTCCACATTCGATAATATTCCCAGCTGGTATTTATTTGCCAGCCTTTCAAGGGCAGGGTTCGTATCTGGAAATGGATTCCATCCTGGAAGTTGTTCTGCTAGAAGAGTTGACAGCTCCTTCGGAATGTTCTTTCCGAATCTCCGCCCTGCCGCTAAGACTGCTTCGGATAGGACTGTGCGATAGGACCTGTAGGGCTTCAGGGCTTCAATTCTCTTCTCTTCCTCCTCGTATAGATCGAACACTTTGGCCTCTTCGGATTGATTTAGTTCCAGATCTCTCAGGGCTTGTTTGAAAGAGGCTCGGATTCCTGTTTCCCAATCGATAAGGGTCCCGTAGCAGTCAAAGGTTACGACCTGATACTCGCGCTGCCTTGCCAACTTGCGCTTCCTTCTCGAGATGCCCCGGATTTGGAAGTACTGGGCAAGACAAGCTTTGCTCTCGATCCAGCAATTGCCCAGATAGCATCATGAAAGCCTCCAAATTCTCTCACCCAACCAGTTGCTCTTGATTCAATGAAAGCGTGAGGGATCTAGCTTGTTCGGCTCGGAATCCCTATTGC
>VBAX01000001.1:0-1369 GCA_005883075.1 Candidatus Bathyarchaeota archaeon | reverse complement strand
TGTTATGTAGCCAAGGCTACTTGCGAATCTGCCAGAGCCATCCGTCACAGAACACACGACTCTCATTAGACCCTGGATGTTGTACACGTGACTGGGATCTGGTCCGGTCCCAGTATTCCCATCTCCTAGCGTCCAGAAGTAGGCGTAGGGTGCAGTCCCGCCTTCAGCCGAGCAGGATAGCGAAACCGGTTGTCCTATGGTAACGGCGCTAGGACTGGCAGTAAGTGAGGATGCGAGGCCAGGTAGTATGATTGTATTGTTTTGGAAAGAAACTGATGTCGAGGCAAACACGATCACAGTTGGTAGGAGAAGAAGAAGCGGGCTGACAAAAAGGACGACTGATCGACGCATCTTCGATTCCTACGTTACCGTCACGGTGAAGGAGGGGCCAGTCCCGCCGGACGTGCCACTCCCCGCACAGACGGTCATAGTAATTGGGGTCGAGGTGGCAGTATGGGCCGCGAGAGTTGTGGGAACTCCGGAAGGCGGTGCCCATGTCAGGGTGCTGGCAGTTGATGGACATGCTCCATTGGCAATTCCAGTGCCGGAGGCAGTAACACTCGGAGTATCAGCCGAGGTTCCTTGGTTGTCCATGCAAAAGAATGCTTGGACCGACGCTCCGCCTTGAGTCAACGTCCAAGCCAGTGAAGTGAAACCACTATTCTTGTACGCGACATTGCCATCCGCAGGACAGATCTGACTCGTTAGAGTTGGTTGCGTTATGAAGATGTTTTGACCTGCCAGTATGAGTGTAGTGTTGTTGAACGTGATCTGGGACAATGCAAAGCCTGTGCCGAAGATCAGTACAGGGAGGAGAAAAACAAATACTTTCACCCATCTAACGTTCAAGGCAATTTCTCCTGTCTACATCTATCTATTTATCTTCATTATAAGAAAAGATTCGAAAAGATTCGAGAGGATTTCCGGTTATATCCATTTGTAGCCGGGGAAACTCAAAAATGAGCGCGGTCTTATTATCGAAGCCTTACCGAGCCAAGGAACCTTGGGGGTCCAGCATGGCGTGATTGGTTCCCACGACACTGGTGAAAGTAAACAAACACTGCCTTCCTCCCAGAACCGCATATTCTCTTCCTCAGAACAAACCACGCTCGATCATAACTTTTCCTTTCCGCTAACTATTTCCTTGCAACTTTTCTTTTCTGCTAACTAATCTATGACCCCCCCGGGGGTAGTCGATTTTCGCGCGCCCCGCTCTTCACGAAGACGTAGAGAATCGGTGCCAGACGCCAGACGCTCTGGGACTAGGCTCGCGCGAGCATTCCGCCATAGACATGTTCTTTGCCAGAAGCACGAAAAACAGCCTGGGTCTGAAGGAATGGGTTTGGAGCCTCGGGCGTGGGAGCGAATG
>VBAX01000074.1:2832-17093 GCA_005883075.1 Candidatus Bathyarchaeota archaeon | reverse complement strand
AAGATCGTGTGCACGATCGGACCAGCGTCAGACTCCTCTCGAGTGCTGACCCAGCTTATCCAATCCGGAATGGATGTTGCACGCATCAACTTCTCGCATGGAACCTATGATCAGCACGTTCTCACCATCAAGACGATTCGACAAGTAAGCGAACGTCTCCACCGTCCCGTAGCGATACTTCAAGACCTGCCCGGACCAAAGCTACGAGTTGGCAAACTCGCTACTGAGCCTCTTCACCTTCAGAGGCTCGATAAGATCAGCCTGACAACTAAGCCAACCAACGCGAAATCCAAGATCCCAATCGCCTATCCTGAGCTCCCCAAAGCTGTCAAGAAGGGCGACACGATATTCCTCGCTGACGGGACCATCAGGATCGAAGTCATACAGACTAAGAAAGATGAAGTTGAAGGACGCGTAATCAACGGAGGCGATCTGACCTCAGGAAAGGGAGTTAATCTTCCCCGGCTTCGAATCCGAGTTCCTGCCATAACACCCGAAGATAGGGAACACATCAAGTTCGGATTGGAGAACAAAGTCGACATCATTGCCGTGTCCTTCGTCCAGAAAGTCGATGACATCAGAGCAGCAAGAAAGGTCGGGGAGGCCGACGGCCACCAGATATTCGTCGTCGCGAAGATAGAGAAAAGAGAGGCAGTCGACAATCTCGAGGAGATCGTCCAGGAGGCAGACGGGATCATGGTTGCAAGGGGCGACCTTGGGGTCGAACTCAAACTCGAACTTGTCCCGATAATACAGAAGAGAATCATTCACGAGAGCAACAGACTCGGAAAACCTGTGATAACCGCGACCCAGATGCTGGAGTCAATGGTCTCCTTACCCACGCCTACCCGAGCTGAGGTGACGGATGTAGCGAACGCGATCATTGATGGCACGGACGCCGTAATGCTCTCAGAAGAGACAGCGATCGGCAAGTATCCCGTCGAAGCAGTTCGGATTCTAGGAAGGGTCGCGGAGGAGACGGAGCGATTCCTCCCTAAGGAGATCTCAGCCCAACGTAGAGCATGGTACGAGCACGGCCAAGCAGACGCGCTAGCATTGGGAGCTTGCGAGACGGCCCTGCAAGTCTCCGCCTCGGCAATTGTCGCACCAACCCGCACCGGTCGAACGGCCCGTCTTGTCTCCAAATACCGACCTCCGCTTCCGATCATCGCCCTGACATCCCATCCAGAGGTCCAACGGCAACTATTGCTCTCCTGGGGAGTTCAAGCCCTTCTAACCAGGGAGTTCAGCACGAGCGAGGAAATCTTCCGCGAGGCTGAGAAAACGGTTGTTAGGACGAGACTTGCTAGAAAGGGAGATAGAATCGTCATAATTGCTGGCGACCCGAAAGGCCCGTCTGGCAAAACGGAGATTCTCAAGGTCCAGACGATAAGCTAGACTCTATCGACACTGATCGTTTTCAAAATGCGAGCCTGATCTCCAAAGGCTTTATTGGTACCGATTCAGGATGAGACGCTTCCCTGCCAAGAGGACCCCTTCAATGCGAGACCATCGACCTACGAACCCCGAAATGCTCAATACGATAAGCTATCTCAAACGCGCTGGCAGGCAACACCAGGCCCCGCTCTGGCTAACGGTCGCAAGTTTCCTCGGTAAATCTCGAAGAACCAGAATCGTCCTCAACCTTGGGCAGGTGTCGAGACTCGCCAAGCCGGGCGATGTGATCGTGGTACCGGGAAAGGTTCTCGGATCGGGAATACCGAAAGAGAAACTTACGATTGCGGCGTTCAAGTTCTCGCCGAGAGCACTTGTGAAGATCGAGAAGGCAGGGGGAAGGTGCATTCCCTTGTTTCGTCTCATAGAAGAGAATCCTCAAGGTACGAATGTTAGGCTTCTACGCTAGAGTAACTGTATCGGTTTTTCCATCTTCGAAAGATGAAATATAGTCGCCTTCTAACTTCCCGTCGTTGGGCCGGTAGTCCAGCCTGGTAAGCATGCAAATGCGCAGAACGGACGTCGCCCTCACACGGCGAAGGTCGTGGGTTCAAATCCCTCCCGGCCCACCACAAGAAGCTCCAAACCAGCGAGGAAAAAGATGACACAATGGCCTCGATAGACACGTTTCTTCTGGACCTTCTGAAAGCAACAGTTGCCTTGTTTGTAATAGTGGACCCGCTGGGTCCCGTTCCCATTTTTGCAGGGCTAACCAAGACGATGAATCTTGATGAAAAGCGGAAAGTTTTCAGAACCGCCGCGGTTGTCGGGGCCATACTCCTAGCTGCTTTTGCCCTGATCGGTCAAGAAGTCTTGCTACTATTCGGAATATCTCTAGAGAGCTTCCAGATAGCAGGGGGCCTGGTTCTGCTTTTACTGTCGATTGAGATCATCTTCCGAGGTGAACGCATGGACAAGCTAACTCTTGTTTCCGCTGAGGAGACAGCGGTTTTTCCAATAGCATTCCCGCTACTTGTTGGTCCTGGAGCGATAACATTGACCCTGATCTCGATTCAGTCGTCCGGAATCATGGTTGCCCTCATTGCCATCGTCATCGTCATGTTTGTGAGCTGGGTGGTTCTAAGACAAACCGATAGAATCTATCGGATGCTAGGCAAGACTGGGGCTGCAGTCATAGCGAGAGTGATGTCTCTTTTTATCGCTGCTATTGCTGTGCAATACGTTCTCGCAGGAATACAGTTCTACTATCCTCCGCGATGATGCGTTCTGGAAAGTTTCGGGGCTAGAGTTTGGCGAGACCCATACGCTTGAGCTGCTTGTACATGACGAAAACTACCAGAGCGATAATAATGAAGTAGATAACCTGTGAAATGAAGTCTCCATAAAGGAATACTGACGGTTTCCCAGAAACCGGAGATATAACGGTCGCGTTTAGCGACGCCAGGTTTCCCGTAGGCAAGACAAGCCCTACTATCGGATTGATCAGATCCTTGACAAGAGAGTTCACGACAGCGGACGACGCGACGCCTATCACGAAGCCTATCGCGAGGCCGATCACACCAAACGTCTGGAGAAAGTCGGTAAATTCTTTGACGAATCCCTTTTTCTTCTCCGTAGTCTTCTCCATCTTGTCCATGGAAGGGAAATTCTGTAATTCAGTGTTTATAATAGCTACGGAAATCCTTGACTTCGAGGCCCATACAGTGAGCTGGAGATTTCGTTCCTAGCCTTCAGGCTTGGTTTCCCAGCCTTCATCGTCCCCGGAAGCCTTTGTCGACGGTTCCTTGCTGTCGAAAGATTTCGTTTCCCATCCTTCCTTATCCACTATTACTTTCTCGTCATCTTGATGCTCTTCCGACCTACCAGATTGCCGTCGTTGTTTAGCAGCGTAAACACCGAAAGCTGCTACTCCGAGAGCGATCACCAGGAAGGCGAAGTCTCCGCTATTACTGCTACAATTGAAACAACCATAGTGGCCCATTAGAACTCCTCCACTGCCAAAGTTAGTCGCTAGGGTTACCGGCACAAACTTTGCTCCCCGCGCATAAACTGCTTTCATGTTCCATGAACCACTCAGAGATCTGAAGAACGAAGAACTCTCTCCACCATTCGAACCTGAAGATAACGATCCGGAGAGAGATCTCACCAGTGACACTTGCTCGGAGAAGCTCGATGCTGAACCCATTGAAGCGCCCAGGTAAATGGCGCGACCTCTGAAGTAGGAAGCGGTTAGACCGATCGAGTCAGACAATGATCTGAACAACGAAGTGTGATCAGAAAATATGGAAGCGCTACCCAGCGAGGCACTGAGGGGTTCACTGAAACCCTTGCTCTGAGAAATAGCGACACCAATGGAGTTGCTGAAGGACCTGAAGAGAGATGACTTCTCGGCGAAACTCGAGGCCATTCCCAACGAAGCGCTCAGCGTTATGCCTCGACCCCTTTGCTGAGAGCTTGAAAGACCAAGTGAATCTGAGAGAGATGTGAAAAGCGAGATATGTTCTAGGAAGCCCGATACTGAACCTATTGAAGCGCTTAAGGCCCTTGCTAGACCCTTTGCCTGCGAACTGGCTTGCGTCAGGGACCCTGAGAGAGACCTGAAGAATGAGGTCCGCTCTGTGATACCCGAAGCCGAACCAATCGAAGTGCTCAAGTTGACGGTGCGGCCCCTAAAGAAGGATACCGCAAGACCCAGAGAATCGGACAAGGACCTGAAAAGTGAGGCATGTTCAAGGAAGGTCGTAGCTGAGCCTATTGTCGCGGTTAAGACTACGGCACGGCCTTCCGACTGAGATGTCACATATCCAATTGAACCGGTCAACGACCTGAAGAGAGAAGTATGCTCCAAGAGAGTCGACGTTTCACCTAGTGATGCGACCAACCCTCTCGCAAGACCCTTGGTTTGTGAACCTGCAAGGCCTAGCGCACCAGTCAAAGACCTGAACAGAGATGTGTGTTCTGCAAGACTCGAGCCCGAACTTATGGACGCGCTCAGCGTCAGACTTCGACCTCTGAATGAAGAGGCTGTGAGACCTAGTGAATCTGAGAAGGATCTGAAAATCGATGTGTGTTCTCCAAGGCTTGAGGCTGAGCCTACTGAGGCGCTTAAGTTGACGGTGCGGCCTCTAAAGAAGGAGGCTACGAAACCGAGCGAATCAGATAGAGATCTGAACACCGAGATATGTTCTGTGAAACTTGAAACCGATCCCAGGGTCGCTATGAGGGTTACGCTGCGACCTCTGGAGAAAGAACTAGCAAAACCAATCGAACCGCTCAGAGACTTAAACAATGAGGTGTGCTCGGCAACACCTGACGATGAACCTATCGAGCCGGTCAGGGTTCTGGCCAGACCCTTGGTCTCCGAACTGGCTACGGTCAGAGAACCACTAAGTGATCTGACGTAGGACGATTTTTCCGCTATGCTTGAAGCCGAAGCAAACGAAGCGCTCATCAATCTGGAGAAGCCAGTGTGATCAACGAAGCTTGAAGCTGGAGCAAGCGCACCGATCAGCGACCTGAAAAATGAGCTCTTCTCGGCAAGGCTTGGAGTCGGGAAGAACGAACCAGTCAGTGATCTGAAGAGCGAGGTATGCTCGACAAGGCTCGAGGCTGAGGCGAACGAACTAGAGAGCGATTTGAAGAGCGAGACATGTTCTGCAAAGTTAGAGGCTGACCCTATCGCACCAGCAAAGGACCTGAAGAGTGACGTCTTCTCGGTAAGGCTTGAGGATGATCCCATTGATCCTCCCAAGTTGAGAGTACGACCTCTGAAGAATGAAGCAACAAAACTCAGAGAGTCCGAAAATGTTCTGAATAGTGATGTATGCTCCACCTGACTCGAGGCCGACCCTACTGTCGCAGTCAAGGTTAGGGTGCGGCCTCGGAAGAACGAAGAAGCAAGGCCTATCGAATCAGAAAACGACCTAAACAGAGAAGTGTGCTCAGCAAAGATTGAAGCAGATCCGATCAAGCTGATCAGGTTTACGGCACGGCCTCTGAATAGAGAGGCTCCAAGGCTCATAGAATCAGTTAGGGACCTAAAGTACCCTGACTTCCCAGCAATATTCGAAGCCGGACCTAAGGCAGCACTCAAGGCCTTGGCGAGGCCCTTGGTCTCAGAACTCGCGAGGCCCATCGATCCTGAGAGAGATCTTACAAAGGCTGATTTCTCAGCGATGCTCGATGCTAAAGCTATCGAGCCCGAGAAGGATCTGAAGAAGGATGACTTCTCGGCCAGACTTGAAGCGGAGGCAAGCGTACCGGTTAGAGACCTGAAGAATGAATCCCTCTCGGTTGGAGTCGAGGCTGAACCCAGAGAGCCGGTCAACGACCTGACCGCCGACAGGTGCTCGACAAAACTCGAAGCAGAAGCAAGCGAAGCACTCAGGGATCTGAAAAGCGAAGTGTGCTCAACGAAGCTGGAAGCTGAGCCAAGTGTGCTGATCAGAGACCTGAATAGAGATAGATGTTCAGCGAGGCTCGAAGCCGAGCCAAATGAGTCGCTAAGGGTCACAGCACGAGCTTTCTGAACAGAACTCGAAGTACCGAGCGAGCCTGAAAGGGATCTGAATATGGAAGTGTGCCCCGCGAAACTTGAGACTGCTGTCAACGAACCACTGAGCGATCTAAAGAGTGATAGGTGCTCTGAGAGACTTGAGGCTGAACCCAGCGAGCCACTGAAAGCTCTGAAGAGTGAAGTCCGTTCAACGAAACCTGAGACTGAACCAATAGAGCCGGTCAGAGACCTAGACAATGAGACATGCTCTACAAAATTCGAAGTTGAGCCAAGCCCGCCGGTCAGCAACCGGAATAGCGAATTATGTTCTGCAATGCTCGAGGACTCACCAATAGAACCGATCAGAGACTTGGCGAGACCCTTGATCTGGGAAGTAGCAATTCCCAGGGAACCGGAAAGAGACCGGAATAGCGAATTCTTCGCGGTAATACTTGAGGTCGAACCGAGTGAATCGCTTAGGGTTACGGCACGGGCTTTCAGAACGGAGCTCGAAAGAGTCAACGAACCGGAAAAGGATCGGAACAATGAGGCGTGCTCTGTGAAGGTTGACACTGAGGCGATTGATGCACTCAAAGTCTTGGCAAGACTCTTCGTCTCAGAGCTGACTAGTGTCAGGGAACCAGTCAGGGATCTAAAGAGTGAAGTATGTTCCACAAGACTTGAAGCTGAACCCACGGAACCGTTCAAGGCCTTGGTAAGCCCCTTGGTCCCAGAACCAGATAGGGTCAGAGAAGAAGATAGGGACTTGAACAGGGAAGTATGTTCCACGAAGATTGAGGTGGAGCCCAAGGAACCTGACAGAGCTCTAAAGAGCGATGACTTCTCACCGAAACTGGACACTAAAGACAATAAACCAGAAAGAGATCTGAATAGGGAATTCTTTTCAGCAAGGCCTGAAGCCGAGCCCAGTGAACCGGTCAGAGTTACGGTGCGAGCCTTCAACACGGAACTCGAAAGACTCAGCGAGCTGGAAAAAGACCTGAACAATGACGACTTCTCAACCAGGCTTGAGGCTGGGGTCAAAGAGCCGCTTAGACTTCTAGACAACGAAGTGTGCTCTACTAACCCTGAGCTAATCGTCAATGAACCCGTGAATGCTCTGAATATGGAATTCTTCTCGGCGAGGCTCAAGCCGAGAGTCAAGGCGCTAGAGACCGTTCTGAAAATAGAATTCTTACCTGCGACACCCGAAGCAGTGGTAATCGAGGAAATTGGATTGAGAGTACAGCTGGTAGCTACCCCAGCTTGAAGGGTACAAGAGACAGACGTAGTCGTGGAAGCTTGAGTTGATGTGAACATCATTTTCATCGTAAGTGCTAGGGATCCGCTGAGTGTTCTGAAGATGGAATTCTTCTCAACGGGACTTGAGGCTAGACTCATAGAACCGCTTAGTGTTCGGAAGAGAGAGCTCTTCTCAGCGAGGCTCGAGGCTATAGTCAGAGAACTGCTCAGGGATCTGAAGACCGAGTCCTTCTGGGTGAGACTTGATGCTAGAGTCAAAGAACCGCTCAGTGACCGGAAGACCGAGTTCTTCTCAGAAAGGCTTGATGATGAACCTACTGAAGCGGAGAGGGACTGGGTGGACGCGACATTGCCTCTGAGGTCAACTGCGATCGCTACCCACGCTGAACTTGTTCCGAGACACTCAGTATTCGTAACGGAGGTACTGCCTGTGTTATCAAATCCGGAACCGGTGACTCGGGAGGTTGAACCGCCCGAGGCTACGAGAGCCCTGTCGTTGCCCACGAGACCCGTAGTGCAGTCACCACTGTTCCCGCCCCAACTGAATCCCGCAACCGCATAATCGCTACTTCTTGCGGTCGTTAAAACAACGCTCGGACTAATACTCGAGCCAGTATTGATAGCATTACTTCCTACACTAGTTACCCCGCGGTACACTAGAACGACCAATGAATTTCTACCAGACGTTCCGCCTGAGAATGTCGCGGTTACAGTATAGGTCGCACTTGTCGTGGCCACCGTGAAGTACGACATTTGTTCAAAGATAGTTGCACCGCCGTCAACCTCAGTGTTTACTAGAGTCGGGGTATCAGATTCACTATCGGTGAATACAACGCTTCCACTTTGGGCACCGCCAATGGCAACAACGGTATCCCCAGCATTGACACTCACTGCCGCTGTTGTCGCTACGAAATTGGCCCCCGCATTTGTGGCAGATGTTACAAAAGTGACACCAGCAGCAAAAGCAGGCCTAACGAACCCGACGAGAAGAAAGAGCGAGATCAGGAAACCGAATACTAGCCGCTTGCGGTGAATTCTCATCCGGACCCGACCGTGCGCCATGGAAAACAGGTTGATAGTCACGACTCTTCACACTCGAAAGTTTACCTCTGACCTAGGCGGTGCACCAGCTCAATCCGAATTTGCAATTGAAGCGCAGAACTCGTGCGGAGTCTCATCTACAGGTCCTTTCTTTCGAGAACCTAGGCAACTGGCAACGAATACACGTGTTGTAACAGATGACTTTGGCTCTTGGAACCTACGAGGCATAGCAACCACTTAGCCATTGAAACTCCATAAAGACCGAAGTCGTAGCGGTCGCAACAGATCAATTCTTAGAATCGTGGATTACTCGGAGATTGAAACATCCGAGCTCGGGTGTTAGTCCTTTCTTGTGAGCTCTCGATGATCTGTCTTAGCTCCAGGTCCAAGTGATCGTCCAGGTGATCTGGATCGTGTCACCGATTTGGAGTGTGATGGCTGTGAAGGTTGCTGCCGCGAGATTGACTCTGTTGGCGGAGGCGTTGGCTGCTTGATTGACGAGGCAACTCTGCGCAACGGTAGTGGCCGCGGTTGCGTCAGTGAAGGTCTTTACGACTGTCGAGCTCTGTGGAGAATTCCCTGAAATGTCCGTGACAGCACCTGCCGCGGCTGCGAAGCCGTTAGTCGTAAGCTCTGCACCGTTCTGACCACCAGTACCGCCTGCAACACCACAGTCACCACTCGTTGCCGCGGTAGTTGTACCTGTAGACGACTCACCAGCGGTTGGAGCGGTAACTGTGCTTGACATGGCAATGAAGTTGAACGAGCAGGTTGCACTAACTGTACAGAACCCTTCGTTGTTTGAAGTCACCAACTTCTCTACATACTGCGCGCCAGTATTGAATAGCACATTGTGACTTGACTGACACTCAGGAACGCCGCCTGCAGGAGTATAACACTCCTGGAAATTGGCGTTCAGCACTTGGTAGTAGTGTCTGTTGCCCCAGGGATTCCAATTACCTGTCGCCACATAACCTCCCAGCACGAAGCTCGAGACGGCAAGGGCCGTCGCCAGGAGAGCAATGGCGCTCTTCTTCTTTGTCCATTCTACTTTGAAAAACTTCATTCTACTCTCTCACCTCCCCAATCCTTTTTCTCTAGTAACGACGGACCACGCGAGTAGCGCGACTTCTAGTCTGTGTTACCCTATGAAACCTGAACGGGTACTATGTTGACCACGTGTAATCATCAGAGGCAATTCCCTTGGTGCATATTCTTCCACGATTCATTCCTGATCTATCAAAAACTCAAAGACGGACCGGTGCCCCTAGTGCTTGCTTTCTTCTTTCTTGGGAGATTCCTCCCAGTCTCTCTGCATTGACGGCACTTGTAATGGTGGACCAATTTCCAGAGGCAACGAGACTGAGGCTGTTGGTGATGATTCTTTGGCCAGGGCCTTTCTGTTGCGCCTACCACGGAACACCTCACGTAGAAACCCGAACACGCTGAGACTGATGAGGACCGCAGAGACCGCAAGTATGAGAATTGTCCCAGGTGCTGGATTCAGTCCTGTCTGGGTCGTCGAGCCCGAGCCTGTGATCACCCCGCCCACACTTAGAGCTCTTTCGTAGACCAACCTGTCGTAGAAGAATACGCTTCCGCCCACGATCAATAGTGTCGATAACACTAGAAGCCCAAGTCTGAGAACATTCTTGCCGCCAAGATCGAAGAGCACCTTCATCCCTTTCCTCTATGCCACTCGATCCTTCTTCTGGGACTCCTCCCACTCTCCGAGAATGTCCTTCAGATCCAACGGCACGTGTATTTTCGGCATCTCCACGGGAGCGGAGGATGAAGCTGTCGATAACGCCGGTCCAGTAGATTTCCCAATCCGCTTGAAGGTCTTGTGCAAGAACCCATATGCGCCTACTCCAACGAGGAGGGCCGGGACGATAAGTATCACAATTGTGAGAGGAGTGAACCTTACATCAACACCGCTAAGATAAGAGGAAACGGAGAGAACGGAGACAGTCACCGTTGGTGTCGTAATTGTCCCTGAGAAGGCCGAGGCTATCGCCGTTTTTTTACGAACTACGGCGAGGTAGACGTTCAGGCCCGCAACACTGCAAACCGACAGTATCAGATAGAAGATGCTGATCCAAAAGCGCGACGCATCTATTACGCTACTCGTCCCAAATCCTTCAGTCACAACGAGTTGTCCCAGCCCCAACCCAGCCGCACCCTGAAAGAGCCATTGTGCGGACGATGGAATATCTCGGTCGAGAAGTACGCTCACGAGACTCATTGCTGCGAATATCTCAATTCCCAGCAGCGTGAAGAACTCGGGTAGCAGCCCCATCGATCCGCTAGCAACCTGAAAGTCTAGTTTTCCGTGTGGTGTGGGACTCGTTCGCTGACTAAGTAGACTAGTCTCCGGCCCTTTGAGGACTCCTCGATAGTCAGGTTGAGAATACTCTTGTCCTCAATCTCAAGAAGCCTCGCGAGGTCTTTCGGAATCAAGAGATACTTGCTACCCTTGATCTTCGTGGGCGTAAGTTCAATCGCCATTTCCTTCACCTTGTGACCAGTTAGAGCCTAGCTCTCGCCTAGCGATAATCAGGACGTAACCACACAAGGGGAAGAGAGGTCACGGTTTTCCCGACCTTCCCTTCCAGACCGAAATGACAGGGGCCTGTGAAAGCAACTATAGATCGAACTTGTCATATTCTTGAGAAATTACAAGGACTCGTCAAGTATGGACTATCGTCTCGGGACTCGGCCGAGACCATGCCCGCGAAAAGTTCCGACATCAGGTCTTAGCGCCCTTAAATATGACGTACGTCATGCCGCTCTTGTAGAGACCAGAAAAAACGAGCAAGGCACGTATAGAACACGAGAGAGAACGTGAGAAGGAACAGGAATTGAGCCAGCTAGAAATCAAGGACCTGCACGCTTCCATTGAAGGAAAAGAGATACTGAAAGGAGTGGACTTCCAAGTCAAACAAGGCGAGATACACGCGATCATGGGACCCAACGGCTCCGGAAAGAGCACCCTAGCCTCCACAATAATGGGACACCCGAAGTACAAGGTGACAAAGGGCGACATCAGCTTTGACGGACAAACACTGCTGAACCTGGCACCAGACGCTAGAGCTAGAAAGGGAGTCTTTCTCGCATTCCAATACCCCTACGAAGTCCCAGGAGTATCACTCTCCACGTTCCTCCGAACAGCCTACAACTCTGTCCGGCAGGGAGGGAAGAGAGGAGACTTGGGACAAGAAATGGTCTCGGTTCTAGAGTTTAGAAAACTCTTGAAGGAGAAACTCAAGCTTCTCGACATGGACGACTCTTTCGCAACCCGTTATCTGAACGAGGGATTCTCGGGTGGAGAGAAGAAACGCTGCGAAATACTCCAACTAGCCGTTTTAGAGCCGAAAATAGCCGTTCTGGACGAAACAGACTCCGGACTGGACATAGATTCGGTCAAAATCGTCGCCGAAGGCGTGAACAAGCTGGTAGGCCCCGAAATGGGCGTCATGATCATCACACACTACCAGAGAATCCTCCGCTACATCAAACCCAACCACGTACACATCCTCCTCGACGGCAGAATGGTAAAGTCAGGCGGACCTGAGCTCGCCGACGTTCTGGAGGCAAGAGGTTACGATTGGGTTAAAAAGGAAGCTCTGAGCTAGGTTTAGGTAGAGAATATGGCAATTAGCATAACCGAAAAGGCAGCGGTCAAGGTCCAAGACTATCTGAAACAAGTCAGCGACCCGTCCCTCGCCCTACGCATCTTCGTCAAGGCAGGAGGATGCGCAGGATACCAGTTCGGCCTGAAGCTGGACAAAACCAGCGACAGCGACGTCATCGAACACAAGAACGGGGTCAACATCGTAGCTGACCCGAAGAGCGCAGACCTTCTCGGAGACGCCGAGATCGACTATGTCGAGACAGAGATGGGCGGCGGCTTCAAATTCAACTTCCCAGAAAGCTACCTCACCTGCGGCTGCGGCCACAGCTTCGTACCCAAAGGCAAGGAACAAGCTACCGGGGCTCGCAGTCCCGAAGAACACCACGCCCACTACTAAGCCTCCCCTAACTTTTCCCGGACAGCTTGCCCAGAGCACTGTCAGGGGATACGCTACGCAAAAACAGGCGACAGCATACATTCACGAAAAGAAACCGTTCGATGTCGAGAGGGTCAGACATGATTTTCCGATCCTCAAACGCGTCATCAATGGAAAGCCGCTAGCATATCTAGACAGCGCGGCTACGACCCAGAAACCTCGAGACGTAATCGATGAGCTGACCCGTTTTTACAACGAGTACAATGCGAACGTTCATCGCGGAGTCTACAAGATCAGCGAAGAAGCGACTGCCGCCTATGAAGAGGCTCGGGCCAAGATTGCTCGCCTGATAAACGCGAACAGTCCGAACGAGATCATCTTTGTACGCGGGACGACAGAGGCCATCAACCTAGTCGCCCAGTCCTGGGGCCGGACAAACGTCGGTCTGGGAGATGGAATCATTCTCACCGAGATGGAACATCACAGCAACATCGTCCCATGGCAACTACTCGCCAAAGAGAGGGGCGCGCATCTGAAATACGTAGGGATAACCGATGATGGCCATCTGGTTCACGAGGACTTTCGCCAACACCTGGAATCAGGGAGCATCAAACTCGTTACTATGACTCACGTGTCGAACGTTCTGGGAACGATCAACCCAGTTCGCGAGTATATCCGAGAAGCACACAAGCAAGGCTGTCCAGTCCTTGTGGATGCCGCCCAATCTGTCCCCCACATGCCAGTAGATGTCCAAGATCTAGATTGTGACTTTCTCGCTTTCTCAGGCCACAAGATGTGCGGGCCAACAGGCATCGGCATACTATACGCCAAGAAATCGATACTCCAAGCAATGCCTCCCTATCATGGAGGCGGAGAAATGATCCGAGAAGTCCACCTTTACGAATCGGCATGGAAAGACCCTCCCTACAAGTTTGAAGCTGGAACCACCAACATAGCGGGAGCGATTGGCTTAGGAAAAGCGGTCGATTATGTGTCAGGGCTAGGACTACGCAATATACAAGAACACGAACAGGAATTGACAGAATACGCGCATGACAGACTCGGTAAGGTAAAGGGCATCCGGATCTATGGTCCCGAGAATCCGAGGACGAAGTCGGGAGTGATAAGTTTCAACATGGGAGACGTTCACGCTCACGACATGGCAACTCTCCTCGACGAAGATGGGATCGCGGTACGGTCCGGTCACCACTGCGCACAACCCCTGATGGAACGACTCGGGGTCTCGTCAACAACCCGGGCGAGCGTCTACGTTTACAACACCGAAGACGAAATCGACCGGCTTACACAGTCATTGGAACGAGCGGGAAGAATATTCAAGCTATGAGCTCCATATACTCCGAAATAATACTGGACTACTATCGCTATCCTCGAAACAAGGGAAGCCTCCCACACCCTCAGATCCAAGCCAGAGACTCGAACCCGCTCTGCGGAGACATCGTGGAGATGCAGCTTGAGCTAGATGAGAAGAACACGGTAAAGGATGTGAAGTTCAATGGGCAAGGTTGCGCGATAAGCCAAGCATCAGCCTCCATGCTAACCGAACTCGTAAAGGGAAAGACCGTCGATGACGTCCGCAAGATCTCCAAAGAAGACGTCCTCTCACTGATAGGCGGACAACTTACAGCAGTTAGGCTAAAATGCGCACTGTTGTCACTAAAAGTCCTGAAGACAGGAGTCTACAACTACATCGGATCCACCGAATCTACGAACGAAGAATTGTCCAGCCTCTAATCCTGTAGAAGAGAAGTCAGCAACATTTCTTACCCACCGTGGGTGCCGTCGTTCTCCTTTCTCTGCTGCCTCAATTGCTCCTGAATCTTCCTGAAGAAATCCTGGTTCTCAACCTTCTTCGCCTCCGCGTGGATCGCTTCAAGATCAACCTTCAACACTCTTCTCAGAACTCTTCGCCGCCCAAAGATGATCCAAGAACCCACAACCGCGAGCCCGCCTAGAAGCGCTATCACCACGACCAGAAGATAGTCGAATGTTGAACTTTGTTGCGTTGCATTAGGAGT
>VBAX01000074.1:0-2754 GCA_005883075.1 Candidatus Bathyarchaeota archaeon | reverse complement strand
TTCCCGCCCATCTGCCCCGGCTCTGGTCATAGAACAATTGCGAGGGGCTACCAATCGGGCGTGTGGAATAGTACGTTGTCGCGGTGACTGTTCCGCTTGTGAAGTTATCACCTCCGGGAGTGACGACCGATACGTAGATCGCCACAATCTCGCCGGTGGTATAGTTGTTGGACGCGGTCACGACTGAGACTGTCAAGAGCGCTGCCGTAACTGTAAATGGCTTGAATACGCCTGATACTGGACCCTTGTTTCCGTACGTATCGTCGAATGTGCTAGCCTCGATTGTTGCAACCCATGGTCCAAACTGGCTGCTTAGTGGAATCTGATACGTTCCATGAAACGCGCTCAGACCGTTGCTATAGGACATTGCGACATAATGGGAAGTGGAACCATCAGGCTCGATGAGAAGTAGGCTAGCCCCACCCGTTTTGACCCGAGAACCGTTTGGATACGTTGCCGAGAAACGGAAATCTTCCATCTGAGACGCCTGCAACAGACTCCGGCCTAGTGTTAACGAGCTAATCATCACGTTCGCCGGCAAAATGGTGAATGACTGCACAGCAGGTGGGTTCTTCGTTGGGTTCCCACTAAGCGACACAGTCCAATCGCCGATAGGAATCGACGCGAGAATTGACCAAACATAAGAGAGGTTCCCGTCAGCATCAGCTAGCTTGTTTGTTGGGAAGCCCGGTGCAAGCCCGCTTTGACCTGAAATCGTGATTGTTACGTTTAGACTTGGTGTATAGCCGGAGGCTCTGATCGTAACGAGGACCGTCCGCTGATATGTCATACTGTCGGTAAGGCCCACTTGAAATTGAATAGTCGTCCCGACGCCCGTCGATCCCAAGAGAGGTGGCTGAGTCTGATTGACCCATACCGTGTAAATGCCTACCAAATCGAGATTCGCGCTAGCGCCAAATCTCGCTGGATAAGCAACGCTCTCTACAAACGATGAGCCATGAGGTACACTTGTTTGGTTATCGGCTTGAGAAATGGTCCCGCTTGGGTCTTTCACATGCCAATTGAAAGCATAGTCTGCCAGGGTGTTGGCGTTGGACACGTTTAAGACTAGCAGAACATTTGCCGTGCTGCTCTCTTGCAACCGAGCGGTTGACGCCGTAAGAGTGTAGGTTTCGTTCAAGGCGTGAACAGGAGAATTGAAGAGTGTCGCGAACAGAACCGCCGCTAGGAGTGAAAGCAGAAAGTATCGTCTCAGCCGCGACAAGATTACACTCTATCCCATTTTTCGCCTCGGTCCGCCTTGTCCACATCGAAACCGTTAGGTAATTGATGTGGGAATCGAGGGCGAATTGACTAAAGGGCCATGTAACTTGAAACTGCGTGGGAGGGTAAGAATGGAAGGCGGGAGGAGTCCTGGAACGAGAGAAGCCGGGGCGTGGGGTTATGCTACTTCGACTAGGATATCTCCGTCAGCTATCCTTACCTCGTGCCTACCCAATGGCTTCTCCGCAGGTGGATTGACCGCTTCCCCCGTGAGTAGATTGAACCGCGAAAGGTGCAGTGCACATGTGACGCTGTCCCCGGTGAGAAACCCCATCGACAAGTCGTACTCTTCGTGAGTACAGGTTCCGTCCCACGCGTAGACGGTCCCTTCAAGATTGACAACGAGTATCCTCTTGCCATCGTGTTCTATTCCCTTCATCGATCCAGGCGGAAGCTCAGAGAGGGAACACACTTTGACCAAAGTTCCCACGAGACTCACTACCGGTACTTGTAGTGCCTCTCGAACAGATCGGACGAGACACTTTCCTTCTCCGGCTCTTCCTCGAATTCCGGAAGCTGTTCAGGGCTTGGAGGGATTTGCCCTCCCCTCCCCAGCCACTTCTCCTCGATAAGGTACTGTATCGCAGCTCTAACTGTTCTAAGAGGTATGCGTTGCACAGCAGGATGCAGGAATCCGATAATGATCATTCTCTGAGCTTCGCTCTGAGACAAGCCTCGAGACATGAGATAGAAAATCTGCTCCTCGTCCACCTGGCTAACTGATCCCGAGTGAGTGGCCTTCACCTCATTCGTCATTATCTCCAGCCCCGGTATCGCGTCGGCTCTAGCCTTCTTACTGAAGATCATTGCATGTTCTGCAAGGTACGAGTTCGAATTCTTCGCCCCTTCCTCGATCCGTATCATACCCTTGAAGATGGTACGTGCTGAGTCTCTCAACACTCCCCGCGCCAGCACGTGTCCCGTTGTGTTGGTGGACCTATGTGTAAGATCGGTGACTGCGTCAACTCGCTGAGACTCTGAACCGAAAACGATCTCGACATCCTCCGCGGCAGCACCAGGTCCGTTTAGGACGCTCTCTACTCTAGAGCGGGTTGTTCCTCCACCAATGTGGCCAATGGTCCAGTTCATGCGAGAATCCTTCTGGGCAACACATCGTCTGTTGAGTGTTGAATGAACGTCGCCTTCGAAGTTTTGGAGGCTGGCGAAGTTGACCTCCGAATCCTCGCCGAGATAGACTTCCGTCACCTCGCTGTAGAGCGCGGATCCCTGTTCGCCGGGGTCAAGTTTTGAGTAGGCTTCCTGGAGAAAGTTTACTTTACTGTTTTCTTCGGCTACGATGATGTTGTGTGTGAACGCTGCTCTATGACGGGTCTTGAGGAGAACGATGTTTCGAAAGGGGATTTTGATGTTGAGTCCTTTCGGGACGTATAAGAATGTCCCCGCCGTAAAGAAAGCGTTGTTCAGAGCTGCAAACTTGTCGTCGTCCGGAGGAATCGCCTTGGTGAAATG
>VBAX01000119.1 GCA_005883075.1 Candidatus Bathyarchaeota archaeon | reverse complement strand
TCGTCAGCGCCTTCACCACCTGTTGAGGAGAAACGTTAAGCTCCTCAGCAGTCGAGGGAGCTCCAATCTCTTTCAGAAACGTTCGAATCGACTCCCAGTTAGAACCTTGGAGGTAGGCGCACAGGACTGCGCCAACACCTGTTCTCTCACCATGCAGACTTGTTTCACCGGCCACAATGTCGAGGGCATGACTGAACAAGTGCTCCGATCCACTACATGGTCTAGAGCTTCCAGCTATGCTCATTGCGACGCCGCAGCTAATGAGTGCCTCTACTACCGTTCTGACTCCTTCGACGTTTCGCTTTAGAATCTCTTTGGCGTTCTTGGTGACAAGTTCAGCGCTCATCATGGCAAGGTTGGCTGCATAGTCACCGTAGTACTCGTTCTTCAGTTTGTGCGCGAGCTGCCAGTCCTTGACAGCTGTGAACTTGGCGACAATGTCGGCACAACCAGCAGCCAGCAAGTTGTAGGGTGAATCGGCTATGACATCAATATCCGTTAGAATCGCCACGGGCGCTTGTGCTCTAACCGAATAAGGCCTTGAACCGCCCTTGATCGAAGCATATGGACTGGCGATTCCATCGTGGCTTGCAGCTGTCGGAACACTCATGAAAGGCACCTTCGACTTGGCAGAAGAGAGCTTTGCAAGATCGATATCCTTGCCTCCGCCGACGCCTAGGACCAGTGATGCCTTGGTTTTTTTGATCGTTTCTACGACATGATTCGCAACTTGCTCTGTTGATTCTTTGACGATGACATGGTCAACCTTCAAGCCCGCCTTTGTGACTGATTTCGCCACGGGCTCGCCTGCAAGAGGATAAGTTATCGGCCCTGAAACTACGAGCGCAGTACCGGTGAAGCCGAGTCGTGAGCAAACTTCTCCAACTCGGCCGAGAACATTCTTCCCCACGATAACCTCTCGTGGAAGCTGCATGTAGTGTAGGGACTCGTCAACTTCCATGGCAATCACGGAAAGAACAGAATAATCAGGGTCGCCACTAGAGTTAGGACTTCAAGCCGGAAGAACTGACGTCCGATACGTCTTGCAATGCGGCCTACAAAACTCGTGATGGTCTGGAATGTCTCTGATCCAAGGACTCGCACTTCGATCGAGAATTTGGAGAAACCTGCGGTCGATTCCTCCATCGACGATATCGCACGCTGAACGGTCTCCCTTACTTTCTGCTTCAACAATCCAACGTCCAGATGCGCGCCAACCGGATAGTATCCAAGAGTCGACCTCACCAGCCCCGTCACCAAATGCGTATCCGTTGTCATTACCTCGCCGTCAGATACCCCGACCGTTTCAAGGTCTTCCAGTATAGCTTCTCTAACTCCTGTCTGCATGTTGTTCCCGTCTATGGTGAGATAGGCAACAATCTGGTTCCCGTTCCGGACGACTAGCGAGGAGAGCCCGCCTGGGCCGATCCCGTCTTCGAGCCGGAACTCTTCTAAAGGGTCAGCCGCGGACCCTGTTTTGAAGGGGGATTTTCGGGCGAGAACCAGCTGGTCCAGCACTTTGACTGAGGCCTCAACGAGCTTTCGTGCCTGTTCAGAGGTTATTGAGGTTTGATTTGACAGACTATTGTGAGCATCTGCAACAACAGCGGTCAGACCTCGTGCTTGGGCCTCTCGCTCGATCTCGACAGCAACCTCGGACGGCAGGTCTTCCATGTCCGTCGGGGAAAGAGTCAACGTGAGAAGAGCAACATTTCCGAAGACCTGACCGGACACCTTAGCATCTGCTACAGTGGACCTGACCATGGCGCTGGACTCATGAATTTGAGGTGCAGCAGGGTATTCCTCCAAGGCCCGGTCTATGACTCGCTGCACGTCTGCCTGGGAAACTATGTTCAATTGATGGTTCGAGATCCCGTGGGGCACCTGGGCGATCCCCCCCTTCGATCCTTCGATGGACGCCTTTAGTTTGGAGGGGAGACCCGCACTCCCAAGGTCACGATAGGGTCCCGGATGGAAATTCGATACGACTATGCAACCAACCGATCCTTTCGTGCCAGAAAAGCCGAGAATCGAGCCCTCAATCGTCCCCTCTGTTCCCAACGTCCCAAGTCGCTTTTCCAAAGGCTCAGGGTCAGACTTCAGCCAGTGTTGGAGAAACGCCCTGAACAGAGTAAGCGGCGAATCTCGAACCTCAGGCGTGCCCGAACGTTCTGCATTTCGAATGATCCCTGCCACGCCGACGGCTGAAAGAATCATGCCGACCACAAACGCGGTGATTCCACGGACCACAAGAATACTGGAAGCACCTGGCAGCCCAGCGCTCGATCCAAAGAGCGAGAAAGAGCCGATTGCGAGAACCGGTGGCAATGCGGACGCCAAAGGTTTCCTCCATGAGTGCATCGATGAAATCGAGCCAATTGTGAGAAATCGTAAGGGCAGAGAGAAGGCCAGTACTGTGAAGAATCCATCAGCCCAGAGCGCTGGGTTCAAAAAGACCATTCCGGCGACTGCCCCCAGGGGTAACGCTGCGACGAGCAAGAACCATGACAGAATTTCCATTCCAACGAGCCTTCGAAAGGCCAGAACCTTGTCTCCGTGAAGAATCGTTGCCGAGTTTAGTGCCTCTCCGATAAGAGTCGGAATCACGACTCCGATCAATGGAAAGAGAATCGTAGCCTGGAGACTAATCCCAGCAAGAGGAAGGGCGAGAACGGATGCGAGAACTGTGATAGTGAGGAATACGGAGAGGACCTCGGGAGTCGACGGGAAACCTACTCTGCGGATGAAGTTGAATGCTCCAACAGTACCACCTACTCCTCCAGCAGCCTCTTGCTTCACGACTTATCCACTAGGCGCGTCTCATCGCGGACACGATACTCTTCACCGGACCGGGTCCCTGTTGTTCGAGCAGAGTTCCCGTCACAATCGCCGAAGCGCCAGCCTTCGCCAAGGCACGCGCCTGGTCCGGCGTCCGAATACCCCCTCCAACAATTACAGGAATGGTCAGGTCAGATGAGACCTTTTCGACCATGCTCGTATCTACTGGGTGTTCGGCTCCACTACCGGCTTCGAGATAGACGAATCGCATTCCCAGATACTGGGCGGCAAGGGCGTAGGCAGCGGCTAATTCCGGCTTGGAATAGGGGATTCTGTTCGCTCTTCCGACAGAGCTCACAGCAGTTTTTGAATCTCCAACCACCAGATACCCTAGCGGAATGGGTTCGAGCTTGAACCGCTTGACAGACGGCGCACCTTTCGCTTGGGCAAGTATCAGGAACCGAGGCGAGGAAGAGTTGAGGAGAGACATGAAAAATATCGCATCAGCGAAACGGCTCACGCCAGCGGGACCATTCGGAAAGAGAATAACCGGGAGATCGGTTAGCTCCTTGATCTTCTTCACAGTCCCGTCGAGAGTGGAGCCTCCGACCATTATCGCGGCAGTCCCCCAGCTTTCGAGATCCTCTAATGATTTTGACAGACGTCCTGGAAATTTCTCAGGATCGATCAGTGATAGGTGGATGCAGCCTCGTTCCTTGATAGCTGAAAGGAGAGAAGCTTCTACGGGTCCCATTTTTTTCCGCTTTCTATCCTGTCAATAGTTGATAGGCGACCTTCATCGCTAGAAGCGGGTGTCGCGCCATTAGCCCTACTGCTTTCGTCGGGCTAAAACCGTTCGCCATCTCAACCAGATCTTGTCCCTCCAATAAGCCTGTTATGATATTCAGCTCATTATCAGAGAATCTTTCGAACGAATCCAACGCCCTCAGACTGTTGGATATTCGGTCTCCCCACAACTTGTCAAATCTATCTCTGTAGCGTTGCAAATTCTCCGCAGACACGTTCCCCTTGAGAGACGAGATCGCTGCTTCTTCGCCTGCAATCTTTCCCGCCACTAAACCAGTGTGTATGCCCGCTCCGGTAAGCGGTATGACTTGGCTTGCAGCGTCACCGCATAACATCATGTTGTCAGCAACGTAGCTCTCAGCCTCTCCTCCAACTGGGACGGGGGCGGCAAGGGTCCGCTCTATCTTCGCAGATCCAAAGGCTCGCGGGTGGTTCTCGATGAACTTGTCGAGAAGCACTTTCGCTCCAGCCCCTTTCACGCCAATCCCGACATTTGCATCACCTTTTCCCTTTGGGAACACCCAGATGTACCCAGCCGGCGCCTTTTCATGCCCAACGTAAATTTCGAGCTTTGACTCATCCTCCACAATACAATCTGTCATCGAATATTGTAAGGCCGTAATCGCTTGGTAGTTCTTTCGGGGGAAAAATCGTCTTGCCAGGATCGACCCAGTGCCATCGCATCCTATGACAATCCTCGCTCTAACCGAGCCGGACTCTCCACCCTTCTTCGTCTGAATTTCGATCAACCCGTCTTTTCGCTCGACATTTTCCACGGACGTCTCGAACCTTGTTTCAGACCCCGCCTTCTCAGCGCGGTCAGCAAGGACTCGAAGAAAAGCGGGCTTATCAAGAATGTAGCCTTCGCCGCCCACGTTGACTTTCTTCTGTTCATCGGGGGCATAGAGGACAGCGCCGGATATGTAGTTGGATACAAACTCGCTCGAAGGCTTGAGCTCTGCGTCGATAAGAGCATCGGCGAGAACTCCCTCGGCACAAACCTTCTTTCCCGGAGAGGGTTCTCGCTCTATCAGAACGGTCCTCGCGTGTGACTCTGCTGCTTTCCACGCCGCCATAACTCCTGCTGGACCGGCTCCGATAACGGCTACGTCATAGGTTTCCAAGAGTCAATTTTTCCTAAAAATGGTGGTTCAGGTACGGTCTATAGTTGGGTCTATCGGTTGCTGGGCAGAGAGGCCAGCCTCGATTTCTATATGTTTCCCTGACGGGATAGCCACAGGCGCCTTCACACCGCTATCGACAGTCGTAGTGGTCCGATTTCGCCTTTCCGTCTCCACATCGACCCGGTGAAGGAACCACAGCGAGTACATAGACAATCCGAAGGCAGTCGTCACAATCTTTGTCGCGAAAACCAGATTGAGAGGGCTTTTGAGGTCGAAAATACTTGCCACTTTATCAGGGTTACACGGGTATGGCAAGCAATTAGTCGTCAGAACCTCGAGCGCCAACCAGACCATGAAGTTGTAGAAGATCTCGTAGAACGAGGCGAACGCAACTAGAGCTGTGCCGAGGAAGAGCATGTTTCGAACCCGTGGGGAAAGTTTGAGGAAATGTTCCTTGTTGGATTCGAGGCCCGCAGCCCAGTATACGAAGCTGAAATACGCAAACCAGGTTATCGGTTTGGCATAGAAGTAAGGAAAGATCGAGGGATCAGGCCATTCTGACTGGACGAACTGTATTCCCACTTGAGGGTTCGTTGTTGCTTGTAGCCCGTAGAATACGATGAAAGCAAGCGCGGTCAGCCCGGCCGACCAGGATAAGAACGACCAGGGTCGTCTATCGATGAAGGATCGGATTTCGCTCCAACGCTTGCGGCCCGGCTTCCCTTCCGTCATAGGAAACTCGTTCCTTGACAGACGATACAGCCTTTAGGCTTTTGTAGAATTAGAAATGGGGGATTTGGGAGAAACCGTGTTTCTCCCTACCTCTTATTGGGCATCCTTATTGGATGACTTCGCCTGAAGCGAAGCGGTTCGAAACCCGTGTGATCTTTATTTTGATGTGATCTCCGGGTTTGGTGTTTGGTACGAAGACAACAAGACCTTCGACGCGCGCGATTCCTTCACCGCGGCGACTGATCTCCTTGATGTCGACATCGTATTCTTTGCCTTCTTCGACCGGTTTCGGTCCGAATCTGTTCGCACCGGCACCACCGCCATAGCCTCTCCTTTCATAACCCATAGCATCTTCCACCTCCGTTCATCGTTTCTTCCGTTCGTTCGGTTGCTACGGGAGAAAGCAGCAGTCGTTACTCACGGCCGCCGGACGATCTCCGGCCAGTCAACCTGACATGAGGAAAGTGGACCCTTCAGAATATAAACATGCTTTCCTATCGTCGCGGCTAGAAACGTAATTCTCTCCTAAAATCGAGTTTGTATACCTCATACAACAAGCGGGCTCGTATGCCCGCCGCCCTGCAGATACTTCCCCTAACTGGACTCCCTCTAATGATTTGCCCCGGTTAATAGTTGATAGCGCCCGCAAAGTTGGATGGGGGATTCGAGAAAAAGACGTACTTGTTGTGGGTCAGAAGGCCGTTTCGAAGGCCGAAGGCAGGCTCGTCAACCTTGGCTCTGTCCAGCCGTCAAAGAAGGCCTCGGTCCTTGCTCGAAAGACGGGACGAAAACCCGAGTTCGTTCAGATAGTGCTCAATGACTCGAAGAGAATTGTTAGAGCTGACAAAATGGCCTTGATTGTAACAACGAAACACGGCTGGACCTGTCTCAACGCTGGCGTTGACAAGTCGAACGTGAAAGGCGACCAGAACTATGCACTACTTCCCACCAGCCCAGATGCTTCAGCTAGGAAGATGAGAAACAGAATAAGGCGGCTCACGGGAAAGGACGTTGGCGTCATCATAACCGATACTCATAGTCGACCGTTCAGGCTGGGACAGGTTGAGGAAACGATCGGAATTGCAGGTCTCAAACCTCATGCCGACTATCGGGGCCAAAGAGATCTTTTCGGTTATCAATTGAAATTCAAGAACGTAGCGTTAGCAGACGAAGTGGCCGGCGCGGCTGAGCTCGTCATGGGACAAGGAAGAGAAGCAATTCCAGCGGCCATCGTCCGAGGATTGAAACGAGTTCGATTCCAAGACCGAGCAAAGAGCTCTGACCTAACCGGACTCGCCAGCGAAGACTTGTTCAAGGGGACATTGTGAAAAGACGGGGCTCGGGTCCAAAGCCGAGCAGAACCTCAGACAAGATCCTAGTCGTCTATCCTACGGCTCATTGGGCAAGACTGGACTCACTGAGAGACAGAGCTGTCCATGTCATCAACGCTCTCGCAGGATGGTCACAGACTGCTCTAACCCACGGTAGCGTCGCCAGGGGAGACGTGGACGAGAAGAGCGACGTAGACGTATTGATCCCCTCCGATGTCAACACCCAGATCGTGGAGGCCGCCCTGGAAAATGCTGGCTTTACGATATTCTCAAGAGAAATCGCCCAAGCAACCCCATCTCATTCCCCTAAGGCACATATCCAATTAGACGCCGAACAGACGACGTCAGTTACGGTTCCGCTGACACCTTTCCGCTCACTAGAGCTGGAGTTCTACGCGTTCGGAGGAAAGACCACGCTCCCAGAGTTGAAAGAAAAGATTCGAAACCCGGGTTGCACAAAGAGACTGGTTTTGATCGAACCGACGCCGGAAGGTCATTTCGAATCTCCTGTCGTCGGCAGGGAAAGTGAAGTCGCACGACTCTTGGGAGTAAGCGTTGCAATTGTCATGGAACGAGTAAGGGTCCTGACGCGCAGGGACACAATCGGTAGAACAGGAATGTATCTGAGAATTCCAGTTCGAGATGGAGAATCCTTCGAAGAGGTCCTTCAAACGCGGGTTGACTCGGACCCGGCCTTGAGAAGAACGCTTCGAACTAGAAGCTGAAAAAGGTAATATGAAACCCGCTTGAGCCGAGCCTAATTCCCAGTACTAAGAGAAGACCTTCTTGAGCCTACTCGACCCGTACATTCCGTTGCTGTACTATCTCGCTATTTGGGTAGTTATTTACGCCCTGGCAGTTCTGTTGAAGGCAGACAAGCACGGAATCATTGCCAAGCCTTACTACCTCATGCTGAAAACGGTAGTCTTCAACAGTTGGATCGAAAAGATAGGTGGCCGATTACGGAGGGGATGGCTCACCTTCTTCGACATTGGTGCGGCCATGGGAGTCGGATTCATCGTACTCATTATCTACAGTCTCATAACTAACGCATTCAATCTGTTTTCTCGGAGTTCGCAATCGGGGCCAACCCTCCTGATTGTTCCATTGCCGGGGTTGACCATTGGGTGGGATATCTTCCCATATGTTCTGCTCGCGATTGCCGTATTACTAATTCCTCACGAGCTTGGTCATGGTATCGCAAGCGTTCTCGACCGAGTTCCAATAAAATCCTCGGGAGTCTTCATGGCCGTCTTTCTTCCAGGAGGTTTTGTCGAGATTGACGAAGAAAACTTGGCCAAGAGAAAGGCCCGGACTAAATTGAGGGTGTTCGCCGCAGGTTCATTCACGAACATAGCCACTTTCGCTCTGGTCCTCATACTTGCTGCCGCTCTCTTTGTTCCCACATCTTCTGGTGCTCAGATTACTGGGTTCACAAATGGAAGCCCTGCCCAGGCAGCGGGCATTCCTCAGTGGTCGGTAATTACAGCTGTAAACGGCACGCAGGTTTTGCAGACCCGCGACCTAGGGAACTTTATGGTGAGAGCCAATCCCGGGGCGCTCGTCCTCGTGCAGGTGAGCACAGGACAGACGTACCCCGTGATTACGGGAAAGTCAGAAACCAATTCAAGCAGAGCAATCCTCGGTGTAATCAACCAAGACTACCATTCCACAAGGAACCAATTCCTATCCCCTGCTTCTACTTACCAGCTAAACACAGCATTCTTCTGGTTGGGTCTCATCCTTCCGAACGTCGCCCTAGTCAACATGCTCCCTCTCTTCCCGTTTGATGGAGATCGCTACCTCGATACGCTAATGGAGATTTTGGGCCTGAAAAACAGAAAGCCACTTCGAATGGTTGCCAGCGTTGTATCCTTAGGACTTCTTCTCTCAAACATAGTGCTCTCATACATCTTGTTTGGTACAATATTTCCGAGATAGATCCGATGGATCTCAGATACTGCACAGTGTGCAAGCACAACCCCGGCTATTTTCGAAGAGAGTACGAGGGGAAGGTTCTATGCAAGAGTTGCTTCAGAGAGTCGTTGGAACGAAAAGTTCGCAGGACCATCAGTCACTGGGACATGTTTAGCCCCGACGACCACGTTGCGGTAGCAGTTTCAGGGGGAAAGGACAGCTTGACACTCCTCATGATCCTCCACAAGCTCTGGAAGCGATTTCCCCGAACGCGTATCACCGCGGTCACAGTGGACGAGGGCATCGCGGGTTACCGAGAGGAGGCCGTTGATCTTGCGACGAAGTACTGCGAAAATCTAGGGGTAGAGCACGAGGTCGTCTCGTTTGAGGAGTTGTATGGATACGGTCTGGACGATTTTCTGAAGAACAAGCAAGAGAGGATGACCGCTTGTTCCTATTGTGGCGTTTTTCGCAGAAAGGCCATCAACCTAGCCGCAAAGAAGGTTGGAGCAAACAAAATTGCGACAGCCCACAACCTCGATGATATTGTGCAGACCTACATGCTGAACTTGTTCCAAGGCGATGCTGAGCGATTCGTTAGATTCAGCCCTGTTCTGAAGGATCCTCGTGGTCTCTTCCTAACCCGGGTGAAGCCGCTCTGCGACATCCCTGAGAGAGAAACTGTCATGTACGGCTATGCCGAGAATCTGCAGTTTCAAACCGCCTCGTGTCCCTACATGACCGAAGCTTTGAGGAATGAGCTTCGGACGGTTCTGAACAAACTGGAACTGGCTCATCCAGGTGTGACTTTCTCTGCTTACCGGGCGATGCTCCGACTTCGATCCCTCGCCGAACCGAATCTCGCACCGTCTCATTTGCAACCCTGCAAGTCTTGCGGAGAGCCAACGACATTCGAGATTTGCGAGGCGTGCAAGATGCAAGGCATAAACTCGGCTATCCCTGAAATCCCAGCTTAGAGGGAGATTTCTAGAATTGGAAGCAACTCAGTCAAGACCCGGTAGGTAAAACCCCAGACAATCTTTCCTTCGACAACAAAGGACTCCACACTCCATGGCTTGTTTCTGATCGTAATTTCGGTCATTTTCTTTGTGGAAGGTAGATCTGCAAGGTTCGCCCAGAAAGAGCTGGCAACTTCCGAACCGATACTGACCATAGGCTTGACACTCAAACCGTAGACCCAAGGCTGAACCCTCATTTCCAACCGTCGCATAGGATGACCGACCGAGAGGCTGCCAAGTTCCACGCCGACTTCTTCGAGCTTGATTCCGACTTCTTCCTCGACCTCCCGATGAAGAGCGGTTCTAGGCGTTTC